>DATCIR010000187.1:0-4881 GCA_036507695.1 Gammaproteobacteria bacterium
TCGCCCTTACTATTTAACTTTGCAGTGATGATAAACGCAGCTATCCGATAGCCAACCAACTCCGTTAATCTATCGCTGCATGACATACACTAAGCGTTCAATCAAAAACGAGTGTTGGGCAACAGTTACATTAAAGACAAGATTGAAAAAATGAAAAATAGCGAGTCGCGCCTGGAGCGCCAGGACGGCTGTGGATATAGAAGAGGAGGTGTATTGCTATGTATATTAGAAAAAATTGTTCTTTGTTCCTGAATTCAACAATTATAAAAATTTGCTTTGTAGTATGCTTGATGCTGGCTTCTACAGCGATATACGCGCGGTGGTCGTTGACGAGTGGGTTTGTTAACCAGGTGTATGCACATAAAGAAAATTATGTCGTCGAGTCGTCAATAACAGATAATACTTGTGGACACGCTGGAAAATTCTATTGGTTGACAACAGACCCCGAGGCAAAAGAAATGTACGCAATGGCATTATTAGCGCTGTCAACGGGTAAAAAAATCGCAGTTGTATACAACGAGACTTCCCCCCAATGTTTGTATAGCGGGGATAGAATAACGCATATGGTGATATACCGCTGATTAACACGAATGAATAAATCGGCCAGTGTCGATTAACAAAGTGTGCGCAAGGCAGAAACAAAAGCCGAGCCGGTGTGATTAAAGTTATTGGGCTGTTGAAAAAAGTAAAAAATAAATAGGCTGTAAACTATAAGCTCGTTTGTTTATAGGTTTAAAAGGATAACTTTAGAACTGATAGGAAACTGGGATCAAAAATCAGTTTTGTAATAAATGTATTAGGGAAGCTCTGAGCAAGTCTCTTTTCGTCACCCCGGTGCCCGAAGGGCACTTGTGACCTTTAGGTTACTTGTGCCCTTTGGGTATAAACTTCGCCGGGGTCCAGGTAAATCAATACCTTTCTGGATTCCGGCTTTCGCCGGAATGACTTAGTCAGAGATTTCTTAGAAAAAATGGGTCGTTTGGTACCCCCTTTATTGTTCAACTAATATAAGATTATGAGGTAATTGGGTGATGCGCAATGCAATGTATTTTATAGCTCTAATTGTTCTGACGACATCTAATGTAGCAAATGGCGGATGGAATGGCGTCGGTCAAATCGATAGGATGTATATCTATCCAGCTTATACAGTAGTTGTGCAAGGTAACACAGGCCCAGGGCTGGCAGGTTGTCAAGATAACCAAGCGTGGAGTTTTTTCTGGTCTAAATTTGATGCACCGACTCAAGCACGGATTCAGAGTATGCTATTGACTGCATATACAGCGAAGCTCCCAATACAAGTCTTAGTATCAGACACAACTTGTGGCCCTGAAGGGAAAAAAGAGTTTACCGGGAATATTAGTTTCCCTTAATAAAACTGGTGCTGAAACAGAGATAGAAAACAATTGTTACTAACATTCGCGGTAGACGATATTCGCGAGATGGTCGCTGTTGAGTGGGATTGACAACCAAGTTTATGCATATAACGAAAGTTATTTTATCACCTGTAGAATAATGCAGAGGTTATTATTATGCCCAAAGGTATGAATTATAGTTTTACATTGAATAGTTGGAAAAAGAAATACACGTTAATGTTAGCATTATTATTTTTTTCTAGTCTTGTCTCCGCGGATTATGTAGGCAATACCAATATAAAAAAGATAAGGGTTCACGATACTGTGACACTTGTAGGATTTGATCCTCAACCCGCAAATACCTGTAGCAACTGGGGAGAGTACATAAAATTCGACCATAGAACTGAAACCGGTAAAGCATACTTAAGTACGTTTTTATCTGCCAAAATGTCAGGGAAGCCCGTGCAATTGTGGTATATCGCAAGTTCCGCTCCCGGGACAAACCAAACCAATGGTTGCTATGACGGCACCACATCCACATTAACTGGTGTAGGTATTCCGTAATCAGAGCGTAGCGCAGTAGGGTTAGCGCGTCGTATATGGCTACGCAGGATCTAAGAGGACATTGATATGCGAAACATATTATGTTTGATTCTTTTAATTTATCCGTTTGTTTCCTATTCAGAATCGTCAGGTGCAAGATCCATTACAGCTATAGGGTGCCATAAAAGCGATAATACGTGCTTCTTGAGTATAAGTGGCGCCCCTGTTGGTCCCGCTAATTGCTCATCCACGTCACTGCGATGGAACGAGACAAATGACGCAAATGGGAAAGCTGCATTAGCTCTTCTGACAACGGCATTTATGGCGGGAAAACTGGTAATTTTTTATGTTACCGATAACGCCTGCTACACATATCAGCCAAATTACCCAACGTTTAGTTATTTCAATATCGCAAGGTAGTGCAATTGAGAAATATGGTCGAAGAATTTTAACCAATATAAATAACAATGTTTATAAAATAAGATGCTGGGACAAATTAAAGATTCTTTTGTTCGGTATGAGGATAAAACCGTGACAAGTCATCAAACCCAGACAAGGCCCGCCAATATTGATCAGCTTATTCTGACTATCCAAAGAGAATATCCAGCTGCCGGCATTCGCATTACCGGCCGCGCCAGAACCATCCGGCGGCAAGCGGAACTGATGGCGCAGAGGATAAGGGCCAACCGGCAGGAGTTTCTCAATACCTACCGAGCCGCACCGCACATCACGGAAATGGATCAGTGGTTCACGCAGAATCGGCGTGCCACCGCAGCACAAACGAGTGTAGAATTTGAACGGATTATCCAGCGTGCGCGCGCGAGGGGCGCAATCATTTCGAACCATCTTTCTGATACCGCTAGAGACATTAGCTGGCCCATCGGCACAAATCAGCAATTGGACGCCATTGAAGCTCGAATCCAGGCGCTGGGTGCGACAGTTATTCGCGAACCCAATGCGGCGGGTGGGAGGCATTGGCATGTGGACTGGTAAGCCTGCGTCGCAATGGCTGATGGTGGTTGGGTCTTTTACGTTGTTTGCGTGTGTTGCACAAACCGTATCAACCGCTGAACAGAGCAAGCCCAATGTCGCTTGGTGGTATGACATTGAATTTCAGCCGACCGCTAACGTTGTTCATGGGCTCAACGTACGGACCATTGATGAGCATTGGCAGCGCGCGTACGCCCTTGATGTGATTGACCTTCAAGGCCGTATACCACAAGACGAAATCAAGCGATTTAACGCGTCACCGCTTAAGTTTGCTGTTACGTCAGACCTTGATGGTGACGGCGCTCCGGAGAATTTCTTTGTCGGCGTTTATGAAGGTGCTGACGGCAGGAAAGGGCGGTTTGTTGCTATCACCCGAAACGGGCGTCCACTCCAGCGTTTCGAGGAAGAGGGAAGCATTGGCTTTAGCGCTTTGCTAAAAGGCGAGGCCGAAGTGCGCTGGTACAAGTGCATGGAATGCGGAGAGTTTGAGTCGATCAAATGGACCGGTCAAGCGTTCGTTCTTGAATAGACTGCGTAATAGGGGACGTACCACGGTTTTGTGGAATGCCGTCAAATCTTCTCAATCCTGATCACTTCCCCAAACCGCTCAAAGTCCTTAACGTTGTGCGTGAGCAGCGCCGGAATGCCATAGGCCTGCATGGTAGCCACGACATTGGCGTCATGCACCTGCTTGCCGCCGAGCTTGTGATTGTTGAGTAATTGCAAGAGTTGCTCGGTCACGGTGGTGGTGTCGTCCGCCACCTCGAATTTTTTGATAAATTGCCCGACCTGTTCGAGCACCGTGGTTTTGGGCAGGTTCTCGAAGGCCTGGGGCCGGGTCATGGTGACCAGGTATTCGCGGATGACCTGGCGGCTAATCCAGAGGGTGCGGCCCGAGTGATGGGCCGTATTGAGGGCGGCCAGCGCCTGATCATGAAAAGGCGTTTCCAGGACATTGGCATAGACCAGGACGTTGGTATCGACAAACAGCGCGTTAGCGTCCATCGTCGCCATACATATCCTCCCTGCTCAAACTCATATCCTCAGGCCACTGTCCCACACTGATGACCGGAAAATCCAGCGGCTCGCGCTTGTCGGTACGTTTGGCCTGCATGCGCTGTTTTAGAAAATCCACGAAATCCGCCACTTCCTCGATCCGCTCCGGCGGCAGGCTGCGGAGTTTTTCCATGACATCGTCAATCTTATCCGGTTGCATGTTGGGTTACCTCGCACGTCATCGTTAGTATTAGCCGCTCATATGACCTGTTGTCGGTCAGGTTGAGTGTAGCTCCAGCGGCTTGCGGCTGTTAGCCGTTACCGGCGGCCTGCGTGCCGCCACCGGCCGTGCCGGTCCAGCGCCGCGTCTTGTATTTAATAATCATACCTTCAAGCAGTTCCTGAATGACCTGCTGTTCCTCCTTGTTGAGACGCTCCACGGCCTCAAACAACAGCTGCATCTTGCTGCTGTTGGGGCCGCGCTCATGGTCCTCGAACACCAGCTCATCCAGGCTGACATGCAACGACCGGGCAAGCTTGATCAATCCTTCTAAAGTGGGTTGCGCGGACCCGGTCTTGTAGCGGCGCACCTGGCTGATATGCAGCCCAGCGGCCTCGGCCAGGGCCTGCTGGGTCAAGCCCCGGGATTTGCGGATTTTAGCCAGCCGGTTTGGGCCATTGAAAGTAGGTCTTGGAATAATACCCGAACAGGGTTAATAATAAAACCCCAAAAGGGTATCCGGGCGGAAACGGTGGCGTACCGGGTGGCGGATGACGTGCGGTATTATTTAGCGGGTGATGCGCCGGTCGATCAACATTTGGCGGATCAGTTATTGTTGCCGATGGCGCTGGCGGGCGGCGGGGAGTTTGTTACCACCGCACCGACGCCGCACACATTGACGAATATTGCGGTGATAGAAAAAAATAATTATTAATTAGCGCGGACGCTTTGGCTGGGGCCGGGACGCGCGGCTGCGCTTGGGTATTGCGGGTTGCGACG
>DATCIR010000188.1:0-4134 GCA_036507695.1 Gammaproteobacteria bacterium
CCCCTGCCGTTATTACATGGTGAAAAATCACTGGCAAATCTATCAATACGGCAGCAAGGAGGTCAAAGCCGGCGGTTATGATACTTTGCCGACTTTTGAAGTGCCCAAGCCGGTGCTGGATGTGGCCACCAAGGCAAGCCGTCTTATCGGCGACGGTTTTTACGGCGTGGATATCAAGCAATCGGATGACCGCGCGGTCGTGATTGAAGTGAACGATAATCCCAGTATTGAATCCGGCGTGGAAGATAAATACCTGGGTGAGCAGCTTTACGTCGAAATCATGGAAGAATTCCTGCGCCGCATGGCGGCGCGCCGGCGCTAAGCGGCTGCTCTCAAAAATCCCTCCATGGAAAGAACCTCCGAGGTCTATGCCAGATGTCAGTGCGGCTATTATGATTTCCCCGCGCTGCGTGACCGGTTGTCCCAATCACATGGCGCCGTGACATACCGCAATGTCTTGCAGTTAAACTGGCGGAACGGTGAAGTCTTTATCTTCGATTATGGTGTAGCGGTATTCTGGCATGTTTCAATCATTGACCGTAACAGCTTGCTCGGGGTGCTGAGGGAATTTGTCCTTGAGCCGATCACCGATGTGCTGGATGATGAGTTTACCTACGAACTCAGTGCGCCGCTGGCATCGCTTAAAAACGATCACATTTGTTTAACCGATGACGATATTCTCTCGCGCCTGGCCGTTTCGCACGGTATTGCGCAATCAACCAAGCTCGGTCAGTTTGAATCAAGCGTACAAAAAACCATTACCTCCACGGTGCATATCCCGGAGAGCATCGCCGGCACAGGCAAGTCCGGTTTGAAGCGCAAAGCGCTGGCCAAGATGCGCGGCTTCCTGTATCTCACCAAAAGCGACGTGACGCTGCATTTTGATTTGCTGGATGTGCCGGAATTTTTCTGGGAATATCCGGAACTGCAATATTATTACAGCCTGACCGCGGATTATCTGGAAATCCGCCAGAGAATCGAGGTATTGAACAAGAAACTGGAGACGATCCAGGATTTGCTGGAAATGATTGCCGACGAGCAAAAGCATTCCCATTCCTCAATGCTGGAATGGTTCATCATTTGGTTAATCGCGATTGATATCATCATCCTGCTGATCCAGGAACTGGTACTGTAATTCCTGGCATTCGAACTTTCCCCGAGCCGGCTGGATCTGCGATCCGCGTCCACCATTTGTATTCAGTATTTATGCACGGCGCTCTGACGGTTGCGATAACACAGCGTGTCCCGGCAGCGTGGATGCCGAATTGATAATAGTCAATACGCTATCAGCCGCCTCGAAGTAAATTAACAGGTCGAAAAATTAAATGCCAGCAAAGTAAACCGCGGGTTTCGAACTTCAGTGAAAATGGTATAGTCATAGGCTGGTAAGTGGAGTACAAGTGGATTTTAACGGGAGTTATTATGACCTTCGGCCGTTCATCCTGGATCATCGCGGTCGCGATACTGCTATTAATCGCGGGTGGCTTGTGGTATTTCACCAGCGGGAATAAGAAAGACAGCGGGCTTGCTTTTTCTCCGGGCAAAGTAGCGCGCGGGGACATTGTGTCCAATGTGTCCGCCACCGGTACTTTGAGCCCGGTTATTACCGTGCAGGTTGGCAGCCAGGTGTCCGGTACAATCCAATATCTCTATGCGGATTTCAATAGCCAGGTTAAGAAAGGCGATCTTATCGCGCAAATCGATCCTTCCCTGTTTCAGGCCCGGCTGGCTGAAGCAGACGCCAACTTTAAAAGCGCCGAAGCCGCCCGCGATAAAGCCCAGGTCAGCGTGCTGGACACCAAGCGCCAGCTGGAGAGAGTACAGGAACTGCAAAAGCGGAACCTGGTTTCCGAAAGTGATGTCGATGTCGCCAAGTTTACCTATGATACCGCCGTGGTTGAGCATAAGGTCAGGAACGCCACCGTGGCCCAGGCGAAAGCGGCGCGCGACCGGGAGAAAGTGAATCTCGCTTATACGTCTATTTACACGCCCATCGATGGAGTCGTTATTTCCCGGAGTGTGGATGTGGGCCAAACCGTTGCGGCGAGTTTGCAAGCACCGACCCTATTCACCATCGCCCAGGATCTTACCCGGATGCAAATCGAAACCGAAGTGGACGAAGCGTTTATTGGTTCCATTGCCGACCAGCAGCCGGTGCAATTTACGGTGTTCGCGTATCCAAACCGGAAATTTTCCGGCCGTGTAGCCCAGGTGCGCCTGGATCCGAAAGTGGAGGCCGGGGTCGTCAAGTACAATTGCATTATCCATGTTGACAATGAAGACCTTGCGTTAAAGCCGGGCATGACGGCGACAGTTACCATTGAAGTGGGCCGCCGGGAGAACGTATTGAAAGTGCCCAATACCGCCTTGCGCTTTGTTCCGGATTTGCCGGAGCAGGAGTTGAAAGCCGTACGCAATAAAATTAAGCGTAACGAGGGACTGATTTGGGTAGTCAAAGGTGGCTCGTTACAGCCATTGACGGTTACTACCGGTATTGTCGGTGAAAAGGAAACGGAAATTACCGGTGATGGCCTGGAAGAGGAAATGGCAATTGCGGTGTCGCCAAAACGCGGGGACACCGATCAAACGCGCCGCTTTGGTTTACGATTGTTCTAAATTTGCTGCTAGCCCGCATTTCTCACCAGGCGGCCGCTAACTATCAAGAAAAGTTGGAAATACAAACGGCTATGAATCATAAATCGAAGACACACTGTTCCGCTCTCTGGCCTATCGCGGTTCAGACTGGTCTTCGCGTCCGTAGGCTTGCTCTTCACTTTTGTACAGGAAGTACTTATGGCGCGAAGCCCAGGGATGGGCGGGAGCGACCAAGCCATAGCTACGGCTATGACTTTCGCTCCAGAGCGGCGCCTACGAACACGAATCCTGCGCCTGCTCCCGCGATCCTGGTGAGAAATGCGGGCTAGTCACCCGAGCTGTCAATATGGTACACGAAGTCATAAAAATCCAGGACCTGCATAAAACCTATGCCCTTGATGGTGTGCAAGTGCATGCCTTGCGCGGTATCAATCTTCTGCTCAATCAAGGGGAATATCTGGCCATCACGGGGCCGTCGGGCTCAGGCAAGTCGACCTTAATGAATATTATCGGTTGCCTGGATATTGCTGATACAGGACGCTACTGGCTCAATGGTCAGGATGTTACCCAGCTTAGCGGCGATCAATTGGCGCAGATTCGTAACCGGGAGCTTGGCTTTGTGTTTCAGAACTTTAATTTACTACCGCGAACTTCAGCGTTGGAAAACGTGGAAACGCCGTTGATCTATGCCGGCGTGAAAAAAGCCGAACGCCGGCAGCGTTCCCGGGAAATGCTGGAGCGTGTCGGGCTTGGCGACCGTATTTATCATTTACCCAGCCAGTTATCCGGTGGTCAGCAGCAGCGTGTGGCTATAGCGCGCGCCCTGGTAACGCGGCCTTCGTTATTACTGGCTGATGAACCAACCGGCAACATGGATTCGGCAACCAGCGCGGAATTGCTGAACTTTCTCGATGGGTTAAACCGGGAGCAGGGTTTGACGATCGCATTAATTACCCATGAACTGGATGTAGCAGCGCGGGCGCAGAAGATGGTGGTATTGCGCGATGGACTTTTGGAAGCGCCGTGATGAATTGGGCGGCGGTATTACAATTGGCGTTAATGGCGCTCTGGCGCAATAAATCGCGCGCCATGCTGACGGCGCTTGGCGTGATCATCGGCGTGGCATCGGTGATTGCCATGGTGTCCATCGGGGCCGGCGCCCAAAAGCGCATTGCCGAGCAACTGGAAAACATGGGTACCAACACCCTGGTTATCCGGCCCGGATCGGTGACGCGCGGCGGCGTGCGGACCGGTGTGGGTACCGTGACGTCGCTCATTCGCGCCGATGCGGAAGCCATTCGCGATATCCCCGGGGTCATCGCGGTTTCACCCGCGGTGCGCACTTCGGTTCAGTTGCGCTATCGTGGCACCAATTGGGGCACCGTCGTGGAAGGTGTGACACCGGCGTTTATCAGTCTTAGGAACTGGCCTTTGACCGAAGGGGAGTTTTTTAGCGAACAACACGTTGTCAGCGCCGATCATGTGTGTGTGCTCGGACAAACCGTTGCGCGTGAATTGTTTGGTCTTGCCAGCCCCATT
>DATCIR010000189.1:0-4136 GCA_036507695.1 Gammaproteobacteria bacterium
GAAAAAGCTGCCGTTTTATGTTTCGATATTTCTGGTTCGCGACACTAGTTGCGGGTATTTGGGAATGAGAACACAAAACCACGCCTATAAAAAACAAGTTGCCACCGTAAAACCACTCGCCATCCATTTGTTCCGCCTGGACACCTCACCTTCCGGAAAGTCCATTCCTTCATCAATCCTGTTCCAGTTTATTAAAGGATCTTTCATTACCGGTTTCGCTGCTGTACGTTGCCTGTTATTTATATGCTTGCTGCATGAAGCCAAGGAATCAGAATTATTTCGTGTCTGTGATTAAACGAGCAAGGAGTAACTCAATCCGATAATCGCACATGCGATAATTACCGAAACGATGCCAATTTTGAACCGGAATAAAGCAACAAAAGCGGCGGTTCCGAGTAAAGCTGAAAACCATTCAAACCTGCCCTCAAAACCTTGCGGCCAAAGCACATGATAGGCAAAAAAAACCGCCAGGTTGAGCACGACACCCACCACAGCCGCCGTTATACCGGTTAACGGCGCGGTGAATTTTAGATCACCCCGGGTTGCCTCGACCGCCGGTCCTCCGACCAGTATAAACAAAAAAGACGGCAAAAAAGTGAACAGCGTCGCGACGGCTGCGCCTGCCGCTCCCGCCATGGAAAGCATTTCGGGTCCGAAGATTTCTTTGGTCCACCCACCCACGAAGCCCACAAAGGCGACAACCATAATCAACGGACCCGGCGTGGTTTCCCCCAGCGCCAGGCCATCAATCATTTGGGCGGCGCTGAGCCAGGCATACTGCTCGACGCCCCCCTGATAGACATAGGGTAGAACGGCATAAGCGCCGCCAAAAGTCACCAGGGCTGCTTTGGTAAAAAACCACCCCATCTGGGTCAGTGTGCCTTCCCAGCCGTAGGTGATGGTTAGCGATGCCATTACCCCCAACCAGATAAATAAACCTATAAAACTAAACACCAACAAACGGCTTGTTTTGAATCGCGCGTGCGCCGGCACCGGTGTATCGTCATCAATAACAGCAGGGCCGTAAGATTTATCCGAAGCGGAATGATGCCCTCCCACCTTGAATTTATCAGGCGCAAAACGGGACCCGGAATAGCCGATGATACCGGCCGCCAACACGATATAAGGAAACGGCACATCAAAAATAAATATGGCGGCAAATGCCAATACGGCCACTGCGCGCAGCATATTATTTTTCAATGCCCGGGAGCCAATGCGATAGGCGGCAAATACCACAATTGCGGTAACCGCGGGTTTTATCCCATATAAGACACCTTTTACAACCGGCACATCGCCAAACACCAGATAAACCCAGGTTAAAGCCATAAGAATAAACAGCGAGGGTAAAACGAATAAAACGCCTGCAATAATCCCTCCCCACACGCCGTGCATTAACCAGCCGATATAAGTTGCGAGTTGCTGCGCTTCCGGCCCTGGCAGGACCATGGTGTAATTGAGCGCATGCAAAAACCGGTGTTCGGAAATCCACCGGCGTTTTTCCACTAATTCCTGGTGCATCATGCTGATTTGGCCCGCCGGGCCGCCAAAACTGATAAAACCCAGTTTCAGCCAATACAGAAACGCTTCGCTTAATGAAACCGGTTCATGAGTGTTGGTAGCCGGCGTGGCGGTGGTTGACATAGAATTTCCCTTTAAGCTTACCGTTAAGTGTTAGCTTGCTAATATTCACCAGACTTTTAAATAGCCGGCGCCTAAAATATCCTTGCAGTAAAGATTTGCGATAAGCCTGGAGGACTGTCATGAATGCGCTTGGAAAAAGTGTAAAAATCCGGTTGCGCGACAGTATCGGCTACGGTTTCACCCCAGGTTTCTTTTATGGCATTACACCAGTCCTCGTAGTCCTCGATGTCCGGATTATCATACAGCGCCTCGATACATTTCACTGGATCTGTTTTTTCCCCCTTGAGCGTGTAACTTCGGGCGTTACCTTGCAGCCAACGCAGGCACTGCGGCCAATTCAGAATGAGGTGTGAGGCGCGTACAATTTTGAGCATATGCTCCTGGCTACTGACATCGTCTTGATGATTGATACGAATAAACAACAATCGCGCCACATTCAGAAAGCGTTTCATCTCGCGCGGATTGAGTTCCAGATCACTCATGGCGGCAACAACCAGATTGTTCAGTGTATCACTGTCCTCCTCACTGGTGAGGTCGATCATCCTGGACGCCACGGTTGCATCGACTTCCGGGATAAAATCGATGTTGTGTTCATTTTTGAAATTGACCACCAACTCCTGCAACTCCGGCAGGTTAGTCGTCAGATCGATTTGTTTTTTGAGGGCATTGACATCCGCGCTCGCCACTTCAGCCAACTGTTCACCCTTAAGCAGGTTTCCAAGGAACTTTTGCGCTTCTTCCGGGGAAATTCGCGGTATGAAAAAAGGCAGCTGCACAAACTTTTCCATAAAACGCCAGCCGTAACCTTTGGACGTATGCCGGTTTTTATTGTAGGTTGCGGCCTGCTTTTCCGCGGCCGTTTCAATCGCCATCGCCACCATATGCGTATCCATGCCGAGAATGAAATAGAGTTTGCGGTGCTGAACACTGATGAACTGGTTTATCGCCAGCAAAATACTGTTTACCGTGTCCGGTGTGCAACGATCCAGATCATCGATGAACACACACAGCCTGCCGTCTTTTCCCAGCAATAATTCCAGAGCGCGGTCCAAATCGTGTTCCACCAGGTGCAATAAACCAAGGTCACCTTCGTACACCGGTTCATTGATATACTTCACGAGCTTGTCGTCCAACGCCCAGTCCTTGTTTTTGATTAGCCAGTTTAATAGGCCGTGCCCCAATCCGCCGATCACGGGCAGCGCATTTAACCAGGTATGTGTCCGAAGAAATTCCGCGACCGGTGTGCTGGTAAAAAACTGCGTGGCTAGCATGCCCAGCAGAACACCAAACCACATCAAGCCTTTGGGCAGCAGGCGTTCCAGGATCAGTTGGTGTATATCCCGGCGAATGGCGCGCGTGTTCAAACGCGTCAGCCGCAGGCGAAACCAAAAACGCTCCTTTTCCAGCCGGGTTTCGAGTTGGCCGGCAAGCTGATGCAAAATCGCATGCGCCAGACCCGACCAGATCTGTTTACTATCCTGGAAATACAACGGATTGAACCAGACGCAGGGAATGGCGCCCGGTTTAACTGTTAACATCGCCGCGGGTTCCTGGGCAACGGCTTTTTCCTCTTTGATCCATGCATCCAGGTTGTTCAATTTCGCCTGGGTGCCAGGAATATCATTGTGCTGCTGCGTGGTTGCCGCTTGCGGTTTTTCCGCCGCGGATTTCAAACCCTGCTCCAGTTTGTGTTTGATCATGCGCATCAGGCTGGTTTTGCCCTGCCCCCACGGCGCCTGAATTGACACCGTCAAAGGCGGCTCCGCTTTGTTATCGATAATCAGCTTGGCAATGGCCTGGGCATAGGTTTCGTAACCCAATTGATCTTTGATGGTCCAGATATCCGATGTGCTTTTCTTGGCAATGGCATCGACATTGAATCGGTCGGTTGTTTCTGCTGGTTCTTCGTTAATTGCTGTATTACCATCTTGATCCAGTACAGTTTGTTGTGTAGTCGACTGTGCTTGAGTGAATGGCGATTCATTCCGGTTTTCGCGGGCTTTCGCCGCATTATTAAATTCTGCTGGTTCTTCGCTGAACGTAGTATTACCAAACTGATGCAGCACTGTTTGTTGTGCAGTCGATTGTGCTTGAGTGAATGGCGATTCATTGAGGTTTTCGCGGCCTTTCTCTGCAATATTAAATTCCGCTTCCTTAGATGGCGCCGCGCCTTCCATGGGTGTGGTCTTGTAGGTGTTGATAAAGTTTGCGACCTCAGTCCGGTAGCGGGAAATAAAATCTTCGGCACCCGTACCGTTGATTGCGCGCAGGGTCTGCGGCCCCATCACACCATCAGCCATAGTCCCCAAGACCCGCTGCGCCAGGCGCACGGCCGTCGTCAAATCGAGGTTTAACACCGCGCTTAAAATATTTTCCGCCACCGCCGGTGACTGGATCTGGTCGCCATGTATCCGTTGCCAATAGTCACGTTCGAGCCGCTGCGCCACTTCATCGCGTTGCATGGCCTGGATGTTTTGATCGGGAAAGAGCTGCTG
>DATCIR010000190.1:0-10618 GCA_036507695.1 Gammaproteobacteria bacterium
CAAGGAAGTGTTCGCGATCCTTTCCGGCGATAGTAAGTTTGACCGCGAAACGCCCTGGCGGGAGCGGTTGCACGCCGGTTTGCGGTAGCATGCCACTCACGGGCAGCTGGCCCTGGCCCTGCGCCCAAACGATCGAGTCCACGGTGGCCTTGATGATCTTGCCTGGCAGGGTCTTCAGGTTGATCTCCGCTTCATCGCCGGCATGCACCTGATGCAATTCGTTTTGATGAAACAGCGCGATCACCTGGAATTCATCCTCGACGAAACTCATGGACGGCGTCATCGGCAAGGGAACTGCGTACGAGCCGGCGCGCAGTTGCACGTTGATCGGCGTGCCATCGGCCGGGGCGAGCACCGTGGTTTGTTCCAGTTCCCAGCGGGCATTGGCCAGTTTGGCCTGATACTGCGCAGCCTCGGTTTCGTAACGTTCAACGTCGAAGCGGTTACCGGCGCCGGCCTTGGCCAGTTCGCGCGATTGCTTGAGGCGGGTACGCGCCAAGCTCAACTGCGCTTCGAACTCGTTGACCTGCAACTGGTACGGTGTGGGATCGATCGTGAAGAGTACCTCGCCCTTCTTCATATGCCGATTGCCCGCAGCCGGCACCTCGATCACACGGCCGCGCACCTGCGGATTCACCTGTACCACGTAATTAATGACCCGCACATCGGCCGATGAAGGAGCGAACGTATTCAGCAGCAGGATCAGGGTGGCCAGGCCGACGATGGGAATAATCACCACCGTGACTTTGTGCGGCGTGGTCCACGGCAGCAGCTTGAACTTGAAGTAGATCAGCCAGACGACAAACGCGTAGATACCAAGCAGAATCGCTTCCATCAACCGGGCTCCTTCTCGTCTTCCGGCGCCGGCTTAGCCAGCCGGGTATCCAGGCGTGTCAACTCGTTGCGCAGCGCTTGGCGCAGTTCTTCGAGCTCAGTGGCGTCGCCGCCCATTTTTTTGGAAAGTTGTTCGATTTGCTCCCGGATGCGCGCCAGCTCCTCCGGTGGCGCGGCCGCGGTTTTCTCCGCGGCTTCCTTTTCCTTATATTCCTTCTCCTTATAATAGTTTTCGTGCTTGTCGGTGCCATAGGCGAGCTTGTATATCACGGGTTTCGAGTAGGCCCACAGCCAGGCGATTGGCCATAACAGGCCGCCGAAGAACAGCGACAGGATGCACAGGGTCTGGATGGCGTCTTTTTGCGGGTGATGACGTTTCTCGGCGATCTTTTCCGGCAGGATATGCACCATCCAGAACAGATAGATCCCGCCGATCGGTACAAAGATCAAGACGAATATCGCCAGCACGTCGGCCGCGGTGTCGACTATCGGCCCGGTCATGGCATGGGCGTTGAGGGGAAATACACCGAGGGTGGCGCCCACCAGCCAGACAGCGCGCACGGATTTGGTCACCCATCCGGGTATTGCCATTTACCAACCTCGACTTCTGAAATCGTTGTTATAGATAGACAATCAGTTTGAACCTGACAACACCAAGCTTGCCGGGAATACGAAGCATAATCGCCGCCCGTTACAAACGCAATTGTCGTTCAAATTAATTTTATAGGTTAAATGCGCGCGGATTCTTTTGCTGCAGATCATGTTCTTTCGTAACTACTCACCCGTGGGCGGCGCCGGTGTCTCCTACCGGGGGACGCCACAAGTACGTCCCTGTAGGTTGTTGTGGACCATCTCTGGCCGCAGACGCCCCCGGCAGGAGACACCGGCACCGCTTTAACCTATGCTGCACACGGGGTGAGTAGTTACGTTCTTTCAAGACAAATTTAAGCGGCTGCTTACATGGATTCATTGCAACGGTGGCCGTACCTTCAAAAACGAGATAGACCCTACTCAGGCCTTGTGCGTTGGCTGGTATGGTCAAGGTTAGTCATTAGTCACGTTCGTACTCGTCACCGTGGCAGCAGGTGTTAGCGATGACAAGGAAAGGGGGCGGCGGGTAATTCGTTATTATCCTGATCTTTATCAATGGCGATGAGTAACGCGGGATTTATGATTAATACTGTTATTGGTATAGCACAACTTGACGGCGCAAGGAATAAACTATCCAGGTCCGGCTACCAACGCTGATTTTTTTAAAAGGGGAGATGCAATGGGTCGTGCGAAGCGATCGGCCGCGCAAATAGAGTATCAAGATTTGTGTGGTTATATACCACGAGGATTTCCCGCTTTGCTCGAAATGACATTTAATCAGAGTTTTCCTAATGTAATGTAAAAACGAAAGTAATAAAAAGGAGATGAGTTATGAGCAGCATAGGAACCAGGAATCACGTTATGAATTGTAAGGCCGGTTTATTGTTTGTGATTGGTTTTGCCTTGCTAGCCGGGTCCAGCGCCTGCCTGGCCGAGGGGGGTTCAGCCAGTCATCGGAAAGGTCAATGGCAAGGCTTAATTTCCACCAACTACGTGAATTCGGACACCATTGACTTTGGTGGTGGAGCGAGCGCCGACATCAACGGCGATATGGGCTGGCTGTTCGGTTTTGGGTACAACTTCGATGAACATCTCGCCTTGGATTTTGAAATAAGCTGGAATTCCGTCAGCTATACCGCCACCCGGGTCCTGGATCCTGGCGGACCGGAACAATTTGGCGGCTGGCTGGATACCAGCAGTACGCGCTTTAACCTGACCTACAACTTTATGGCAAAGGCATTGACGCCCTTTATCAGCGCCAACATTGGCTGGGCGTGGATTGATTCCAACATACCGTCCGGCCCGCCATCCAGCACTTGCTGGTGGGATCCGTGGTGGGGTTATATTTGCTCGGGTTACCAGCCGACTTATTCGCGTACAGAGTTTACTTACGGCGCCGGTCTTGGTTTACGTTTCGACCTGGGTAACAACGTATTCCTGCGCGGGATTATCGGCCAACAATGGATTGACGTCAGCAACGCAAGCAGCACGCCTGATTTTACAATGTACCGCTTTGATTTTGGATTCTTGTTTGGCAGTTAACAAACAGCAGGCATCGCTGGCGGCTGGAGCAGGCATAAAAAATTTTCAAAAGTGGGTCGTGGCGGGGTTGAGTTATGTTTTTTATGAGAGCGCAACCAATTTTCAGAACAAATTGTATAGCCATTCAACCCGGCAAAGGCCGTATTGCCGCCTGTCAGAATGAAAATGCAGCCAAACTGAGCAAACGCTGCAATCAGGCGCTGAAAGACGTATCGGCAAAATAAGCTCGCCTGCTGCTGCCTCAGCAATGCCAGCAGGGATAAATAAACCAAGGCTATGTATGCCACAACGTATGCTACAACAGCCAACCAACCGGCGGTCTTCCCCAGCGGGAAATCGCCGGTTTGTGTATTTCGAATGCTTATGACCGTGTCCTGTGTTTACAAACTGCGAAGACATCTTGCCGCCCTTCTGCTGTTACTGGCCGTCTCACCCGCCGCTAGCCAGAATGTTCCGCAATCTCTACCGCCTGCCACTGAGGCAGCGGCTGTTGATACGGCGTTTGTCGTGGTTAACGGTGAGGGATTGTTCCGGGTCCGGGGTATCACGGCGTTTCCCGCCCATACACGCGCCGCGGGTATCGCATCTCGGATAGAGGACCTGGCCAAGGATGCCGCGTTCGATCCGGCCAAGCTGGTCGTGGCGGCAAAAGATAATCACATGCTCATACTCGCCGGCGAAAGCCTGGTCATGACCATACTCGATGAAGACGCCGTGCTGGAAGGGGTGCAAAAGCGGGTCCTGGCGGAAGTCTACCGCAATAAAATCATCGCTGTGATTGGCGCGTACCGTCATGATCATCAACCAAAAGTGATTTTGGTCAACGCGTTGTACGCCGTTGCCGGCAGTGCGGTATTGGCTGGGCTTATTTACGCGGTGATTTTCCTGTTCCGGCGCATGCTCAGCGTTCTGGAACGGCTGTTTAAACGCCGAATTGAAAGCCTCGAAGCAAAATCGCAGTATATCGTTCAGGCCCGGCAGATATGGTCCTTGCTCACGAATAGTGTCCGGCTGATAAAAGTCTCGTTAATCCTCGTCCTGTGTTACATCTATCTATCCACGGTGCTGGGCTTGTTTCCCTGGACGCGGTGGTTTGCGGCTAATCTGCTCAGTCAGGTAGTTAATCCGCTGCAGGACATCGGTAACGCCTTTGTCGATTACCTGCCGAAACTGTTTTTCCTGATTATCCTGATTCTGATCACCCGCTATCTCCTGAAACTGACGCGGATGTTTTTTAACGCTATCGCGGGCCAACGAATGGTGTTCAGCGGCTTCGAGCACGAGTGGGCCTGGCCGACCTACCGGATTGTGCGCCTGATCGCTATTGCCTTGGCGGTTGTGATTGCCTATCCCTACATTCCGGGCTCGGACTCCGCGGCCTTTCAAGGCGTGTCGCTGTTTCTGGGCGTGTTGTTCTCACTGGGTTCGACCTCGGTGATTTCCAATATAGTGGCCGGCTATACCATGACCTACCGGCGCGCGTTTAGGCTCGGTGACTGGATAAAGGTCGAAAACGCCATGGGTGAGGTGAAAGAAATACGGCTACTGGTCACGCATTTACGGACCTTTAAAAATGAAGAAGTGATTATTCCCAATTCTAAAATACTTAATACGGAAATAATTAACTACAGCTCAATGGCCCGCGCGGGGGGGCTCATTCTGCACACCACGGTGGGCATTGGTTACGAAGTGCCTTGGCGCCAGGTGGAAGCGATGCTGTTGCTGGCCGCGGAGCGTACCCCGGGACTGAGCGCAGACACTAAGGCCTATGTGCTGCAAAAGTCCTTGGGTGATTTTGCCGTGAATTATGAATTAAACGTCTATTGCGATAAGGTGTCTGGCATGCCGCAGATTTATACCCAATTACACCGTCATATCCAGGATGTATTTAACGAGTACGGCGTGCAGATCATGACGCCCGCTTACGAAAGTGATGCCCCGGCGCCGAAGATTGTTGCCAAGGAAAACTGGTACGCGGCGCCGGCAAAGCCGCCTGCAGCGGAAACGAAAAAATAAAGCCGCTGCGGTTTTTAGTGTGTTGTCATCTCCATCCGCTTCAGTTCAGGTCGCCTCGTTCATTTTCTCTGCCGGCGATTCCAGGTTCAACCAGCTCTGGAACAGCTTATAACCCAGCGCCAGCACAATGGCGCCGACAAACAGCCCGACGATGCCCGACATCAACATGCCGCCAATGGCGCCCAGAAAAATCACCGCCATGGGCACATCCACGCCGCGTCCCAGCAGCAGGGGTTTTAATACATTATCTATCACCATCACAAAAACGTTCCAGATCAAAAACAGCACCGCGGTAACCGTATCGCCGGTGGCAAACACATAGATGATTGCCGGAATCACGATCGGGCCTACACCGAGTTGCACGGTTGCCGAGATCAAACACAGCAGCGCCCAGATGCCGGCGCCGGGGACGCCGGCGGCCATAAATCCCAGGCCGGCCAGCAAGGCCTGAATAACGGCGACGCCTAATACGCCACGCGCCACGCTGCGAATAGTGGCTTGCGCTAAACTGGCGAAGCCCTGGCCGCGTTCGCCCACCAGCCGGACGGAAATGCCGAGCGCCACCCGGTTACCGCCGGCGGCATGGGCCAGCAAAATTCCGGCTATGACAAATGCAAACACAAACATGATCATGCCAAGTCCCGCGCTGGCGGCGACCTCGACCAGCCAGCCGCCAAAGGCTTTAAGTTGTGGTTGCACCAGTTTCAATACTTCGGCGAAGTTCGTGGCGGCGAGGTTCCAGAGTTGCGCGACGGGCTCGCCGATGAGTGGCCATTCTTTCACGCTGTCGGGGGGCAGCGGGATGGTGAGGTGCTCACGGCGAACTTCCTGCGCCAGCGTTGCCACGTTCTCCACCAGCAGTTTTGTCAGCATGATAGTGGGCGCCAGGAGCAGCGCTAAAAACAAAATAGTAATCAGCGTTGCCGCAAGGTAACTCCGGCCTCCTAGCACGTTGACTAGGTGGTGATACAAGGGGTATATCGCGACAGCAATAATGATGCCCCAGATAAACGGAATGATGAATGGTTGCAGTATTTGAAAGCACCATATCACTACAATGGCTAACACACCAAGACGGATGACGGTTTCAGTCACCGTTCCTTGCGTTTCGCCAGGAGGCATTGATTCACGAATCGTTGTCATGTTCCTGTTCCTTATTCCAATTGTTATCAATTAAAGTGTATGCGCCGCTATGTTTTTTCGCGTGTTGCTCAGAGATTACATCCTGTCAATTGGGTAGAGAGTTTATACCCGGCCAGCGGTTTTCAGTTCTGCATAAATGCATTGCCCTCGGCCGGCTAAAGCTCGCTGACTATAGCCGCAAAACCTTACTATCTCCAATTGAAATTACCCGTACGCACTCAGGGATGTAGATACAAGTCAACACCGGCATTCAACCGGCGGAGTATGTTGCAAGCATAAATTAACGTGACATGGACCCTGCAGCATAGATGAAGTTGGGTACACAGAGGGCGATAGTGACTTTCATCGCGGTACAACGAATAGTCAATAATGAGCGAACACCATGGCGTCCGTAACTACCAGCGTACCTCATCTAGCAACTTCCGCCGCACGGCTGGATCGCATGAGCGGCGCGCTGCTGTCCGGCAGCTATCGCTACGATACCGGTGAATGGGAAACGGCGGATAATGCCGGCGACACCGTGGCCGACCGGGCTCCGCTCGCGCCCGGCGGCATTGAGGCCCGGCCGTATTTCGAGACCCTGTTCGTCAGTCCGGCGCCCGCGGCCAACAGCATAAAAATTTCCCAGGAGATCCGCCGCCTGCGGCGCCCCGAAGATACTCACACAGCCGCTCCGGCCATCCAGCTACCCCCCAAAGGGCATCAAGCCTCTGGCGGGAATGGCACTTAACTTAAGCTCAGAACCGTCGTCTTCCCGGCGTCTTTTAAAGCATGTCCCGGCTTACAACATACCGGGGCATGTTTAAAAAAATGCCGGAATGACGAAAATCCAGAAAATTGCGTTAAGTAAGTGCCATTCGCCTCTCGCGACACTTAATATCCTGTATGCCGTCCGTGTGCTCGTACCTCGTCCAGCCATGGACTCGTGGCTCAGGCATTCCTGGTTTCGCCTGCGGGCGAAATAACATGCTATACCTATAAAGTCACTTAAACAGAGCTTTCCTGATTAATGTCTACGGAAGTTTGACTGCCCCTGGGAGTGACGGGTCTTTTTTGCCTCACCGTTCGTTGTTTGTCATCAACTGGATACTCGCGCGGGTTCGCGGGTGAAAGGGAGAAGCCTGTGACATGCTGCTGACGATTACCTTACCGCTGCTGGCCGGCGTGTGCCTATACGCCGCCGTGCATCACCTGTGGCTGGGCCTGCGCCGCCCGGTGCGCGCCGCGCATGTCTGGTTCGCGCTCTTGGGTGTATTAACCGCCAGCTATGTGCTGGCGAAGCTTGGCGCCTACCGTGCCACAACGCCGCAGGAACTGGTCGCGATGCGCCGCGCGGAGGTGTTGTTAGCCATCGCTATTTTTAACGCATTGCCTTGGTTTGCCGCGCGGTACTGCGGGCTGCGCGGCTGTGGAAAACCGCTAATCGCTATCAGCGTGGCGGCGCTGGTTTTATTCATTGCAACCATCGTGTTGCCATTCGGTATAACGTTCGTTGAACTTCCTGTTGTTCAGGAGTTCGTGCTGCCCTGGGGTGAGCGTGTCACAGATTTGCGCGTGCATGCGCGCAGCGCTTGGTTCTATGCGGGGTGGGTTTTTATTCTCGCGAGTTTCGCCTTTTCCGCCGCGATGTGCGCGCGCCAGTACCGGCGTGGTGAACGGCGCAAGGCGGCCGCGCTGGTTTCTGCGCTCGCGGTGTTTCTCGTTTTCGTGTTGTTCAATCAAGTGGTTAACCTCGGGCTCGTCAACTTCATGCACACCGCGGAGTTCGGCTTCGTTGCCTTGGTATTAGTCATGAGCGTGGGGCTCAGCCACGAGTTGCACAGCAGCGGCGAGGCGTTGCTCGCGTCCGAAACACGTTTTCGCGCCCTGGTAGAGCAGTCCCCGCTCGGTATTCAAGTGCTGGCGCCGGACGGCCGCACGTTACAAGTCAACCGCGCCTGGAAAACGCTATGGGGCGTGAAAATCAAAGGTCTGTCAAACTACAATATTTTGCGCGACCAGCGCTTGGTTGAACAAGGCGTCATGCCGTATTTCGAGCGGGGGTTTGGCGGTGAACCCGTGGAAATACCGCCTATCGTTTACAGTCCGGTGGATACACCGGAAATTCCGGTAACGCCAATTCGCGACCGCTGGGTGCGTGCGTTCATTTATCCGGTAAAGGACGTCACCGATCATGTCCGGGAAGTCATCGTGATGTATGAGGACGTCACCGAGCGTAAATGGATGGAAGACGCCATACACCATATCGCGGCGGGCGTTTCGGCGCGCACCGGAGAGGACTTCTTCAACCACCTGGTGCTGCATCTCGCGGCTTTATTTGAAGCCGACTACGCCTTCGTGGGCCTGCTCGATGGTGACCGGCCGCGGGCTATCCAGACGCTGGCGACAAACGCGAGTGGCGTAATTGTTCCGAATATGCAGTACCAATTGGCTGACACACCCTGCGCGAATGTCGTGGGGCAGGCTACATGCACTTACCCCAGCGGCGTGCAACGGCTGTTTCCCAAAGACAAGATGCTCGCCGATTTGGGTGTAGACGGCTATATCGGCACACCGCTGTTCGACGCCCTGGAAAATCCCATCGGCTTAATTGTCGTGCTGAGCAAGCAACCGCTGAAGCGCGCGGAGCAAGCCCGGCAGATCCTGGAAATATTCGCGGCGCGCACGGCGGCTGAAATGCAACGTTTGCGCGCGGAGCGGGAACTCGAGTCGCATAAGGCGGAACTCGAAAAACGTGTGCGCGAACGCACCGCCCAGCTGGAAGCCGCCAATAAGGAACTTGAGGCATTCTGCTATTCCGTGTCGCACGATTTGCGCGCCCCGTTGCGCGCGGTGGACGGTTTTTCCCACGCTTTGCTCGATGATTACTCCGCCAGTTTTGACGACA
Source organism: Gammaproteobacteria bacterium (assembly GCA_036507695.1). Taxonomy (GTDB): domain Bacteria; phylum Pseudomonadota; class Gammaproteobacteria; order SZUA-152; family SZUA-152; genus JAKEGK01. The sequence goes on from DATCIR010000190.1 coordinate 9,014, forward strand.
CCGCGCGCGACTATGCCGCGCGCATCCGCGAGGGCACCCAACGCATGAGCGCATTGATCGACGACTTGTTAAATTTGTCGCGCGTAATCCGCGCGCCGCTGCACCGGGAAACGGTCGATCTGTCCCGGATGGCGCGGGATATTGTCGAGGAACTGCAACGCAGCGAGCCGGATCGCGCCGTGCGGCTCAGCATCGCCGAAGGCCTGACCGCGACGGGCGACGCGAACTTGCTGCGGGTGGCGATGCACAACCTGCTCAGCAATGCCTGGAAATACACGCGCAACGCCGAATCACCAAGCATCGAGTTCGGGCAAACGACGCACGACGGCACTCGCTGCCTGTTTGTACGGGACAATGGCGCGGGTTTCGACATGCAATACGCCGGCAAACTGTTCGCTCCCTTCCAGCGATTGCATGGACCCCATGAATTCGAAGGCACCGGTATCGGTCTTGCTTCGGTAGCGCGCATCCTGCAGCGTCACGGTGGCCGCATCTGGGTGAGCGCGGAACCCGGGCACGGCGCGACGTTTTATTTTATCCTGGAATCAACAACCCAAAAGGCAAGTGTCTCGCGGAAAAATGCGGTCACGCCCGAGCCGGCCGTGCATGAATAGGCGTTAAAATGAGCTATTTCCGCGGAATTCATAGGTAGTCAGCCGTGCTTATCAACGCCAAGACGGATATGGTCTCGCCGGTTTTTGCAAGACATTGCTTCAGGAATGATATCAACGACACATAGCAAATATACCGAGGGGCTTATTACCTGCATTATGGTGCGGTTCGTTTCACGCCGCATCCCGCACCGCGGTACTAAAACGGTCAAATTGTCCACGCTGTAATCAACGCAGCGGGTTTTTGCAGCTATTTATAGTGGGTATACCCAATGCGCCATAGACAAATAGAAAGTATCGCGTAGTATGACTCGCGGTGAATTCAACAACTGATAAAAACACTTATCGAGGGGAAAAAACATGCAAAAACACGCGGGAAAACTGCTTTTTCTGGGACTATTAATTTTCGCGGTCCTGATATTCAACGGCTGCGGTAAGCGCGAGGAACCAGCCGCGCCAGCTCAATCAGCAACGCCACCAGGGCCGGCTGCACCGGCGGCAACCGCGATGCCCGCGCCGCCAAGCCTGCCGGATGTTATCCGCTTCAGCAAAACGGCCTTGTACCCGGAAGGGGTTGACTATGATGCCAAGGACAACCGGTTTTTGGTAACATCGTTGCGCGAAGGTATCGTTGGCGCAGTGAGTGGTGATGGCAATTACCAGGTCGTGTTCCAGGACAGCAATCTGGTATCCGCGATCGGCATCCGCATTGACAGCGCCCGTGACCGCGTGCTGGTGTGCAACTCGGATCCCGGCGTGAGTATGCATACCAAGCCGGAGAACCAGGGCAAGTTGGCCGGTCTCGGTGTGTTTCAGCTCTCCACCGGCGCACTGATTAAATACATTGATCTTGCGGCGCTCAGTCAAGGCGGCGGCCACTTCTGTAATGATATCGCGCTGGACAGTACCGGCATCGCCTATGCCACCGACAGTTTTTCACCTATCATCTATAAAATCGACGCCGATCTTAATGCGTCCATCTTTTTTAGCAACG
>DATCIR010000191.1:0-8549 GCA_036507695.1 Gammaproteobacteria bacterium
TTTAGCGGAATTATCACCAGCCAACATTCTTTCCAACCAATTTAACAGACCCATTATTTAGCACTCCTATACAACTAACTATTAAAATCAAGAATTAAATTTCCGAATTTATTTAGTGTTTAATTTTTCAATCTGAGCACCAGATATAGCGGAATTTTTTCTTAAAAGAAACTTAAGAAGCAGTTTATAAAGGCCCCAAGGCCAAAGTGCGAACCTGCTGAAATTCGACTCTGTATCGTCAAATATAAAAATATTTAAAGAGAGTATGCGGGGAAATTCGAAAATATATTTAAGGAACCTCTGATTAAGTCATTCCGGTGTCTTTTAAAGCATGCCCCGGCATGGTGTAAGCCGGGGCCGGAATTCAGAAACGTATTGATTTAGCTGGACCCCGGCGAAGTTTATGCCCTTTTGGGTACCGGGGTGACGAAAAGTGACTTGTTCAGAGCTTCCTTAAGAATAAAATAATTTTTAGCAATTCATATTATTGTTTCACTAAAATTGATTTATCGATTTAACCTGATTGTTTAAACGGCGAGTGTTCCTGCAATTCCTGTATGTAGTGCCGCATGCCGTGCGTTTCCCGGTCCAGAAACTCACGGATCGCGTTTTTGAACTTGGGATTGGCAATTCGTGAGGAATATCGGTGCTGGAAAAAATAGATACCAGAACGCAATGCGTTGCTAATATATTCCAATAATTCCCAAACTAATAATAATTCTATAGAGATGACGAAGCGTTTTTTTGTGTGAGTATTGCCAAAGTATCACACCGTTTAAGTTTATACATTTTTCGAAGAGGTTAAGGTTTAATCTGCAGTGCAACAACAGCGCATATCCTGCCATCCTTTCAGAAAGAATGGGTGCGAACAAACATATCCGTTGGTAAGATTGCCAGTTTTTGGTTGGGTGCGCTGTGTGAATTGCTAGTTGGCTATGCGTTCGTTCCATAATAGTAGTATGCTGGGATAACTGATTTATAAAACTCATAGAATTATTTTAATGGAGGGCACTCATGGCGCTATTGTCAGAAAATGTCTTTAACTCCGAAATGATAGCAAAACGTACCGAGCGAGTAATAACGGATAGCAGCTTGACATCAGTCGAAAACACCCAATTTAGTAATCAAGAATTAATCAATCGTGTAATTGCGGGAGAAGTTAAAGACGTGTATATGCACATGCGTTCTGGTCAACATCCAAATTGGAAGGGTAAAAGGGCATGCTCCATGATGGTATTGGTCTATCATCCGATAGACGATGGTCAGTCTAAAAGGTTGAACGATCAAAGAGCGAAGAACAGTAATTATTTTGGAGGGGGCGTTGCCGGCGTAGCTGTGTTGGTTACAAGCAATAAGGCTGTTGGATTAGCGGCGGGCGCTATTGCAAGGAAATACGCGTTGGAAAAATTAAGGTCATGGGACGCGGGTGATATACTCGTTCGCTTTGAGGCAAAGGTTTCGGGTGGGATTGGTCCGCAAGGGCATGTAAGGGCTCTTGTGGTAAAACGAAGCGCTTATGATCCAAATAACCTTCAGTCGTGATCTGAGATCGCTAAATAGTAAAGTGAATTGTGATCTAGTTGGTTATTGGATGAAATTAAATTCGGATAGTATTGCCGAAAATTCAAATAAATATTGATGCTATAGTATCTATGCTGGAATATCTGGAATCCTCTATTTGGCTGCAATTGATAGTCGGCATGGGCGTGATGTTTGGCGGTTATTATCTTTTGAAGAATATTCTTCATCCTAAGTATTATGTAAGATCGGGTGTGATCATCTTCTGTCTTGTATTTCTGGCAATCTATTTCTTACCTAATACAGCGGGTATAGGGATAATCTATATTGCGTTATGTGCTACGGCTGCAGGGCTTATTGCGGAAGGGAGAAAATCCAGGACATGAAAATGAAAGCTTTACACGGATTCGCGGTTTATCGCCAAACTAATTGGCCGTTTGATCATCCGTTGCACGGTTCCCTATTTGGTTCCTACCTGCAATAGCGGCGTACGCCGCTTCATGAAATACAAAATTACCAACCAAACTGACTGAAATAACAGTCTGTCAATTGCAAAAATATGTATCTCCCATGGAATTGTTTCGTACAACATGAGTTCGTAAATGATGTACACGAATAAAGCGGCAACATAGGTAATAATAAAAACTTTATGATTATTTATTAAAAAATACAAAATGGGTAATACCAACACAACTGCGGTAAGCGTATGCGAAATGGTTGCGCTAATTAAGGAGGTATAAAACGAATTTGTTGGATCGGTGAATAATAGCGGAGAATTTAAATATTCGGCCAATCGGTGTAGATAAATATTTATTGAGCCATCAATAATTATTGATATTTCGAAGCCAATGATAGCGACCACGGATGCAGTTATTGTTGTTAATAAATTATGCCGAAGATGCATGACAAATTATGTCCATTAACATAGCTACTAAGTATTGAAGAAACGGGCAATAAGATTGGATAAGTGATAGCTTGTGCAGAAAGAGCGTATCAGATATTTGCAGTAAACTAAATAAGCTGAAAAAATAAAGGTATGGTTTATGTTTTAAACGGCGAGTGTTCCTGCAATTCCTGTATGTAGTGCCGCATGCCGTGCGTTTCCCGGTCTAGAAACTCTCGGATTGCGTTTTTGAACTTGGGGTCCGCAATCCAATGCGCGGACCAGGTGGGTGTGGGTAAAAAGCCGCGGGCGATTTTGTGTTCGCCTTGCGCGCCGGGTTCAAAGCGTTGCAGCCCGTGCGTGATGCAGTACTCAATGCCCTGGTAATAACAGGCTTCGAAGTGCAGGCTGTTGATTTCTTTTTCGCAGCCCCAGTGCCGGCCGTACAAGGTGTCAGCGCCGCGGAAGCTGAGCGCGGCGGCGACATAGTGCCGGTCCTGCTTGGCCAGGACCAGCACGATACTATCCGGCATGGCGGAGGCGACTTCCCGGAAAAAATCTTCCGATAACGTGGCGTAGCCGCCCAGCTTCATAAAGGTGGACTCATAGTAGCGGTGAAAAATGCTCCAGTGTTGTTCCGTCGCTTCGTGCCCATTGAGAGTTTTCAGTTCCACGCCGGCGTCTTTGACATGACGGCGTTCGCGCACAATGTTTTTTCGCTTGCTGCGGCTTAATGCCTGCAAATACTGTTCGAAACTCTCGTAGCCTGCGTTACTCCAGTGAAACTGGCAGCCCAGCCGTTGCATGAAGCCGTGTTGTGTCAGTTGTTGCGTGTCCTGTTCATTGGTGAACAACCAGTGCAGTGACGACACTTTCAGGTTTTTCGCATGCCGCAGGGCGGCTGCTATCAAGTGCTTGGCCATCGCGACATAGTCCTGGCCGCCGGCGATTAATAAACGTGGCCCGGTGGCGGGCGTGTAGGGCGTGGCCACCACCAGTTTGGGATAATATTGCATGCCGCTGCGGTGATAGGCTTCCGCCCAGCTCCAGTCAAACACGAATTCGCCATAGGAATTGTCTTTTAAGTACAGTGGCACCGCGCCAATGAGTTTATGGTGCTCGTCTCTCAGAGTAATGTGTTGCGCAATCCAGCCGTAACGTTCGCCGACGCAATGATGAGTTTCCAGTGCCGAAAGGAATTCATAACGGACAAAAGGATTGTCGGGTCCCGCCAAAGTGTTCCATTCGTCAGCGTTGATTTCCTTGATGGCGCCGGCGATGGTGATATTCATATTGTATGACGTTGGAGTGGGGTGAGAAGCTGGTAACTGACAACTCAGTTACCAGCATTATTGCCGCTATAAATTATCGAGGTAACGCTCCGCATCCAATGCGGCCTGGCAACCGGAACCGGCGGAGGTAATAGCCTGGCGGTAGACATGATCGGCGACATCGCCGGCGGCGAATACGCCGGGAATATTAGTCGCCGTGGCGTTGCCGCCATTGCTGTCGCGAAACAGCTTGATATAACCATGGGCCATTTCCAGTTGGCCCACAAACAAATCGGTATTGGGTTTATGGCCGATGGCGACGAAAACGCCTTGTAAAGCAATGTCTTTGGTTTTGCCCTTATTACTCTTAATACGCATGCCGGTCACACCGGTATTATCACCCAGCACTTCGTCCAGCGCGTGGTCCCATTCAATCGTGACATTGCCGCTCCTGGCTTTTTCCATCAGCTGGTCGGAGAGGATTTTTTCGGAACGGAATTTATCGCGGCGATGCACCACGGTGACATGCCTGGCGATGTTGGCAAGATACAAGGCTTCCTCAACGGCGGTATTGCCGCCGCCAATGACCGCCACGTTCTGTCCCCGGTAAAAGAAGCCATCGCAGGTGGCGCAGGCCGATACGCCCTTACCGCGGAATTTTTCTTCCGATGGTATTCCTAGGTACATCGCCGAGGCGCCGGTGGCGACAATCAACGCATCGCAGGTATAAATACCGCTGTCACCGGTCAGGGTAAAGGGGCGTTTTGTTAAGTCCGCCTTATTGATATGGTCGAAAATTATTTTCGTGCTAAATCGTTCGGCGTGTTTTTGCATGCGCTCCATGAGTGCGGGGCCTTGCAGTCCTTCCGCATCGCCGGGCCAGTTGTCGACATCCGTAGTGGTCATTAATTGACCACCTTGTTCCAGTCCGGTAATCAGCACGGGATTGAGGTTGGCGCGCGCCGCATAAACGGCAGCGGTATAACCCGCGGGTCCGGATCCGAGGATCAGTAGCCGGCAATGTTTGGTTTGGCTCATTATTTGCTCCTAAAGAAAGTTGCTCCAAAGTAAAGTGGAAGCCTTTTTTAATTACTTTTTTTGTTAAAAAAGCCCCGAAGTACCGCGCGTTGTTGTTAGGCAGATTTTTTTATCAACGGTTATACTACGAGATGTCACTGGTATCGTAAAGGAGATGTAATGCGTATTGGAATTCCAAAAGAAATAAAAACCCTTGAAGGCCGTATCGCATTAATTCCCGACGCTGTCGCCGATCTTGTGAAATGCGGCCATGACATTTTTATCGAACATGACGCCGGTGTACTGAGCGGCTACAACGACGAGGCTTTTAGACAGGCCGGTGCCCAGATAGTGCCCGATGCCCGGGCGCTTTATGCCGCCGGTGAGATCATCGTGAAAGTCAAGGAACCCCAGCCTGCCGAGTTGGCATTGCTGCGTTCCGGCCAAATTCTGTTTTCCTATCTGCACCTGGCGGCGGAAGTCGAGCTGATGAAAGCGCTGCAACAGATTGGCTTAACCGCGGTGGCGTTCGAAACAGTACAACTGCCCGATGGCCAGCTGCCGTTACTCGCGCCCATGAGCGATATCGCCGGGCGCATCGCCGTGCAAGTGGGTACTCATCTATTACATAGCCCGCAGGGCGGCCGGGGGATTTTGCTGGGTGGATTGCCGGCGGCCGAGCGCGGCAGAGTGGTGATATTAGGAGGAGGCGTCGCTGGAGGCAATGCGGCTTTATATGCGGCCGATATCGGCGCTGAGGTCGTGGTGTTCGATCGTCAGCGCGCAAAGCTGGAACATATGCGCGCCCTGGGGCATAACGTCACCGGGCTTTATCCTTATCAGCACAGCCTGGTGGAGCACGTGAAGCAGGCGGATTTATTAATCGGCGCGATTCTGGTGGCCGGTGAACGGGCTAAAAAAATCGTGACTGCCGATATGGTGCGCTCCATGAAAAAAGGCAGTGTCATTATCGATATTTCCGTGGACCAGGGTGGCTGCGTGGAAACAACGCGTCCCACCAACTATCAAAATCCGACCTACGAATGGGAAGGCGTCGTGCATTTTGGGGTGACCAACATGCCGGGGGCGGTGCCCCGCACCGCATCCCAAGCCCTGTCCGCCTCGTTATTGCCGTATGTGCTGCGTCTGGCGGGCGCGGATTGGGAGCGCCCGCCGGATTTAGCCGCCGGAATTAACGTCAAGCAGGGCAAAATCGTGCATCCGGCGCTGCAAAAGTTATAAAATGTGGATTTTTATGCGCATTGTTTGCAAAATGCGTCAGGTTTACCAAACTATATACCATCGGGTCCGTTGTTGGGGTAGGTGGTTGCAGTAGGTAATAGTATCTAACCCGGCTTCGGCATTTTCCGGTTCGATGCAAATAAATATTCATTGCAGGGCACACCAAGAGGTAAAGTAATTTGGCTCAGGCGACGGCAAAAGCATCCACTAAAAACTCCATTCCATTGTCTGCAACTACGCTGCGCGGTTTGCGCGAAGGCGCGTTAATCGTCTTCGGGGCGATCGCGATCTATTTATTGGCCTCGCTGATTACTTATCACAGCGCCGACCCCGGCTGGTCGCACAGCGAAACGGCAAACACCGTGCGCAACGCCGGCGGAGTAGCCGGCGCGTGGTTTGCTGATTCCTTTCTCTATTTGTTTGGCTACCTGGCGTACCTGTTCCCCATCATGGTGGCCTATGTGGGCTGGCTAACGTTTAAAGGCCGGAATGATACAGACACCTTTGATCCGCGCACCGCCGGCTTACGGGCTATCGGATTTGTATTCACGCTGGGCGCGGGAACTGGCCTGGCCACGCTGCACTTTGCGCACATTTCGCAATTGCCATTGAATTCCGGCGGAATCCTCGGTGATGTCGTGGGTAACGGCCTGGTGGGTGTTTTCAGTTTTCTCGGCGGCACCCTGCTATTGATCGCACTGTTTTTAACGGGTGTTACTTTGTTTACCAATCTTTCCTGGTTTCGGGTGATGGATGAAACCGGACGCTTGACCTTGAGTTTGTTGAACCGGACCGTCGATCAATGGTACCGCCTGCGTGATTATGTTGAAGGCCGCCGTGCTAAGCTGGAACGGGAAGAAGTGGTGGAAGTGCAGAAAAAGAAAAAGGAAAAACGCAAGCCCATCAAGATCGAACCGGTCGTGGAAAAGATTGAATTTTCCGAACGCGAAGCCAAGGAACGCCAGGTGCCGTTGTTCGAGCTACCTGTGGAGGAATCTCTGCCCGCGTTATCGTTGCTGGATGTGGCGGAAATCCGGAAAAATCCGGTGACCAAGGAAGCACTGGAAGCCATATCCCGGACGGTTGAACTGAAGCTGCTGGATTTCGGCATCGAAGTGCAAGTGGTGGCCGTGCACCCCGGGCCCGTCGTTACCCGGTATGAGCTGGATCCGGCGCCGGGCGTGAAGGTCAGTCAAATCAGCGCGCTGGCCAAGGATCTGGCGCGTTCCCTGTCAGCCGTTAGCGTGCGCATAGTTGAAGTTATACCGGGTAAATCCACGATTGGCCTTGAAGTTCCCAATGAAGTGCGTGAAGTGGTCCGCCTGAGTGAAGTGCTGCGCTCCAAATACTACGAGAACGCGCATTCGCCTTTGAGCGTCGCTTTAGGAAAGGATATCAGCGGCATACCCATTATCGCGGATTTGCAAAAAATGCCCCATCTGCTGGTTGCCGGCACCACCGGTTCCGGTAAATCGGTGGGCTTGAACGCCATGGTGTTGAGCTTGTTATACAATTCCACACCCAGCGAAGTGCGCCTGATCATGATTGACCCGAAAATGCTGGAACTGTCGGTGTACGAAGGTATTCCGCATCTGCTGGCCCCGGTGGTTACCGATATGAAACAGGCCGCCAACGCCTTGCGCTGGGCGATCGCGGAAATGGAGCGCCGCTATACCCTGATGGCGCATCTCGGGGTGCGGAACCTCGCGGGATACAATAAAAAGGTAAAAGACGCCAACGACAGGGCGGAATGGATCGCCGATCCCACCTACACACCCACCGAATTGCTGAATGACGGCGAACCACGCTATTTGGAGCCGTTTCCGCTGATAGTGATCGTAATCGACGAACTGGCCGACCTGATGATGGTGGTGGGCAAGAAAGTGGAGGAATTGATTGCGCGCCTGGCGCAAAAAGCCCGCGCCTCCGGCATCCACCTGATCCTGGCCACGCAACGCCCGTCAGTGGATGTGCTAACCGGTTTGATCAAGGCGAATATACCGACCCGGATTGCGTTCCAGGTATCCGCCAAAGTGGATTCGCGCACTATCCTGGACCAGGGTGGCGCCGAACAATTGCTGGGACATGGCGACATGCTTTATTTGGCGCCCGGCACCGGCATTCCCGTGCGGGTGCATGGCGCGTTTGTTTCCGATGCCGAAGTGCATCGGGTGGTTGCCGATCTGAAAAGCCGGGGCGCTCCGGACTATGATGATGAAATACTCGCGGGAGCATCCGCGATCACCGATAAGGGCTATCCGGTGCTTGAAGAGAGCAGCAGTGACATCGACGAGCTGTATGACCAGGCGGTTGCGATTGTGACCGAGTCCCGGCGCGCGTCCATCTCCGGGGTGCAACGCCGCTTGAAGATCGGCTACAACCGCGCGGCGCGCATGGTGGAAGAGATGGAAAAAAATGGTGTTGTCGGTCCCCTGCAATCCAATGGCAGCCGGGAAGTTCTGGCGCCGCCGCCGCCGGAGCTGTGATTGTTAAATTATTAATAAAACGTAATTACTCACCCCATGTGCAGCATAGGTTAAAGCGGTGCTGGTGTCTCCTGCCGGGGGCGTCTGCGGCCAGGGATGGCCGCAGTCGAGCCTACAGGGACGTACTTGTGG
>DATCIR010000192.1:0-6748 GCA_036507695.1 Gammaproteobacteria bacterium
CCGCATGGCCGCGTTCCTCGTCGTTGCCATAGTCCCCGCTATGACGCCTCCTCGCGCCTTGCCCTGCGAAAAAATCCCTCCGTTTTATTTTGTTCCCCTATTTCTGGTTCGCGACACTAGTCGGGCGAGTGATGTAAGATGACCGTAGATAATTCAATACAATTGGCGATACATGACCTCAAGATACCCTTTAAGGTCTCGTTCAAGCATGCCTCGGCAGAACGCTCACAAACGCAATCGATCCTGGTCGAAGCCCGCTCGACCGATGGTCTGGTCGGTTATGGTGAATCCTGCCCGCGGGAATACGTGACGGGAGAATCAATCGCCTCAGTCCACCAATTCTTTGAGCGACATCGACCCGCTATCGCGAGTAGCATTCAAGACTTGGCAGGGTTGAAGGCCTGGTCAGCGGCGCATCGGGATGTAATTGATAAAAATCCGGCAGCTTGGTGTGCGATAGAGCTGGCCTTGCTGGATCTGCTGGCGAAACAAAACAACCAATCCGTCGAAGCATTGTTGTCGCTACCGGAGCTTACGGGCGCATTTCACTATAGCGCGATCCTCGGTGACGGTAACATCGATACAATTATCAAGCAGTTCCAACAATATCGCGTTTTAGGTTTCACCGACTACAAGGTTAAGTTATCCGGGGATCGCGAGAAAGATCAACAAAAACTCCAGCTCATTAACGTTGAAGGCGGGGGTAAGTACCGCATCCGCGTGGACGCCAATAACCTGTGGCAAGGCAGCAAAGCGGCGATCGACTATATGCGCGAATTAAAGGTATCGGTGTATGCGATAGAAGAACCTTTGGTCTGTAAAGACATTCCTGCACTGGCAACATTGGGGGAGGCTTTGAATATACCTATTATTCTCGATGAGAGTTTTACGTGCTGCCATCAGTTCCCGTTATTGGATATTGCCCCACCGCATCGATGGATCATCAATGTGCGCGTTTCAAAAATGGGAGGATTGCTGCGCGCGCTGGATATCATTCAACAAGCAGGAGAACGCAACATTAGCGTAATAGTGGGCGCTCAGGTTGGGGAAACCAGTATCCTGACGCGCGCAGCATTAACGGTTGCGAATGTGGCGCACGATATATTAATTGCGCAAGAAGGCGCCTTTGGAACCTTGCTTTTAGCACAGGATATCTGTGAACCCTCCCTGATGTGGGGAAAACGGGGGGCGCTTGATATCGAATCACTGCGTTTTAATGAGGCTAAAGGGTTTGGATTAATGATTAACGGGTTTAAAAAATAAACGGTATTTAATACCATTATCGAAAGGGGGGAGGGATATCTTTATAACCCATGACCGTTTAAAACCAAGAGAAAATATTCGCGAATATTTTGTTGCGTGATTTCGGGTACCTACGGCTTTTCCTCTGAACGAATCGTTCTTATTTAAAGTTAACATCGGCATTGAAACGTGCAGTGAAGGTGGCGGCGCGGTTAAGCTTATCGCCTGCAATCAAAATCCTGACCGCATCATGAAAATTCCGGCGCACAAAGAAAACAAGGCATAGGCGCCGTGAGGTCACTGGCTTGGCGTGGTTGAAAAAATAGGCAATAGGGTGGCGATTTTTCCGGGTCAATCAACATCGGGTAGAATTGGCGGTGGTTTCGCACCGCATGGCCCGGCTGATTCAGGATAGGGGAGTGGTTTTTCAGGGAAAAGGGGGTTTATACTGCCCTACTCAACCGCAACGGAGTTCCCCATGAAAGCAACGTGTTTCCGGTCAGGTATGTTTATTAGCGCGCTGTGGTGTGCCGTGTTGCCGAGTTGGGCACAGGAGTCGCCTGCGCCACCTGCCGCACCGTCCGCCGCGGCGGCCAAGCCAGCCGAGACCCATTCAACTGATACCAAACCGGCGGCGGCCAAAACTTTTTCGCAGCAGGATCTCGATACGATTCTCGCGCCCATCGCACTGTATCCGGATGCGCTATTGGCGCAGATCCTCATGGCCTCCACCTATCCCCTCGAAGTTGTCACGGCAGCGCGCTGGGTCAAGGCCAACCCGAAGGTGACAGGCAAGGCGCTGGAAGACGCCATGCAGAAACAGACCTGGGACCCGGCCGTCAAATCGCTCACCGCGGTGCCGAAGGTGCTTGAACAAATGAACGAGAAACTCGACTGGACCCAGAAGTTAGGCGATGCGTTTCTGGCTCAGCAAAAAGATGTGATGGCCACAGTCCAATCGTTGCGCGCCAAGGCTAACGCGGAAGGCAACCTCAAGACGACCGAGCAACAGGTCGTGAAGACCGAAGAAGAAGGCGGGCAGACGATTTACATTATCGAGTCACCCGATCCCGAAGTAATCTATGTGCCGACTTACAATCCCACCGTAGTGTATGGCGCATGGTGGTATCCCTATCAACCTTATTATATGTACCCGCCGCACTATGTTTACCCCCCCGGTGTCGGCTTCACGGCCGGGATCATCGTCGGCGCGGCGATCTGGGGTAACTGCAACTGGCACGGCGGCTACGTGAACGTCCACGTTAGTCACTACAACTCGTTCAATCGCACCAACATCAACAATCCGAACTGGAACCACAACGTCGATCACCGCCAAGGCGTGGCCTACAAGGACAAGGCCGTGGCGCAACAGTACAACCGTGGGTCGAACGCGCAGGCTGCCAAGTCGCGCGAGGAGTTTCGCGGCCGGGCCGATAGCGGGCGTTCCGATGTGCAAGGCAGGGATCGCAGTCAGTATCAGGATAGTCGCGCGCAAGCCGACCGCACACAGGCATCGCAACGCCCCAGCCCGTCGCAGGATCGTTCCAGCGGCTCCTCGCGCTCAAGTGGTTTTTCCGGCGCGGACCGTGGCGCATCCACGCGCGCGGCGAGTTCGCGCGGCAGCGCCAGCCGTGGTGGCGGCGGAGGCCACCGTTAAGCCAGCGATTGTTGAGCATTTCCCGGGTACATTCCGCACACGAACTTCAGCGAGACCAAGACATGAACCTCAAATACACACTACACACACTGGCCGTAACGGCCCTTATTGCGATTGCACCGCTGGCTATCGCGGCGCAGAACACCACGACGGAAAAATCCCCGGCCCCGCAGGCATCCAAGCAGCAATCCTTTGATTCACCAGAGGCCGCCGCAGAGGCGCTTGCCGATGCCGCGCGTGCGCAAGATGTGCAAGCGTTACTCGCCGTGGTGGGGCCGCGTTCCAAGGACTGGCTATTCACCGGTGACAACGTCGCCGATCGCGCGGACTGGGCGAAGTTTGTCGAGGCTTACGACAGCAAGCACCGGATCACTGACGACGCAAACAACCGGGCCGTGCTTTTTGTCGGCGAGGATGACTTTCCATTTGCGGCGCCGCTCAAAAAGCAAGGCGCCAAGTGGGCATTCGACGCCGAGGCGGGCCGCGAAGAGATTAACAACCGGCGTATTGGCGCCAACGAACTCAATACCATGCAGACCTTGCTGGCCATAGTGGACGCGCAGCGCGAATACGCCGCCGCGGACCCGGACAACAGCGGTTACAACGCCTATGCACGCCGTTTCATATCCACCGCTGGCAAGAAGGATGCCTTGTATTGGCCAACCCCGGCTGATGCCGAGCCGAGTCCGTTGGGACTATTACTGGCGGCGTCCGCCAAGGAAGGTTATAAAATGACTGACGCGAAAAGCGGACCCCAGCCTTATCACGGTTATTATTTCCGGATGCTCACCTCGCAAGGCAAAGCGGCGCAAGGCGGCGCCTACGACTACATTTTGAATAAGCAGCTGATCGGCGGCTTCGCCGTTGTGGCCTACCCCACGAAATATGGTGTCTCCGGTGTGATGACGTTTATCGTTAACCACAACGGCACGATCTACGAAAAAGACCTCGGGCCAACCACTCAAACACAGGCCACCAAGATGACGCGTTACAATCCCGGCAAGACCTGGAAAAAATCCGAATAATAGGACGGTGACTGTAGGGCGCCGGTATCACAATAGGTGAACGGCCGGCTAAAAGATAAATTGTGAATATTCATATGCTATATGCAAAATGTAACGGCTGATTCATACTCCGCATAACCATGAAAAAAATTCTCACAGAACCGTTGTTGCATTTTGCCGTGCTCGGCGCGTTGCTCTTTATTGCTAACGGCGCGTTGTCGAATTCCGGCAGCGGCGATCGCGGCGAGATTGTGATTACCCAGGGGCAAATTGAGCATCTGGCGGCGGGTTTCGCCCGTGCGTGGCAGCGTTCACCTGCGCCGGAGGAACTGACGGGACTGATCCGCGACCAGGTGCGTGAAGAAGTGTTGTATCGCGAGGCTATTGCAATCGGTCTGGACCAGGACGACGCAATTATCCGCCGCCGGCTGCGGCAGAAAATGGAATTCATCTCTGATGATCTTGCCGCGCAGGCCGAACCGACAGACGCCGAATTAAATGCCTATCTGCAAGCGCATCCCGATGCGTTTCGCATTGAGCCACGCTATACATTCCGCCAGGTGTATCTCAATCCGCAACAGCGCGGCAACCACTTGCAGCGCGATGCCGCGCAACTGCTGGCGCAATTAAATAAGCAGGACGCCAAGACCGACTCCGCGCAGTTGGGCGATGCCCTGATGCTGGAGCCTGCGTACGTGGCAAACTCGCTTAGCGATATTACAAAACAGTTCGGTGCAAGGTTCGCGGCGCGGTTATCGGAACTTACCCTCAAGCAATGGCAGGGGCCGGTCGAATCCGGTTATGGCGTGCATCTGGTGTTTGTCAGCGAACGCACGGCGGGCCGCCTGCCCGAGTTGGCGGAGGTGCGCGGCGCGGTGCGGCGCGAGTGGGTCAATGCCCGGCGGCTGGAAACAAATGAAAAGCTCTATCAGGAATTGCTCACGCGCTACACGGTAACCGTTGAGGAGCTGACACCAACCGCCGCGAACGAACCGGCGCAGGCCAAATGAAGCGCGCGCTGTGTCTATTCTTTCTGTTTGTGGCTGTTGCCGGTGGTGTAAACGCTGATGAACTGCGTCCCGCTTATCTCGAACTGCGCCAGACAACAACAGATACATATAGTGTGCTGTGGAAAGTGCCGGGACGTGGCGACAACCTGCGGCTCGGGCTGCGGGTGGAATTTCCCGCGGACACTACTTATATAAGCGAGCCGCGCGCGGCGATGGTCAACAACGCCTTCATCGAACGCTGGACCGTGAGACGTGCGGGCGGACTGAGCGGCGGCTCGATTCACATCGCCGGTCTGCGCGCGACGAACACCGATGTGCTGGTGCGCCTCGAACGTCTCGATGGCGCCACTCACGTCGCGCGGCTTACTCCATCCGCTGCGTCCTTCGTGGTGGAAACCGCGCCCGGCGCGCTGCACGTCGCGCGCACTTATCTGGTGTTGGGTGTGGAGCACATCCTGACCGGTTTTGATCACCTATTGTTTGTATTCGCGTTGCTGCTGATAGTGGGACGGCAGTGGGGACCGCTGCTCAAAACCATCACCGCGTTCACCGTGGCGCACAGCATTACACTGGCGCTCGCCACCCTCGGATTCGTGCACGTACCGGCGGCGCCGGTCGAGGCGGTAATTGCCCTGAGTATCGTGTTTGTGGCGGCTGAAATATTGAACGCGCGGGCCGGCCGGCCCGGACTCACCGCGCGCGCGCCGTGGGTGGTGGCGTTCACCTTTGGATTGCTGCACGGTTTCGGTTTCGCTGGCGCGTTAAGTGCCGTGGGATTACCGCAGAATTCCGTGCCGCTGGCGCTGTTGCTGTTCAACGTCGGTGTTGAAATCGGTCAGCTCTTGTTCGTTGCATGGGTGCTCGCGTTCATTGTCTTACTGGCCCGACTACGCGTAGTATATCCAGCGTGGTTGGAAGCCGTCCCAGTTTATGCTATCGGTGGCATGGCGATGTTCTGGGTGATACAACGTGTTGTTGCATTCTGAATAGCTGCGTTTCAACGATCGAAACTGGGAGAGAAGAACTATGGAAACGATTTCGTTTCGCCGAATAACTTATACTATCCTGCTTACCACTAATTTGGCGCTGCCGGCCTTCGCTGCCGAACCAGCCAGTCCACCCGGACTCGCTGCGCCCAACAAGGAAACGGCCGAGAAGGCGTATCCGTATCCACTCAAGCCACCGGCCAAGCAACCCTATGCGCCGTATGCGGAACGAAACTTCCCGACCCGCCCGTTGTTCGGCGACACGCATCTGCACACCTCGTTTTCGATGGACGCAGGCGCATTCGGCGCGCGGCTCGGCCCGCGCGACGCCTATCGCTTCGCCAGGGGCGAGGAGATCAAGTCATCCAGCGGTCAGCAGGTCAAGCTCTCCCGGCCGCTCGATTTCCTGGTGGTGGCGGATCACTCCGACGGCATGGGCTTTTTTCCGCTGATTATCGGCGGCGATCCCAAGATCATGGCCGATCCGCAGGGCCGCAAGTGGAATGAAATGATCCACTCCGGCAAAGGTGCGGAAGCCGCCATCGATATCATTACCAGCTTTGGTAAGGGCACGATCTCCAAGGACATCATACCGCTGCCCGGTACGCCGGCCTATCAGGGCGCCTGGCAGGAGACCATCAAGGCCGCCGAAGAAGCCAACAGCCCCGGCCGGTTCACTGCCTTCATCGGCTACGAATGGACCTCGAACACCGGCGGCAACAATCTGCACCGCAACGTCATCTTCCGCGACAACGCCGACAAGGCCAGCCAGGTTGAGCCCTACATCACCCAAAAGCCGTTCGGCAGCGACAATCCGCGCGACCTGTGGAAATGGATGCAGGCTTATCA
>DATCIR010000193.1:0-11085 GCA_036507695.1 Gammaproteobacteria bacterium
TGTTTATTAATTGATCTGTAGTATTTCTTAAAGAGTTGTCAACTCACTGTCATGTCATACGTTTATGATCAACTCAAATGTAGAACGCTTTACAACAATAATCGATTATTGAATTTTCAATGATTGGCATATTTCGATAAAACATCTGTTTTGTAATACCCATATGTTACTGATATCTCATGTTATTTCGAAGTTAATGGATTTTACTGGACCGTATTAAGGAGGATCAATGGGCGCGTTCGATTTTGCCATGGGTAGATTGTCTTCGCTTTCTTCTGCGTTCTCGCTGCCGAAAGGATCAGGTAAAAATCCAGTAAAGGTGAATAACCTGTCTATCGCCTTGAGTGATAATGCCCTGCGTGCTTTTACTGAGTTTACCATTGGCATGCGCATGCTTCACAAGCATTCAATCCATCACGGTTTTAGCGTTGCCAATATCACCCGGCAAAATCTGAAATTGCTGCACACCAACTTGAATGCGACCCCGGCCTATCGCGAAACCATTGCCAAAATCCGCTCACGTGCCGTCACGTCCAACCATTGGGCCTGGTTACCGTTGCTGGCCAATAAGGAAATTAATGCGGGGTTGCTTTATCTGCCCGCAGGCCATAGCGTGACCCCCTTCACGGCGGGGGCAAATGTAACGCTTTACCAAAAGGGGCTGCATACGCCGTTCCCTGCCGCTGGCAGCGGCAGTGCAGGCAGTCAACTCTATCTTGGGCTTACGGGCGAAACCTATATCGAATGCGTACCACCCGCCACGGCTCTCGCTCCATCTGGATTGGCATTCTCCGCGTTTAACAAAAAAATTGAAGCAACCTCCTGTATTAAACGCGGCGACACCTTTGTTGAAGATCCCGCTCTGCACAAGGTTCATCGCCTTATCTCAACTCACGAACCTTGCCTGCTGCTCAATGTTCATATGCTTCAGCTCGCTTGAATCAGCGAAGCAGGCCATAGCGGCGTAGAGCCGGTCTTCAATTCCCGTAATGGGCGGTATAATGGCGTCCTCGCAATCGCGGTTGATGACATTTTACAGTGTCAATCAATGATGACCTGTGCGCCGATAGCAATACTCCCGGCGGGTTTATCATTCAAGTAATAGCCAATTAAAAAAGAACGGCAATAAAAGCGATTTCAGTGCTTAACCAGCGTGGCTTTGATGAACTTTGCTTTGGTTGCGGCCGGCATTTTTTGCCTCATACAGGGCTTCATCCGCCAGCTTGATCAAATCCGCGGGTGACGTGCCCTCATTCGCCACCTTGCACGCAATCCCCATACTAATCGTTATGTTGTTTGTCAGTGGCGAGTACGCATGGGGCAGTTCCAGCGCTTCGACCGCATGGCGCAGGGAGTCCGCTATTTTCAACGCACCGGTAGCATCTGTGCTGGGTAACACAACGGCAAATTCCTCGCCCCCGTAACGCGCCACCAGATCGGCGGGACGTTGCACGGCTTTTTGCAGAGCGGCGGCCACTTTCTGCAGGCACTCGTCGCCTTTTAAATGCCCGTAGTTGTCGTTGTAAAGCTTGAAGTAATCGATATCAATCAGGATTAACGCGATCGTGGTATCATCCCGCGCCGAGCGTAAACATTCTTTGCGGATAAAATCATCAAACCGCCGCCGATTGGCAATGCAGGTCAAGCCATCCAGGCAAGTCAACTTTTGCAGCTCGGCGTTACTTCTCTGCAGTTCCTTTTGCAGCTCACCCAATTTCCTAAACGCTTCGTCACGTTCCAATTGGGTCAGATAGGCCTTGGTATGCGCCCTGATGCGCGCGATTAACTCGATTCTATCGGGCAGTTTCACCAGATAATCGTTCGCCCCATTTTCGAACGCAACGCTTTTATCGTGAGGATCTTCCTTGCTGGATAACACAATAATAGGGATATTGCTGGTTGCGGTATCTTTGCGGTAAGACTTCATCAGGGTGTAGCCGTCGATAGCCGGCATGATCAGGTCTTGCAATATCACCGTGGGTTTCACTTGCGCCGCCATGCGAACCGCCCGGGAGGGGTCTGAGCAATAATGAAACTCGATATCCTGTTCCGCATCCAGCATGCGGCGAATCCCTTCGGATACCATTATCTGGTCATCGACCAACAATACGACCGGGTGCATTTTCTGCCCCGGCGCAGTGACATTGCCGGTTCGAGAACGTCCTGGAAACTCCTGCACAGTCATACTGCCCTCATTTGCGCGGTGCCTTAAAACATTAACTATGTATACAACATCGGGGGTACGCTGCGCATAAAATATTTGCCACCTGCCGACCGCCGCGCATACCGGTATCTATGACGATCCCGTTTCATTCATATCCAATTGTTGTAACGCCAAATTCCCTGAATTTCGATTGCCAGAATTGGTGATTCTGACCAATGCGTCGGCGATCTGGCCTATCGGCAACACAGCGACGGCGGCGTTCAGTTCCAGCGCGGCCTTGGGCATACCGTAGACCGCCGAGGTCGCCTGGTCTTGTGCGATAGTATAAGCGCCTTTGCGGCGTAATTCCTGTAGTCCTTTCGCTCCATCTTTGCCCATTCCTGTCAGCAAAATCGCAACCACGGAGTGACGCCAATTGTCAGCCAGGCTGTTAAAAAAAACATCCACCGAGGGCCGATAGAAGGTGTCTGTGGGCTCGTGGCTATATGTCAACCGGCCCTTAGGTGACACCGTCAAGTGGGAATTGGCTGCGGCCAGGTATACCCTGCCGGGAGTGGGTAAGTCGCCATCTTTGGCCAGTTCTACCGTTAGCGCACTTTTAACGTTTAACCACTTGGCCAATGCGGGAGCAAACGCTGCGTCCACGTGCTGGATTATTATGACAGGTGATTGAAAATCCTTAGGTAGTTGACTGAGAACCTTGACTAACGCATCCGGACCGCCGGACGAACACCCAATTGCCACCAGGTTTTTCCGCGCTGGAAAATAACCGGACTGTAATTCACCGGCCCTGTGTTCTACAGGCTGGGCGGGTATATCCCGGGTTAAAACCCTGATTTGCGCCATTTTCCTTTGCAGCGCTGCGACGGCCGGATCATATTCACGGCTGTCGAGTTTCGGTGTATTCACCGCATCGATCGCACCGGCGCCCATGGCGCTGAATACTATCTCTGCCTGGTCCTCGACGGAACCGGTCACAATTAATATCGCACACGGCGTGTCGGCCATGATTTGCCGAATCACAGCGATACCATCGATATCCCGCACCAGGGGATCCATTAATATCAGGTCAGGTATGACACTCCTGCAAAGCTTGATTGCGTTTTTGCCACTTGAAGTGGTCCAGGCAAGCTCGTACTCTCGCGTCAAAGTAACGATTCGAATCAGTTCTCTTCGAGCCAGTTGCTTGTTGTTGATGATGGCAACTTTCATTCCACCGCTTCCCCGATCAGATCGGCCACGGCTTCAAGCAAGGCTTCATCATCGAAACTGCCTTTGGTAAAATAATAATCGGCCCCCGCTTCAAGTCCGCGTTGGCGGTCCAGCGGCCGGTCTTTATAAGACACGATCATGACAGGCAATGCACTTAAATGATCGTCCTTCTTCATATAGCCAACCAGCGCAATGCCATCCATACGCGGCATATCCACATCCGTGATAACCAATTGATAGTCGGCCCTCCTGACAGTATTCCATCCGTCCATTCCGTCCACCGCAACATCAACCCGGTAGCCATGCGCCTCCAGCAATTGGCGTTCAATTTCCCGCACGGTAAGGGAATCATCCACAACTAGGATACGTTTGCGCACTTTGCGGCTTAATGCGTCCACATATGGTTTAAGCGCGCCTGTCGCGGACCCTTGCTCCATTGCACCTATGGAGCGCATCAGATCATCGACATCCAGTATCAGAACCGGGGTTCCATCTTCCGTGAGTGAAACGGCGCTTATATCCTGCACTTTTCCCAAACGTTGATCCAGGGACTGGACTGACAGTTTACGTTGACCGATGAATTGATCCACGACAATGCCATAACGGCTTATCCGGTCGCTTACGACAACGACGTTTAACTCATCAACGCCAACGGCTGGCATGTCCAATTCAAGAACGTGAGACGCCGGCACCAGGCTGATCAGTTCGCCTTTGTCCGAAATGCATTGACGGCCATCCACCACCTGCAACTGCCCGGTTGACACTGAAAGCAAACGATCAACCCGGGACAAAGGAAACGCATACGGCTCACCCGCAATCTTCACCACCAGCGTTGAAATCAGTGATAGCGTCAGAGGCAATTGCAGATCGAATCGAAGTCCGCCCGCGATTTTATTGGTAACAACCACCTTGCCATGCATTTCCTGAACAAGACTTCGCACCGCGTCGAGCCCGACACCACGCCCGGAAATTTCGGTGACTTCCGTCTTGGTGGAAAAGTCGGGCAGAAAAAGAAATTCCAGCAGTTCCGCTTCCGGTAAATTCAGCGCCACAGCTTTCGTGGCCAGTCCGCGCGATACAATGGTTTTTCGTAATACATCCAGATCAACTCCTTTTCCATCGTCTTCAACCACGATGTCCAGCATTCCACCCCGGTGACTGGCCGACACATGAATAGCGCCTTGTTCCGGTTTATTTCCGGATTTACGTCCTATCGGCAACTCGATACCATGATCCACGGCGTTACGCACCAGGTGTATAATAGGCGCTTTTATCTTTTCCAGAACATCCCTGTCTACCGGTGTGTCGTTACCATCAATAATCAGCTGCGCACGTTTCCCCAATTCCCTGGCGATATCGCGCACCATTCTTTGCAAGCCCTGGGTGCCATCGGAAAACGGCCGCATGCGGCTGGCAACCACCTCGTGGTAGATTTTCGACGACAGTTTGCAGTTACGCCGGTCATAATCGTCCAGCTCAACCAGACGTTCGGACAACAGCGTCCGGCAGTCTGTCAATTTCTTTTGCGCATCCAGAAGTTGTGCGCGTATACGATCGGAAGCCGATGTATGCTCGATGGATTCCCTAAGTGAGTCCAACAAGTTGCTTAACTCCACCTGACGCCGTTTCAATAACAGCATGGAATCGGTTAGCGGACGCAATCTGCCCGACTCAACCAGCATTTCGCTGGACAAGCCAACAATTCGTGTCAGACGATCCGCGTTTATCCGGATCACACGCTCGTCACTATCTTTGCTAGCCCGGAAATTCTCGCCGGATTTACCGCTGAATTCATCCACTTCAGGCATTGCGGAAATGCGTTTGGTTTTTCCCGTCGCCCCGCGCTTAGACAAACCCAGTCCAGTGGAAACACTATCCTCAGCCGCGGACGCCGCTGGCTTACCGGAGAACGTGGCAACCAGTTGGCCTTGGAGCGAGGAAATCATCGGTTGATTTTGCGCGATCCAGTGCGCCGTTTCAGATTCATCCAGGTGCGCTATTTGCACAATCGCATCCACCGCTTTTAACAACAAGTCGATGTGCGCACTGGTCAAGACTAGTTGCCGGCGTTGCGCCGCAACGAAACAATCTTCCAGTTCGTGCGCGATCACTACCACGGCATCAATACCCACAATCCTCGCGGCGCCCTTGACAGAGTGCGACGCACGCATCAAGGCTTCCAGTTTTTCTTCTGACCGGACATCCTTTTCGAGATCCAACAAACCTTGCGTCAATATGGTAGCCTGGCTTTCCGCTTCCATGCGAAACAAGTCGTGCATGGATAAATCGCTCAAATCACCGTTGTGACCTGTTGTGTTAGCCACCTAGCATTACCTCAAACGTATGAGCCAGCTTATTGGCATCAATGCATGCGGTATTTTTTCCCCCAACATCCAGCAACCCCAGCAACAGCTGAGACTTTTCCGCTTCCATCGTTGCCGGGACCTGCATTAAATCTTCCGGGTTATAGCGAAACACACCGCCCACCTCGTCAACTGGGAAAACATAGTCTTTGTTATTTATCCGCACGACCAGAAACCGCTTGTAAACGCCCCGCACTTTTAACCGCTTGTTATCGTCCTGATGGCTAACTCCCAGCAAAAACGCCAGAGAAAAACTTAAGCGAACCGAACCGCCGATGTTTATAACACCAAGAACCGCTTTGTGCGACCGGCGTGGAATCTTGTGAACAAATTTATCTTGCGCTACTTCGACGAAATTACGGGTTGACAAAGCAAACCATTCGTCGCCGATTCGAAAATAAATAACAGACTGACTGGTTTTGGCGGCCGGTTCGAGATGACCGGAAATTATCCGGGTCCATTGTTCAATGTAACCATCCGGGATGCGCTTATCGAAAACCTGCCGGCCGGCTTGCCAATAGATGCTGCAGTTCCGGCAATGAATAACGTCTTTGAGCTTTTCGCAGCGCAACGCCTGCTTGCCCCATACCCCGATAGTATTCCAACAACTTGCCTTTACCGGAATTTCTATGTCGCTCATACGCCCATTTGCTATTGCCAAAAATTTCTCTGCCTGGAAACATCACAACAATACTGGATCATTTACGCCACGCTGGACTGACCCGGTTTACGTTGCGCAACCCGCTTGGCGCGGCGTTGGTAGGACAACGCCGCTTCGCTGTCACCCCTTTTTTCCGCCACCAACGCAGCCAGCCGCAACGCCCGTTCATGGTTGGGATCGAGATAGATTGCTTTTCGAAGTATATTCTCCGCTTCCTTGGTCTCGCCATTTAAGTCCCTGATAAGACCTAAAAGGTAGTAGCCGTCAGCGGAGTCCGGACTTTGCTTGAGAAAGCGCAGGCATAATTCAATGGCTTCCGCGTATTTACCCTGGTTCGTCAAGCGCTCAACACTGGCCAGCGATATGTTTGGCTGCGCGGGTTCCGGCAATGGCTGGGTCTTCGCTAATGACGTTTTTTTTGCTCTTGATTTGTTAACCGCAGCGCCCGCGGTTACCGAGGACTTGGCCGGTGAAATACCCGCCAGTTGGTCAAGCACCGTCTGCCAATGGCCAGGCATATTCTGCGGCAATTCCACAGCCCGCTTGGTTTTTCGCCGCCGCGCTTCGTTAACTTTGACATAGCCAAACGAACGCGCTGTATAGAGCGGCACAAAAATCTCCCGGGTCACCTGCGAGGCTTCAGCATGCCCCACAAATAACGCGCCGCGTTCTTTTAACGCCCGGTGTAGCTTTTCCATCGCGGTTTTTTGCGTCCCCCTGTCAAAATAAATCAACAGATTCCGGCAAAAAATAGCGTCATAATAATTGTCTTCCTGACTTAACGGACCAACTAAGAAATTCCCTTGCTGAAAATTCACAACCCGCCTGATTTCGTCAATCAGCCGGTAACCCGCGCCACCCTTTTTGAAATAACTTTCCTGGATTTCCTGGTCAACACCGCGAAAGGAGTTTTTCCCGTAAATGGCCCGCTTGGCCTTGGTGAGCGCACGCTTACTGATATCAACGGCGTCAATGGCAATTTTCGCCAGGTCCACCCCGGCACGATGCAAACAAATCGCCGCTGAATAAGGTTCCTCGCCACTGGCGCACGGTATACTTAAGATTCGTATTTTTTCACCCGGTTTTAGTTTCGGCTCGATGGAGTTAATGACATAGTCCCGAAACGCGTCAAACGGCGTGTTATTACGGAAAAACCAGGTTTCCGGGACAACGACCTCTTCGACCAATTCCGCCAGTTCAGTCGCATCGGCCAACAACATCTCGTAATAGTGTTTGATGTCATCAATTTTTTTCTCCGCCAGGCGATAGCGCACCGCCCGCTCGATACTCGAATCACCCACCGAAGACGCGTTCAGGCCAATTTTCTGATGCAATAGTTTTTTGATGGATGGAAATGGCATGTTGTCTGTCTAAACTTCGTCAATACTACGCAAGATTCCGGCTAAATAGTTTTTTCCGCGCGCTTTCGGGAATTAGTTCCGATACTTCCAGCCGCTGCAAAATGCCTTTGTTGTCGGTAATCACGCCACCAAGGTAGCCGGCATTGCCGTTGGCCGCGCCGGATGCTTTGAACCGCGTCTCGTCAATGCGCATCACTTCCGTCAGCCTCTCCGCCAATAATCCAAGCAGGCGTTGCTTTTTCCTGGACACATCAAACCGGATAACCGCGATACGCGTGCTAAGCCGGATATCCGTTTTAACTCCGGCCATCAGGACTCGGATATCGACCACCGGGACTGACTCGCCATGGTAGTTCAATATACCTGCCACATAGTGTGGCGCCTGCGGCATTTCACGCAGTGACACAACCGGCACAATGGCAATAATGTCCCGGGCAGGCAACACAAACCGGTTCTGGCCAACATAAAACTGCATGTGTAACTTTAAACCCTGGTTTTTCATTACCGGAACGTCTCTAAAACAGCGCTAGTTGATAATGGACCTGCTAACACGGAATTTTGATACCCCATTCTGCAGCGCATGCGCCGCGTCGTTCAGTGCGTCAATGGCGGAATTTGACTGCTTGATTGAAACCACGGACTGGTGCGCCGATTCACTGAGTTGCAGCATCGCCTGCTTGATCTGGCTGGCGCCTTGCGCTTGAAAGTGCATACCTTGCTGGACATTTTCAAAGCGTGGCGCAAAATTCTGCACTTCTTCGATAATTTCCGCCAGCTGCGCGGCCACCTGGTTCACGTCTTCCACACTGCGGCGGACCTGATCCGAGAATTTTTCCATGCTTAACACACCGGAAGACACTGCGGACTGCATTTCCTTGACCATTTGCTCGATATCCAGGGTGGCAACCGCGGTTTGATCCGCAAGACGCCGGATTTCGGTCGCAACCACCGCGAATCCCAATCCATATTCGCCGGCCTTCTCCGCCTCAATAGCCGCGTTAAGCGACAACAGGTTGGTTTGATCGGCGACCTTGGTAATGGTAGTGACCACACTGTTGATATTGAGCGCTTTTTCGTTGAGAACCTCAAACTTTTGTGAAATGGAGCCCGCCGCTTCCACGATATTATGCATGGTGGACTCCATGTGCTCCAGTTCACCATAGCCATCGGATGCCGATTGTCGTGTCCGCTCAGCGGCATTTGCCACTTCATCAATGGTATTCACCAGTTCTTTGGTCGTTGCCGAGATTTCGGCTGCGGTAGCGGCGATCTCATTGGTGGTTTTTGCCTGTTCGCCGATTGTGGCTTCGTGTTGCTTGGCGGTAGCGGCGATTTCGGTAGCCGATGATGTCACCTGGATACCGGAACGCTGCACTTGAGATACCAGTGAATTGAGATTCGCCACCATCAACTGTACACCCCGGGCAAGCTTGCTGATGGCGTCATCCCCATCCGGCATCACTGAACCGGTCAGGTCGCCTTCAGCGGCGCGGGTGACAACTTGCAAAATCTTATCCACTTTGCGGCCGAGTGTTTCCACCGCTTCACGCTTTTCTGCGATGGATTTATTGATGTAATCAATCATATCCTGCAGACCGGAGGCTAATTCCCCCATGGCGTCTTTGCCGGTGATGTCGATGCGTGCCGAAAAATCCCCTTCGGCAACCCGATTAACAACGTTCAACAATTGATTGACTTTTTGTTGCAGATCTTCCGCAGCTTCGTGTTCGCGGCGCGTGACGGCATTAATATTGTCAGCCATATGATTGAACGATTGCCCCAGCTTGCCGATTTCGTCATTGGCGGCCACCCTGGCGCGAACTTCGGTGTCGCCTTCAGCTCGTTTATTGACGACCCTAATCAATCCTTTCAACGGATTAATAATCCAGATTTTTAGCAGCATATTGACCAGGAACAGGCCAGTGATAAATAAAATCAGATTAAAAACTAAGGTGCGCAATAATACGTTATTGACAGACTCATCCACTGAAGCCAGCGAATAGCTGACACGGACCGCGCCATTCACACTGCCGGACGGCACTTTGTGACATTGTAAACAGTTTACGCCCCGCGTCTCTTCAGTTGCCCGAAACGGCGTCAATACCGTAAGCTGCCGTTGTCCGGCCTGTTTCTCGATAATCACGATGTCCTCGCCCTGCAACGCACGGCGATCAAGTTCATCCAGGGGTTCTTCTTCGGGGAATCCGGGGCCAAACTGGCCACGCACCGGTTGGCCGCGGATAACCCGCACATCCGTCACTTCCTTGCGCGCCAGCATTTTATTACGCAAGATGCTGCGTTGAGCCATGGTGCCGGTCAGCATCATGGTATTAAGAAAATCAAAGTAGAGCGTGGTGATTTCAGTGACCTGTGTTTCCGCCGCATCCATCAAGCGGTCACTTTCCTCGCTGACCGCAAAATAGGTTACAAAGACAATAACCATCAGGAAAATCAAGCCAACGGTAATGTTGACCTTCGCCTTTAGCGATAGATGATTAAGGAAAGATAATTGCTCTGTTAATACCGCCATTGCACCCCCTGGGGACCTAACCCTTGCATAGCTCCGGCTAACTGCTCACACACAGCCTGGCGCCAGCCGGACAGCTGGCACAGTGCAAACCCCGCACCAATACCACCGTGGTTTGAAATGCAGTCCCTGGATAAAGCTGATAGTCGATTGACTTAAACGCGTATTGAAATTCGAGGTATAACGGCGCCCCATAAAACATCAAATTCCAAAATACGGCCCTGATCCTAACTTTGCCATACGCTGTATAGATATTAGCAAAATGCCTGATTATTTTAGTGAAGTCAATGTCTTAGGAGCCTGATTTAATGACCCGCCTTAATAATATAAGTATTTTCTAATCAATGAAATACATCGCGATTTTAGTAACTTAGCTGGTTATTCCAGGTTATGCATCATGCGGCAAAAGGCTTCCAGGAACGGACAGCACGGCGCCTCCTAGCCTCGCGGCAAAACCACGGCCATCGCAAAAAATTCCGTAAGCTTTTCCGTAAATGGTGGCTTTCGCTGGCTCACTCAGAACCCGCGGTATTTGGATGGCACCGGCCGCCACTCAAAAGCTGCAACAAGCAAAACGCGCTAACTGAATGCCACGCACACCTGATTAGGTCGATAACTATTGACATTCCCGTTAGATTCTTCTGGAACAACACCCGCTCTATACTTTAAACTGGTTTGACAATGGCAAAGGGAAAGACCAACTTTTATGACCGATACTAATATGAATATGAACGACTCTAAAATGGACACTAAAGCGAAAAAACCATTGCAAGAGTCATTTTTGAATGACCTCAGAA
>DATCIR010000194.1:0-3237 GCA_036507695.1 Gammaproteobacteria bacterium
TCCAGGCAGTAAAGCCTTAATTTTGATGGCCGTTATAATATGCAGGGAAATCCGCTAGCCCGCATTTCTCACCAGGATCGCGGCAGCAGGCCGCTCTCGCACGTCCCTGTGCTTCGCGGCACCGGTGCGTCCCTGCACAATGGCCGCTCTCGCCCATCCCTGGGCTTCGCGGCACCGGTGCGTCCCTGCACAATGGCCGCTCACGCCCATCCTTGTGCTTCGTGCCATTTAAGTACTTCCTGTCCAAAAGTGAAGAGCAAGCCTACGGACGCGAAGACAAGCCAGAACCGCGATAGGTTGAAAGTTGAAACAGTGTGTTAAACCTAGAATCCGCAGTTGGACGCGGTGGAGTGTGCGATTTTCAGAGTGCAGGGCTAGGCGCAAGGACGCGGAATGGTCGTTCCATTCCAAGGAGTTGCAACGCCGCCATGCGCTTTGACGATCGTGAGGACAAGCGTGCAATCCACTGCGTAGCGTTGCTCACCCAACCGGTGAACCTCGTTCGTGCATGAAAATAGAATGACATCCTATGGGTAGCTATTTTATAAAGTGGTTAACTGCGGAATCTAGGTTAAAGGATTAAATTGCATAATCGTTTGTATTTCCATCTCATCTTGGCTTTTGGTGGCCGCCTGGTGAGAAACGCGGGCTAGGCTACCGCGACTTTGTGTGTGGTTTGAGCGGCGGGCAATAGCACGGTAAAGCTGGAACCCACGCCTTCCACGCTGGCAACCGATATTTCCCCATCCATCAGATTGCAAATGCGGCGGCTAATCGCCAAACCCAGTCCTGTGCCGCCGTATTCCTTGCTGATTGAAGGGTCGGCCTGGGTAAATGCTTCGAATACCCGGCTCATTTGCTCGGACGACATGCCGATACCGGAGTCTTTGACTTCGATCGACAAACAGTCGCGATCACCAACCGTTTGCTGGCTAACATTAAGCTGAATATCGCCATGCTTGGTGAACTTGTTGGCGTTGCTTAACAGATTGTACAAAACCTGCTTGAAACGCATTTTGTCCGCATGCAGGGAATAATGGTCGCTTTGCAGTTTGACGTGCAGTTTATTTTTATTTTTATCAACTGCAGGCAAGATAGTGGCGACAACCTCGTTAATGACGGGTTCAATCTTGAAATCCTCGAATACGAATTCCATTCTGCCGGCTTCGATTTTTGACAAATCCAGAACGTCGTTGATGAGCGAGAGTAAGTGGCGGCCTGATACATTGATTTTTTCCAGATCGCCTGTGGCTTCCCCGTTCCCCGACTCGATGGCTTCCTCGGAAAGCATTTCGCTATAGCCGATTATGGCGTTCAGCGGCGTGCGAAGTTCATGACTCATATTGGCCAGAAACGCGCTCTTGGTTTTGTTGGCGGATTCCGCGACGTCTTTTGCCATGCGGAGTTCCTGCTGTTGCAGTTGCCGCTCAATGGCAACACTAACCCAACTGCCGATGAGGTTAACAAGGTCCTTATCGGTTTCGGTAAAGACGGAGTTGCGTTTTTGACGCGAGGAAAAATTAACCGTGCCGTAGACTTTGCCGTAGACGGTTATCGGCGCCGCGATATAACTGCTGATTGTGGCAATGCGCAGACTTTTATGCTGCCCGCGTATTTTGGGATCCTTGATGTCGTTAATAGCCAATGGCCTTGCGGCTTCCAGGGTCAAACTGCAAATGCTCTCGTCCAGAAAGTACGTCTTGCCGGGTGTTTGGCCGTAGGTATCCGGCCCTACGACATGGAGTATTGTTGAGGAATTCTTTTCCGGCTCGATTTTATTGGCCCGGCCGCAATCCGCCCTAAGGAGCCGGCAGCCCAGCATCAGCATCTCGTCGATTTGTTCGTTAAGTTTCAGTCCCGCCATCGACGACACTTCATAGAGTGAACGAATACGGTCACTTTGTTCCAATAGCGCGGTTTCCGTTTTGCTGGTGCGCCGAATAACGACCACCATGAAGATACTCAGAATCAGCGCGACACTGCCTAAAAGGCCTATAAAACGGTATGCCTCTTCATTATGCCGGGCGGCGTCCGCCAGTTCCTTCTCCACTTCCTTGCGTTTCATCTCCAGAATGCCGGATATGTTGTCCACAAACTTATCCTGAATGGGAACCACATCCTTGATGAAGATTTTTTTGGCTTCTTCCAATGAATTTTCCTGTATTAGGGTCAGCACCCGTTGTTGCGCCACGCCGCCCATGTTCATGTTTTTGCGAGCCTGTTCCCATTCCTGCTCCTCGGCATGCGTCATGGGGCGTGCCCACAATTTATCCCGGGATTCCAGGAACAGGGTGCCCATTTCCCGGATTTTCATGAATTCTTCATCCCGGTCGAAGGGATCGTCCATGGCGTTCATGCGCGCCAGCGACACTGCGCGCCGCAGGGTCGCGTCCCGCATACTGGTCAGCAACGCGGTTTCCAGCTGGTCATCAGCGATACGCTGCAGGCGTTCGGTACTGGATCGAATGGTGTTATGCCACACGACAATCAGCGCAATCAGCAAGAAGATAATGCTGGCAAACCCGATCACAAATAACTTTTTTGATCCGGTGTTCTTTATTTTCTGTGGCAAGTTGTGCATACAACCGTTTTATATGAAGTATCCAGTTCCACAATCAGAGATGACTTTTGAGTAAATTATCATTGAATGAAAATTGTGAGCCCGTCATCGTCTGCTGCGAATTTTGAGAAATGGAGTTTATACTTGTTATCTGTGGATGGATAGTAACGGGCTTGCTATTAGCCCCACACTGGCTGTTTATTTTTTCGGCTCTATTGTTCATGGCTTTAGTTGAAATAACTTCCGATGAATTAACGGCTCGCCAATAAGTTCGACAGGATCGTTATTTTCTTTATTTTAATAGTGCGTTGCCCGCAGTTATTCAGTTTTCAGAAAGTATATACGAAATTAATAAAAAGTTAATCTTATGACGTGTGAAGATATTTGATAGCATGGCTATACTTTATCATTTTAGTAAGCATAGAATCACCTATGGAGTGTCGGATTAAATATTGTGAACCTGTTTTTGCGCGTTGGATTAACGGTTTTTGGGACTACTGGTCGGTACTGGTAACGCTATTCCTGGTTTTTATTCCACCCGCTTCGTGAAAACAGCTTAGGAGAAATCAGCATGCAGAAATCTACAAAGCTGAAACGAAAGTTTATCGGGCTGGCTGTACTCGGTTTTACCATGGCGGGTGTCATGGGCATGAAAGCCAGGGACATGGATGATGAAT
>DATCIR010000195.1:0-3584 GCA_036507695.1 Gammaproteobacteria bacterium
CGTCAATGAAAGCTTTCTCGATATAGGCTTCGAAGCTGGGTGTCACGCTGACAGGTCCTGCTGCGCGGCAGGTTATTGAGGCCAGCCCCGGTTTGGCTGAAGTGAATTGCGCAACAGCGACCGGCTTAATTTTGCGCGTCCGGATCCAACGCCACTACTTTCCGTCGTGGCGTAAACATTCCGGGTGCGAATTCAGGGCAACCGTCGTATCATTACCGTGCCATTCATTTCGGCTTATAATAGCCGATAACCTCCAACATCGTGGTGACCAGCATGGGACCGCATTATCTCGATCGCCTTTTCAACCCGCAGGCCATTGCGGTGTTCGGCGCCAGCGAACGCGCCAACAGCGTCGGCAACCTGGTGTTCCGCAATCTGCTGGAAGCCGGGTTTGGCGGTGAATTGTATGCCATCAATCCCAAACATGAACGCGTGCAGGGCAAACCGTGTTTTCCGGATATCGAGCACATCCATGCCCCGGTGGATCTGGCGGTGATCGCCACCCCGGCGCGCAGCGTGCCGGATATTATCCGCCGTTGCGGCGAGGCCGGGGTGCGTGCCGCCATTGTATTGTCGGCCGGTTTCGGTGAAGCCGGTGACGAAGGCGCGGCGCTGCAAAAGGACATGCTGGAACAGGCGCGCATTTATGACATGCGCATACTCGGGCCCAATTGCTTGGGCATCCTGCGGCCGCAATCCGGTCTTAACGCCAGCTTCAGCCACAACAGCGCGCTGCCCGGCAACATGGCGCTGGTGTCGCAATCCGGCGCTTTGTGCACGGCGGTGCTGGATTGGGCGCAGAGTAACGCCAACGGTTTTTCCGCTATTGTTTCACTCGGCGACGCCGCCGATGTCGACTTCGGCGATGTGCTCAGCTATCTGGCCATGGACCCGCACACTCACAGCATCCTGCTCTATGTGGAAGGCATTCGCAACGCGCGCAGCTTTCTTTCCGGTTTGCGCATTGCGGCGCGATTAAAACCCGTGGTGGTCGTCAAAGCAGGGCGTTATGCGGCAGGCTCGCGCGCCGCCGTGTCGCACACCGGCGCATTGGTCGGCGGCGATGATGTATTTCATGCGGCATTGCGCCGCGCCGGTGTGGTGCGCGCTTACACCATCAAGCAAATGTTCTCCGCTGCCGAAGTGCTCTCCAGCCGCGATTACCGGGTAAAGGGCAATCGGCTCGCGATTGTCACCAATGGCGGCGGCCCAGGCGTGATGGCCGCGGATCGCGCCGCGGAAATGAATGTGACCTTACCGGAGCTTGAACCGCAAACTCTCGCCGCCTTAGATAAATTACTGCCGGCGCACTGGTCGCACGGTAATCCGGTGGACATTCTAGGCGATGCGCAACCGGAGCGCTACAAGGAAGCCGTCACTATCTGTCTGCAGGATAACAACGTCGATGGCGTCCTGGTGATGCTAACACCGCAAGCGATGACCGCGCCGCTGGCCGCCGCCGAAGCCGTCATCGCCGCGGCCAATGGAAACAATAAACCGGTGCTGGCGTGCTGGATGGGTGAGCAACAAGTCGCGGCGGCGCGCGCCATGTTCGGCCAGCAAAAGATTGCGCAGTTCGATACACCCGAGGCGTCTATCGATGCGTTTTCCTTTCTCACCAGTTACCACCGTAACCAGGAACTGCTCATGCAAGTGCCGGGGCCGCTGGGGCGCAGCATTGAACCGGATATCGAAGGCGCCCGGCTGATTATTGAAGGCGCGTTGGCGGAAGGCCGCAAGCTGCTCAGCGGCCTGGAAACCAAGGCGATCCTGCGCGCCTTTGGCATCCCGGTGACAGAAACCATTGAAGCCAATTCCGCCAACCAGGCGCTGGTGGTGGCCGAATCGCTCGGCTTTCCGGTGGCGATGAAAATCAACTCCCCGGATATTACCCACAAGTCCGATGTTTCGGGCGTGCGCTTAAACATTCACAGTGCCGGCGCGGTGCGTAATGTGTTTAACGAATTGCTCGCGGCGGTCAAAGCCAAGCGTCCCGATGCCACCATTAACGGCGTGACACTTGAGCGCATGGCCGAGTGGCCAAACGGCCGCGAAACCATGATCGGCGTGGTGCGCGATCCCATTTTCGGCCCCGCCATCAGTTTCGGCGCCGGCGGCACCGCCGTGGAAATTCTGCAGGATCGTTTCGTCTCGCTGCCGCCGTTGAACCGTTTCATCGCCGGGCAGATGATTGCCCGCACCCGCGTCAGTCGGCTGCTGGAGCCGTTTCGCGGCATGCCGCCCGTCAATCGCGAAGCGCTGGAAAATGTGTTGCTGCGCGTCTCGGAACTGGTTGGCGAATTGCCCCACGTGATTGAGATGGATATCAACCCGCTGCTGGTGGATGAAAACGGCGTCATTGCCGTGGACGCGCGCATGACCGTGGAACATCCCTCGCATTCCAACAAGCCTTACGCGCACATGGCAATCCACCCTTACCCCAGTCATCTCGCGAACCGGCAACAACTCGCCGATGGCACCGATGTGATTATTCGGCCGATTCGCCCTGAGGACAGCGGCATCGAACAGGAATTCGTGAGCAAGCTGTCGCCGCAAGCCAAGTATTTCCGCTTCATGCGCGCCCTGCAGGAACTAACACCGGAAATGCTGGTGCGCTTTACACAAATCGATTACGACCAGGAGATGGCCCTCATCGCCGTGGTGACCGACAAGAACCGCGAACGCGAAGTGGGTGTCGCGCGTTACGCGACTCAACCCGATGGCAAGTCCTGCGAATTCGCCATCGTCGTCGCCGACGAATGGCGGCGCCATGGCATCGGCTATCTGCTCATGAGCCAACTGATACAAATCGCCCGCAGGCAAGACTTGGACATCATGGAAAGCGAGGTGCTCGCCTCCAATACCGGCATGCTAAAGCTGGCTGAAAAAATGGGCTTCACCATAAAGACGGATCCCGCCATAGCGGATATCCGGTTTGTGTCGCGGCGGCTGTGAAGCGGAGGGATTGTTGTTAGGCAAGGGGGTGGGATCACCCATTGTTTACGAACTACTTTAGAGAAACTGCAAAAGGATTGAACGGCCGTCAAGTAAATCCACTTTAGGCGGCTGACGCGGCAGCCTAGACTGATCTGCCGTTGTTGTTCTCCTCAAAAAAACATCGTTGTATTTGGTGTATAAGTCACTAAAAATTACAAGAAATCGGTGCTATTATTTCCCGAATTGGCGGTACCGCGGTCCCGGTTTAGACGGCGGCCACCTAAAAAAGGTATGCCGTGCGACCGAATAAACAACTCTATGTGCACTAAGTAATGGGAAAGGCGTTTCATTAGCAACAAAAGTCAGCATAGAAATAGATAAGACACCTGTTGCTGGTTGGGTATGGAAAATCGCCAAAGGTACACAAATGCCAGTCGGACTGAAATTAATAAATGATAGGCCGGGACATTACAGTATCTGTCCTCAGTCCAATATGCCATTGGATGAATTTATTGGTTTGTTATCTAAACTTGCCATGAAGTGTCAGAAAGTATTTAAAAAGCAGGTGATCTAATGACAAATAAACGCGAATTGAATTTAACGTTACTTGATTGGGAAACGAGATACATCCTCGAATCCATTTCAAG
>DATCIR010000196.1:0-3123 GCA_036507695.1 Gammaproteobacteria bacterium
GATTACACCGCCACGCTTCACGGCAGCCTTGCGGGTTTGAAAATCGGATTGCCCAGGGAATATTTTGGTGAAGGTTTGGATAAAGATGTCGCCAAGGTTGTTGATGATGCCATTAAACAGTACCAAAGCATGGGCGCCGAATTGGTGGATATCAGTTTGCCGAATACCAAAACCGCCGTATCCACGTATTATGTGGTCGCGCCCGCGGAGTGTTCCTCCAATCTGTCACGTTTTGATGGCGTGCGCTTCGGGTACCGTTGTAAAGCCCCGAAGAATCTGGAAGACCTTTACAAAAGAACCCGTGGTGAAGGTTTTGGCCGGGAAGTCAAACGCCGTATTATGGTGGGCACCTATGTGCTCTCCGCGGGTTACTACGATGCCTATTACCTCAAAGCGCAAAAGCTGCGGCGCTTAATCAGCGACGAATTCAAACAGGCCTTTGAGCAAGTCGATGTGATCATGGGACCAACGTCGCCGACGGTGGCGTTTAAAATCGGCGAACGCATGGATGATCCGGTGGCCATGTACTTATCCGATGCCTACACCATTGCAACCAACCTGGCGGGTTTGCCGGGCATTTCGATACCGGCCGGCTTCGCACAAGGCTTACCGGTGGGCTTGCAAATCATCGGCGGCCATTTTCAAGAGGGCCGATTGCTCAATGTTGCGCACCAGTTTCAACAGCAAACAGACTGGCACCAGCAAATACCCAAAGGCTTTAAGTAAACCAAAAAAAGATTGAGAACACAGGTAGAGAATTCTTATGGAATGGGAAGTCGTCATCGGTTTAGAGATTCACACTCAGTTAGCCACCAAGAGCAAAATATTTTCCGGTTCGTCCACCGCTTATGGCGCGGAGCCCAATACCCAGGCCAATGCGGTGGATTTGGGCTTGCCGGGTGTATTGCCGGTGCTTAACGAAGAGGCAGTGCGCATGGCGGCGAAGTTTGGCCTGGCGGTCGGCGCCACCGTGGCCAAACGATCGGTGTTTGCCCGCAAGAATTATTTTTATCCCGACCTGCCCAAGGGCTATCAAATCAGCCAGTACGAATTGCCGATGGTCCAGCACGGCAAGATGGACATAGCGCTGGCTGACGGCACCACCAAAACCATTGGCATCACCCGGGCGCACCTGGAAGAAGACGCGGGCAAATCCCTGCACGAAGATTTTCACGGCATGACGGGCATTGATTTGAACCGCGCCGGCACACCACTGTTGGAAATCGTATCGGAACCCGATATGCGTTCCGCCGAAGAAGCGGTCGCCTATATGAAAAAAATCCACTCCCTGGTGCGTTACCTGGAAATTTGCGACGGCAACATGCAGGAAGGTTCATTCCGCTGTGACGCCAATGTTTCCATTCGCCCCAAAGGTCAGGAAAAATTTGGCACCCGTACCGAATTGAAGAACATTAATTCGTTCCGCTTTGTGGAGCGCGCCATCCATGTGGAAATCGAACGCCAGATCGATGTCATCGAAGGCGGCGGCAAAATAGTGCAGGAAACGCGTTTATATGACCCGGATAAAAATGAAACCCGATCCATGCGCGCCAAGGAAGAGGCCAATGACTACCGTTATTTTCCCGACCCCGACTTGCTGCCGGTTGTAATCGATGACCAGTATCTCAACGAAGTGCGTAAAACCCTGCCGGAATTGCCGGATGAAAAGCAGCAGCGCTTTGAAAAACATTACGGCCTTTCCGCTGACGACGCCGGAGTATTAACCGCCAGCCGTGACATGGCGGATTATTTTGAGGCAGTGGCTAAACTCAGTGGTGAACCCAAGTTATCGGCCAACTGGATCATGGGCGACCTGCTGGGCGCGCTCAATAAAAACAATCTGGACATTACCCAGAGTCCGGTAACCGCGGCCATGCTGGGCGGCATGATAAAACGCATTACCGATAATACGCTATCCGGCAAGATCGCCAAGCAGGTATTTGAGGCCATGTGGCAAGGTGAAGGCGAGGCCGACGCGATTATTGAAAAACAGGGCTTAAAACAGCTTACCGATAGCGGCGCCATTGAAAAAATCATCGATGACATCATTGCCGGCAATCCCGGGCAAGTGGAGCAGTACCGCAGCGGCAAAGACAAGGTGTTCGGTTTTTTTGTCGGGCAAGTGATGAAAGCCAGCAAGGGTAAAGCCAATCCCCAGCAGGTGAACGACCTGCTGAAAGAGAAACTGAAGTGACGTACGCCGGGGGCAATGGGGTATAAAAGTCAAACCGCTGTTTTTGCGTATGCTTCCTGGTACTAATTCGAATCAACTAAGCTAGAATTTAACTATGCATGATCGTGATGTGCTTCAGCGGTTTCTTTTCGAGTACCTGGCAGTACGTGGCGAACTGGTCCATCTTAACCAATCATGGCAGGAAATTCTCAAACGCCATGACTATCCTGGCAACATTCAGAAAATCATGGGCGAAATGGCCGCTGCGGCCGTGCTGCTTTCGGCGACCTTGAAATACAATGGTTCGTTGATTATGCAGATTCAGGGTGGTGGCCCCTTGTCGATGGCGGTAATTGAGGTGACCGGCGAGCTAACCCTGCGGGGAGTGGCGCAATGGCAGGGGGAAATTTCCGGAATGAATTTAGCGGAGTTGGCAGGCGCCGCGACTTTGGCAATCACTATCAATTCCGATGCCGGTGAGCGTTACCAGGGAATCGTCGACCTGAGCAGTGGTGATATTGGCAAGGCGCTGGAAGACTATATGTTGCGTTCCCAGCAATTGGAAACGCGGCTCTGGTTATTCGCCAATGATTCCTATGCCGCCGGCATGTTGTTGCAGAAAATGCCGGGTATGCTGGTAAACGGGTTATCGGCTGATGACGATGATGCCTGGCCACGGGTAACACAGCTGGCCGGCACGGTGAAAACGGAGGAACTGGCGTTTTTGCAGTTTGAAGAGTTGATCCGGCGTTTATTCCATGAAGAGGATGTGCGCGTTTTTGAAAAGCATCCGGTTAGTTTTCGTTGCAGCTGCACACGGGAGCGCGTGGTGGATATGTTGCGTATGTTAGGTTATGAGGAAGTCCAGTCGATTCTGGAGTCAGAAACAAAAGTGGGTGTGTGTTGCCAGTTCTGCAACCATTATTATGAATTTGACAGGGTGGACGCCG
>DATCIR010000197.1:0-6976 GCA_036507695.1 Gammaproteobacteria bacterium
AAATTCTGGTGAATACGTTTTTCTCTTACTAGTCATTGTTTACACCTCTTCTTTCATGGGTTAGTTTATCCCATTTGGGTGTACAGATTCATTAAACCACTTCACTCACGTTTAAATTCTGGTGAATACGTTTTTCTCTTACTAGTCATTGTTTACACCTCTTCTTTCATGGGTTAGTTTATCCCATTTGGGTGTACAGATTCATTAAACCACTTCAGGTGGACATGGCCACCGTTGTGTGGTGTCCGATATGATCCACCGCAAAGGTGGGCGGCACCCACCCTACAGAAATACTCCTTCTCCCTTGATAAAGAGGGCTGGGGTGAGGGTGAAAAAACTCAAGTTTTGCTGCATTAATCTATTTCACCCCTCATCCTCGGCGCTTGCTCCAGACAGCGCTCTACCTCGTGCATGGCCCAGGCCAGTCTCTCGACCGGTTCCCGGTCTCACCTTCTCCCTGCACTCGTAACCTTCTCCCTTCAAGAGGGTGTCGCAAAACCCGGTTTATTGTAGGGTGGGCAGCGCCCACCGTTATAGTCACAATCAATTGCCGCACATTGGTGGGCCGTGCCCACCCTACAAATGAGTTTTACGACACCCTCCTCAAGGGGAGAAGGAATTTGTATGACAGCAGTGTTGTATTATCGTGAATTCTTTGCGCCTCAGCGCCTTTGCGTTAAAGCTTTTTAAAAACTGCTTGCCGCACAAATATTTCTGACGAAATATTTAACGCTGATCCACAGGAACAAAGGCCCGCGGTTCCGGCCCGGTGTAACGCGAGCCGGGCCGGATCAGCGCGTTATTGGCGCGTTGTTCCATAATGTGCGCGGCCCAGCCGGTAATGCGCGAACAGACAAAAATCGGCGTGTATAACGCCACCGGTATGCCCATGAAAAAATACGCGGACGCGCTGTAAAAGTCCAGGTTGGGGAACAATTGTTTTTCACTCCACATGAATTGTTCGATGGCTTCGGATACCGGAAAGACAACCGTGTCACCGGCTTGCCGGCTGAGTTGCTTCGACCAGGCCTTGATGATCGGGCTGCGCGGATCGGCAGTTTTATACACCCGGTGTCCAAAGCCCATGATCTTTTCCTTGCGCGCCAGCGCGTCCTTGAGTGCGGGCGCGACTTGCTCCGCTGATTGAAAGCGTTGAATCAATGCCATGGCGGCTTCATTGGCGCCGCCATGCAAGGGTCCGCGCAGCGTGCCGATCGCCGAAACCACCGCCGAATAAAAATCCGCTAAGGTGGAGGCCGCCACCCGCGCCGCAAAGGTCGAGGCGTTGAATTCATGTTCAGCGTATAGGATCAGCGATACATTCATGGCGTCGATGTGCGTTTTATCGGGTTGCTTGCCGGTTAATAGTGTCAGGAAATATTCCCCGGTGCTGGCGGCTTGCAGGGTGGTATCGATGCGCTGGCGATCGGCATGAAAGCGGTGCCAATACAATAACAACGAAGGCATTACCGCCAGCAGGCGGTCGGCGATGTCGTGTTGTTGTGGAAACTGTTGTTGCAACTTTTTTTCTAAAAACAAGGTTTCCGGTTCAAGGCAGCCCAGCATGGAACACGCGGTGCGCAGCACATCCATGGGGTGGGCGGTGGCCGGTATTGTTTCCAGCGTCTCTTTCAATGCATCGGGGATGGTGCGCAAGGATTGCAGGCGTTGTTGATAACGTGCGAGTTCAGCGCGGTTTGGCAGTTTGTTATATAACAATAGGTACGCCACTTCTTCAAACGACGCCTGGTTTGCCAGATCCTGAATCGAATAGCCGCGGTAATTAAGGCCTTGACCCTGGCCCACGGTGCAAATCGCGGATTCGCCCGCGATGACATCCGCGAGGCCGGCGGTTTTCGTTTTGTGGGTCGTAGCCATTGTAGTGGATTACTCATTCCTTACCGGAGGACAATTTGTCATCCAGCGCTTTTTCATACTGATAATAGTTGAGGATTTCGTAAAGTTCTTCGCGTGTTTGCAGGCGGTCAATCAGGGTTGCCTGGGTGCGCTCGGTTTTTAATGTTTGATAGACGTTCAGGGCGGCGGCGCTCATGGCGCGAAACGCGGTGAGCGGGTACAGCACCAGTTGCACGCCCGCGTTACCGAGTTCATCCATGTTAAACAACGGTGTTTTGCCGAACTCGGTGATATTGGCCAGTACCGGCACTTTTACTGAATGGCAAAACTTCTTGTATTCGTCGAGGCGGGTGAGGGCTTCGGCAAAAATAATATTCGCGCCCGCGCTGACGTACTGTTTGGCGCGTTCGATGGCGGCGTCCAGGCCCTCCACCGCATACGCATCGGTGCGCGCGATAATCATAAAGTCCGGATTGCTTTTTCCGTTGTTCGCCGCCTTGATGCGCTCCTGCATTTCGCCGCTTGAAACCAATACCTTGCCCGGCCGGTGGCCGCAGCGTTTGCTGTCCACCTGATCCTCGATTTGCATCGCGGCCGCGCCCGCGCCGATTAAGGCGTGCGCCGTGCGGGCCGGATCGGAAAAGCCGGTATCGGCGTCGACGATCAAGGGCAACTGCGTGATGGCGGTAATGCGCCTTGTGTCTTCCAGCACATTGTCCAGTGTGGTTATGCCCAAATCCGGCAATCCGAAGGATGCATTGGCGACGCCCGCGCCGGATAAATACAGCGCGTTAAAACCGGCTTGTTGCGCCAGCAAGGCGCAATAGGCGTTAATGGTTCCCACCACGGCCAGGGGTTTTTCCTTTTGCAGGGCGCGTTGCAAGCGCTGGCCGGGTGTTAAGCTTGATAATTCTGGCGTGCTTGCTTCGGTCATTTTAAGCTTCCTGTAATTCCGCAATGTTCGCGAACGCAGCCAGCGCTTCGGGATTGGCGAGCGCATCGCGGTTTTTTACCGGCCGCTGGTGAATGATATCGGTAACGGCCAGTTCCACAATTTTTCCGCTAATAGTGCGTGGGATATCGGGAACCTGGATAATCTTGGCCGGCACGTGGCGCGGCGTGGTGTGGGTCCGGATCACACTTTTTATTCTAGTCGTTAATTCGGCGTCCAGTTTGCTATTTTCAGCCAGCTTGACGAACAAAATGATGCGCGTGTCGCCTTCCCATTGCTGGCCCACGGCAATGCTTTCCAGAATCTCCGGCAGTTTTTCCACCTGGCGGTAGATTTCGGCGGTGCCGATGCGTACACCGCCGGGGTTTAGCACCGCATCGGAACGCCCGTAGATAATAAGTCCATGGTGCGCGGTGATTTCCGCATAGTCGCCATGGGTCCAGATATCCGGATAATGACTAAAATAGGCATCGCGATATTTTTGATGCTGCGGATCATTCCAGAAATACACCGGCATGGACGGGAAGGGCGGTTTGCAGCTCAACTCGCCTTTTTGTTGCTGGACCGGATGACCTTGTTCATCCAGCACCAGCACGTCCATGCCCAAGCCAATGCATTGCAGTTCGCCTTTGTGCACCGGCAACAGGGGATTGCCCAAAGCGAAACAGGAAATAATATCCGTGCCGCCGGAAATGGAAGCGAGTTGCACCTCGGGTTTAATTTTCCGGTACACAAAGTCATAAGATTCGGGCAATAAGGGTGAGCCGGTGGACAGGATAGTGCGCAGTTTATCGAGCGTATAATGTTGACAGGGAGCCGC
Source organism: Gammaproteobacteria bacterium (assembly GCA_036507695.1). Classification (GTDB taxonomy): domain Bacteria; phylum Pseudomonadota; class Gammaproteobacteria; order SZUA-152; family SZUA-152; genus JAKEGK01. The sequence goes on from DATCIR010000197.1 coordinate 3,630, forward strand.
GCCGCTTTTTTCCACGGCGGATAAATATTTGGCGCTGGTGCCGAACACGGCGAAGTGTTCCTGGTCCGCGTAGTCGAACAGGCTGTCGGCGTGTGGATAGAGCGGCGCTCCGTCATACAACATAACCGTTGCGCCCGCCGCCAGGTTGCTCACCAGCCAGTTCCACATCATCCAGCCGCAGGTGGTGAAATAAAAAATGCGTTCCCCGGGATGCACGTCGGTGTGCAATACGAGTTCTTTTAAATGCTGTAACAGCGTGCCCCCCGCGCCGTGCACAATGCATTTAGGTTTGCCGGTGGTGCCGGAGGAATACATGATATAAACCGCATGCATAAAGGGCAGTTGCGTGAATTCAATGTGCGTTGCCATTTCACTCGCGCAAAAGTCTTCGTAGGAAATTGCTTTGGCAGTGCCGGAGAGATCCGGTTGTTCCGAGATGTAAGGCATCACGACGATGTGTTGCAGACTTGGGATATGCTGCGCGATTTGGCGCACGGTGGGCAGCACGTCGATGGCCTTGCCTTTGAAGTAATAACCGTCGCAGCAAAATAATATCTTGGGTTCGATTTGCCCGAAGCGGTCCAGCACGCCATTGACGCCAAAGTCCGGCGAACACGAGGACCAGATTGCGCCGATGCTGGTGGTGGCCAGCATCGCAATAATGGCTTCCGGCACATTGGGCATGAAGGCCGCGACGCGGTCGCCTTGGGTGACACCGGCTTTGCGCAGCGCCGCTGCGAGCAGGGCGGTGTGTTGATACAGCTCGGCGAAACTGAGAGTGCGTTTTATTTTGTCTTCACCACGGAAAATAATCGCGGGGTTATGGTTGTTGGGACGAGCGTGTTTTAACAGGTTTTCCGCGAAGTTCAAGCGGCTGCCGTGAAACCATTCATAGCCGGGAAATTCTCCGGTTTCATTAATTACGGATTGCCAGGGTTGCGAGGCAATCACTTCGCAAAATTTCCAGAGGCTGGACCAGAAATCGGCCTTGTGTGTGATGGACCATTGGTGCAATGCCGGATAATCCTGCAATGACAAACCATGCTGGTGGTTAACGTATTCCATAAAGCGCGTCATGTTGCAGTGTTGCTGCTGTTCGCTTGATGGTTGCCAGAGTGGTTTGTCCATCGGGGTTACCTTAAGAAACGGTTTGTCATGTATTGAATCCACTCTCCCTTGAGGGAGAGGGAAGAATCAACGTTCAATGCCGCAATGGTGGGCTGTGCCCACCCTACATCGCTTAATTGACCCGTAGGGTGGGCGCTGCCCACCTCTTATAGCCTACATCCTCAACGCGCCATCCAGCCGGATCACTTCGCCGTTGAACATCCGATTGTTGAATATATGCAGCACCAAATCGGCGAACTCATCGGGGTAGCCAATGCGTTTAGGAAACGGAATGGATTCCGCCAAGGCATTGATGGCTTTTTCCGGCAGCTTGTCGAACAACGGCGTTTTGAATAGGCCCGGCGCGATCGTTACCACCCGGATGCCAAAACGCGCGAACTCGCGGGCGAGCGGCAAGGTCATGCTGGCGATACCGCCCTTGGACGCGGAGTAGGCCGCTTGTCCGATTTGACCGTCGAAAGCGGCGATGGATGCGGTGTTGATAATCACGCCGCGTTCACTGTCCTGTCGCGGTGTATTATGCTGCATGGCGTTGGCGGCGGCGCGGCATACACAAAACGTGGCGGTGAGATTAATGTTAATCGTCCTCGCAAAATCGTCCGTGGCCATTAACGCATCCTTGCCGAGAACGCGCTGGCTGGGCGCAACGCCGGCGCAATTGACCGCGAGATTGATATAACCGAACTGCTTGACGGCTTCGGCCACGGCTTCATCCACCTGTTTTTCATGCGTGACATCCACTTTAATGAATAGCGCGTTATTACCCAGTTCTTTTACTGCCTGTTTTCCCGCGGATTCATTGATATCAAGCATGGCCACTTTGCCGTGTGCGTTAATAATAGCTTGCGCGGTGGCAAGACCGAGCCCGGACGCGCCGCCCGTCACTATTGCATGAATAGTCTGATGCGAATTCATTATGATGTCTCCTGTTGGATCCAGTCAGGAATTCCAGCACTGCCAACCCGGCTGTTATTGCGGCGTTGCAGCTGGTGTGAAATATCGTTGCCGACCTTGATCAGGCGATGCAGATCAACGCCGGTATGAATACCCATGCCGTGCAACATATATATGACGTCTTCGGTGGCGACATTGCCTGCCGCGCCTTTTGCATAGGGGCAGCCACCTAAACCCGCCACCGATGCATCCACAATGCGCACCCCCATTTCCAGACTGGCGAGAATATTCGCCAAGGCCTGGCCCCGCGTGTCATGATAATGGGCGGCCAGTTTATCGAACGGAACTGCATCGGCGGCCTGTTTTAGCAATGCCTGTACTTGCCGAGGTGTGCCAACACCGATGGTGTCGCCCAATGATACTTCATAACATCCCGCGTCATATAAACGCTTCGCCACGTCAATGACTCTGTTGACCGGGACGCGGCCCTCATAGGGACAGCCGAAAATACACGAGACATAACCGCGCACGCTGATGCCATGGGCTTTGGCGATTTGCATCACGGGCTTGAAGCGCGCGAAGGATTCATCAATAGTGCAGCCGATGTTTTTCTGGCAGAAGGTATCGGACGCCGCGGTAAACACCGCGATGGAGCTTACCCCGGCGACTAACGCGCGTTGCATGCCTTTTTCGTTGGGCACCAGCGCGGTGTAAGTGACCGTATCCCGTGGTTGCAATTGCTTGAAGACGGCTTCGCTATCGGCCAGCTGCGGAATTTTATCCGGGGCCACAAAACTGCCGGCTTCGATGTGGGATAGGCCGCAATCGGCCAGTTGTTCGATAAAGTCGAGCTTGTCAGCGGTGCTTAATGTGAGCGGCTCGAACTGCAAGCCGTCGCGCGGACCGACTTCCACAATTGTGACTTTTTCCGGCAGTGGATGCATAACATTAACAGCCCTTGTGCTTGCGATTTTTAAAAATTCTTCGGATCGGTATTCATCATTTGTTTTGTAGGGTGGGCTCTGCCCACCATTAAGTGCGCTAATCGATACTTTATCGGTGGGCAATGCCCACCCTACTTGCTACTTGCTTCTAACGTAAATTTCTCGAATGGGTGGTTTATCGGAGGGCAATGCACCCAAAGGGCACTTGTGACCTTTAGGTTATAAACCCACCCTGCAATTCAACTACGACCTGAATGGCACTTACTTAAGCTCGGAACCGCCGTCTTCCCGGCGTCTTTTAAAGCATGCCCCGGCTTACAACATACCGGGGCATGCTTAAAAAAATGCCGGAATGACGAAAATCCAAAAAATTGCGTTAAG
>DATCIR010000198.1:0-6735 GCA_036507695.1 Gammaproteobacteria bacterium
AAAGCAGCCCATTGGGGTGCGCGGAGCGAACCCTAGTGTGGCAGGGTATGTTGCGCAGCAACGCACCATTCCGTGTTCGTGACGGCTGGTGCGTGCGTAGGGTGGGCACCGCCCACCAATAAAGCCTGTCAAAACGCACGACGGGTGGGCGATGCCCACCCTACGCACTGCCACAGGCCGACAAAAACAACTGTGGTAACTGCTCGCCCCCCTTTGCACTACCGGGGCGTTCAGTTGCACCCCAACCAGACTGTCTTTAACGCAGAGTACGCAATGACGCAAAGTTGTAGGAGCGGCCTCAGGGCGCGAATCAAACCAAGTTTAGCGCAGCATGAGGCCGCTCCTTCATGGGGGGTGAGTAGTTACGTTTTTTCTTAAAATTAACTTTTTGGATCTGAAAAAAACCCACGGATATCCTTTTATTTATACCCCTATTTCACCAAAGACAGGGCGCATTCGCATTTCATTAGAGTATGATAATAAAAGCTGTAGTTTAGGTGTTTGGCAATGTTGTTAAAGATTTTGCCGCAAAACAGCGGCAATAACACGGCGTCGGAAGTAACGTGAAGGGAATGTATAAGTTTATTGATCGCATAACGCGATTCGGAAAGAAAAGGGCGCCATCGGCGCCCTTTTTTTAAAGCCTTATTACAATGCGGTAACGTTAGCGGCTTGCAGGCCTTTTTGGCCGCGCTCAACTTCAAATGAAACGCGCTGACCTTCGTTCAGGCTCTTGAAACCGCTGCTGACAATAGCGCGAAAATGCACAAATACATCTTCTCCGCCGTTTTCTTGGGTAATAAAGCCGAAGCCTTTATCGGGATTAAACCATTTTACAGTACCAGTTGATTTAGACATGTTGTCTCCTAAAGATAATAAATAATATGCAAATGCATGTTTGAGCCAGCGGAGTGAGTTACAGTTACTTTATAACGATACACAAGCAGAGAGTGAAGATCTTCAGGACAGCAGGTCTTGGTAATGCAAAGAAGTGATGTAGCGAAGTGTTTCAGTTTCAAATTGCTGTAAGCTGTAATAATAAGTAGTATAAGCAGGTTTGTTCCAGCAGGCCGGGGTAAGACTAACAGGTATTTTCCAATCTGTATAGTCTATTTTACGCGCGAGACATAAATATCCGTGCCGCCATACAATCGATTATAACTGTCCCGATAATAGGCACCCCGGACTCTTTTAGTCCCCGATGCCGAAAAAACAAAACCCATCAATAGTGCATTTGGACATCCGAATAGTGTACCCTTGTGCTCCCATTGATTACGAAGCCCCACACAGATTACGAAGCCCCACACAATGAGTATCCAAGGCAGCTACGGCGATCCGGAGTTAATGATTAAGCTGAGCAATTCCTGCATGCCTTTTGGCAAGCATTCAAAAATGTTCCTGATTGACCTGCCATTGACGTATTTAGACTGGTTTTCCAAAAAAGGCTTCCCAAATGGCGAATTGGGCCAGTTGATGCGTATTGTGCACGACGTCAAATCCGGTGGCATGGAACATTTATTTGAAAACATTCGTGGCTTGCAACCAAGCCATGCTACTGATTCATCTACTATTAAATAGGCCGGGTGGATGTGTTTGGTGTCCCGGAGCTATAGATAACATTGCTATGGACGCTAACCTTAAGTAGGAATTGATCTGTTCTTTACCTCATTTTCCGTTGACGGATTGTTATTTTCCGCGCTGTGCTCCGCGGTCCGGCATCACATACACCTGTATTGCACAACTGCGTAGAGGAACAAACAACGTGGAAGGTATCAGCGATATTAAAATCATCGGTATTGATAATAAACGGCCGCCAATCATCAGGAAAGAACCCTATATCGATATCGTTTTTAAATTGTCACACCAGGCGCCGATGGACTGGTGCAAGGAGTTTAATGCACTGTTGTCAAAGCATCCGAGTACTCCCAGAATAAAAGATAAAGAAGGTCTCTATATCGAAGCCTGGGTGAGAACGCCTGATGAAATCGCCGCATTGCTAAAGCAGCTTAAGGATACGGTTGCCGAGTGCAGCCGCCAATACATCGAACGCGTGGAACTCTCTCTTCGAAATACGGGTGATGCCAATGCGTTACTCGCGCAGCAGGGAGCAGGTGAGCAGGGCCGCCTGAACAGAATTATTGCCGACCTTGATTTTGGAGATATTAAGGCGCAATGAGGCTGTAATATCAAACTACAAGAATTTATACAATAGTTAACTGCGGGGCCACACATTAAGCGCTACGGCTTCAATGCTCACTCGTTGAAGCATTTGTCCTACCAGGTAAGCGTTCCTTTATACCCCTTGTTTCTAAACCCCTAGTTTCTGCAATAAGCGTGCGCAAGTTCTTGTCTGTTTGATTTAAATCGCTGGAATTCTGCGGCTGACGATGCTACGTGGAATCTTCCCTCGTTCAATTTTTTATCCGTATTACGCGGATGTGATTTTTTCTATAATGTCAGAACCCTCATCCAAGAGGAAGCGCAAAAACACGTTCGCTGCCGGGGACATGTGCCGGTCCTTCGGATAAACAATGTACCAACGTTCCATGAGCGGAAACCCGTGGACATTCAGCTCCACCAGTTCACCGCGTCCACATTCACGCGCGACGCAATACTTGGATAGTACCGACAATCCCATATTACTGGCTACGGCTTGTTTTAACGCCTCGTTACTACTCAATTCCATACTAATGTTCAACGTTGCCGCCTGGGTTTCCAAAAACCGTTTTAATGCGATGCGCGTACCTGATGTCGGCTCTCGCAGCACAAACGCCTGTGTTTGGAGTGCTTCCATCGAAAGATTTTTGCGCCGCGCGAGGGGGTGGTTCGACGAAGCGACGATCACTAACGGATTTTCAATAAACGGAATGATCTCGACTTCGACATCCTTTGGCACTTGGTCGATCAAGTACAAATCATCGCGATTATCACGCAGCCGCCGGAGCAGATTTTCTCTATCAACGATGCTAAAAGAAAAATTCACCTGCGGATAGAGCTTGTTGAATGCGCCCACTAAAACAGGGGTAAAGTATTCAGTGGTGGTTACGCCGGCCAATGTGAGCGGTCCGCTCACCATCTCAATCCGGTTTGAAATGTGTTCGTCAAACTGCGTTATGCTAGCGAATATCTCACGGCAGGTTTTTAGGAACGCGCGGCCCTCATAGGTAAGATAGACTTGTCTTCCGGCCTGTTCGAAGAGCCGTGTGTTTAAACACTGCTCCAGTTTCTTCATCTGCATGGATACGGTTGGTTGTGTAATAAAGAGTTCCCGGGAAGCAGCGGTAAAGTTGCCCAATCTTGCGACACATTCGAATACTTGAAGCTGCCGAAACGAAACGTTTCGCAACTTGTGTGTTGCAATGTTCACTTGGTTAATAGGGGCTGGCGTAGTCATAGATGAATGGTGATGGATCCAATACTTATTTGTGATTGGATATTATACCCGAAAACGCGCACAGTGATTAAACCTGCTCGCTTGAGCACTGTAGACAACAACTCCTGTGGAGATTGTTGTACAAATAATGTAATGGAGAAACAGCTATGAACGTTAACAATTGGCATTTTGACCTTAATCCCAATATTGGTCCTATTGATAAGATAGGACGATATGCAGTAGGCGCTACTTTGATTGGTGTTACGCTGGCAGCTGCGCCAAACCCCATCGGCTGGGCAGTCATGCTGCCGTTGATTGCCATACCTATTTTCATCAGCGCGATTATCGGGTGGGATCCGTTCTACGCCGTATTCCAAAAGCTGCCGACTCCAAAACTGCCGGTTTGCAAGCTCGAGCCAGCTGTTGAACATTAACTATTGAACATTAACGATCGCACTCGTTTGGACATTTATTCGTGCTTTGTGATTTTAGCTTTTAGCGTTTGAGTGCAATACGTCTTCTGTAATAATCCGCTCTTGCGCCAGTGTTCGCTAAGTTTTCTTTTTTCCTCTTGCGTGCTGCGTTTAGCCATCGTTCAGCTTCCTCTGTGATTTGTGATGGCTTAGATGGACATGGTTCTTTTAATTGGGGTAACCGGACGCTCACAGTTCGGTTCGGTAAAGGGCTTGCCGCCGGTTCGCGGGAGTGCCTCAGAGTCGCCCATTAGAGCATCTTATCGTCTTACATCAGTAGCCAGTTGAAATCCAGTAATAACAATAATAAAAACCGCCAATATATTTCCTTAGAGTGTGCTTTTGGGCTCCAAAGCATTGTTCTAACGTAACTGCTTACCCCCTTTTGCACTTTGGGGTGTTCAGTTACATCCCGACGAAGCAGCCCGTTGGGGTGCGCGAAACGAACCCTAGTCTGGCAGGGTATGTTGCGCAGCAACGCACCATTCCGTGTTCGTGACGGCTGGTGCGTGCGTAGGGTGGGCACCGCCCACCAATAAAGCCTGTCAAAACGCACGAAGGGTGGGCGATGCCCACCCTACGCACTGCCACAGGCCGACAAAAACAACTGCGGTAACCGCTCGCCCCCCTTTTTGTTCTACCTTAGTCTACCTTAGGGTCGGACCTCCGTAGCGAGTTGAAATCCTGTAATAACAATAATAAAAATTGCCAATATATTTCCTTAGAGTGTTCTTTTTGGGCTGCAAAACATTGTTCTAACAACGGCGGATAACCTGGATTTGCATCTATTCTTAGCTTTTAATTTTTAAGGGGCAGCATGTTATGAGGACAAGACGGTGAGAATGATGGATAAAATGATGGATTTTATGGTAGGTAGAATGAGCCAGGAAGAGAAACAGCTGATGATGGATAGGATGATGGACAGGTTCTTTGCCGATATGACAGCGGATGACAAGAGCAAGATGATGGCGCAGATGATGCCAAAGATGATGGAAGGCGTGAATGTGATGGAGATGATGCCCCAAATGATGGTGAACATGATGGGCGGTGAAGAAAGCGAAGGTGGTATGATGGGGATGATGTCTAGGATGAAGGGAGATAATCAGAAGAAGGGAATGCCGATGATGCCCCAAATGATGATGGAGATGATGCCCAAGTGTCTGAAGATGATGCTGTCCAATATATCGAAAGAAAAGCGGATTGACTTTGTGTCGAAAATGGTTGCCACCTTTGTAGAACAGGGATCTGTTGGTATGTCAGAGGAAGAGAAAAAAAGTTTCCATGAAACGCTGGCTGAAAAGATGGAGTCCTGAAAACAGCAACAAAAAATGTGGGCAGTGTCAATCATATAAAAACCGCGGCGAAATCGCCGCGCGCCGCGATAGCGAAGGCGTTCTTAATGGCGCCTACCGCACATCGTGGAGCAATGGTGGGCCCAAATAAGCAACTTAACTTGTGTGGGGTGTAAAGAAATTCTCTACGCACTATGATGTGGATGCCGTGTTGGCCGGCGATTATCCTAGTTAAGCGTTTAACAAGCCGTTCAATTTGGGGCCATCAAACCGCTGCGCCGTTTTTTCCGGCCCCTTATCTTAGTCGATAAGACTTGGCTCGTCAGCTGAGTCAGGAGAAAACTCATGGGGCCGGAACATTTTTGGTGGGGCGGATGGTGGATATTTCCCATGGTCATGCCAATCGTCATGGTCTTTGTTCTTGTGGCTGTGCTTTATTTTATGTTCGGGCGCGGTGGCTTCAGGCCGCCGTGGTGGAGCGATTCCGGCGGGCCATCGAGCCACCCCAGGGATTCCGAAACGGCCATGGACGTGCTTAAAAAACGCTACGCGAAGGGTGAAATTACGCGGGCAGAGTTCGAACAAATGAAAAAGGACCTCCAGGGATGACACGCATGCAAGACATCCTCGATGCTCAACAACAGCACTGGCAGCATACATTCGTTCAGAAACCTGAAATGTTTGGCGGCGAGCCGAGCCAATCCGCCCGGGCCGCGGCGGAATTATTAAAGAAGGACGGCAAAACCAAGGTTCTTGAATTGGGCGGCGGACAGGGGCGCGACACGCTGTTTTTTGCCCGTGCCGGTTTTCATGTGCATGTGCTGGACTACTCCGGCAGCGCGTTGGATGCGATCGCCGGTAAGGCGCGGCAACTGGAATTGGCGGGATCGGTCACCGTCCTGCGTCATGACGTCCGGGAACGGCTGCCCTTCGACGACGAATCGTTCGACGGTTGTTATTCGCATATGTTGTACTGCATGGCCCTCACCACGGCCGAGCTGGAGTTTCTTTCGGCGGAAGTCAGACGAGTATTGCGTCCCAACGGACTTCAGGTTTATACCGTCCGGCACACGAGGGATCCTGACTATGGAACGGGAATCCACCGCGGCGAGGATCTGTATGAAGCCGGCGGTTTCATTGTTCATTTTTTCAATAAGGAAAAGATTGAGCATCTGGCGAAGGGCTACGAGATACTCAGTGTTGTTGAGTTTGAAGAGGGGAAGCTGCCCCGGAAATTGTTTCGTGTCACTCTCAGGAAAAGCTGATTATTGAACCGCGTTATCCCGTTCAGGAATTATTGGCCTAACAACTCTCTTTAAGAGTGACCCCGCATAGCGCGGCGCGCTTTCCGCAGCACCTCATTCAGGCCGTTGTTAAGAAGGAATCGAATCCTGTGCGGGACATGTTCGAGTGCTTATTCGGCCCATTTCCGGCAACCGCGATTAGCGTGGCTGCTACTAGTGTCGCGAACCAGAAATATCGAAACATAAAACGGCAGCTTTTTCCGCATGGCCGCGTTGCTCGTCGTTGCCATAGTCCCCGCTATGACGCCTCCTCGCGCCTTGCCCTGCGAAAAAATCCCTCCGTTTTATTTTGT
>DATCIR010000199.1:0-3772 GCA_036507695.1 Gammaproteobacteria bacterium
CGTCATTGCCACAGGCATCGATATCACTGAACGACGCAAGACAGAAAAAAAATTGCAGCAAAGCGAAACGAGCCTGCAGGCCGCACAACGCATCGCCAAAGTCGGAAGTTGGGAGATGGATGCACAAACGGGTAAATTGTGGTGGTCCGACGAAAACTACCGGATATTCGGCCTTAACCCCGGTCAATTTGAACCATCTCTGGAAGCCTATTATGAATCAATACACCCCGATGATTTACCCACGGCAAAAGCGGCTGCTATTAAACTCGCTGAACAAGGACATATTGATATTATCAACCGTATCCTTTTACCGAGCGGTGAACAGCGCATTGTGCGCGAGATAGCGGAAACAGAAACCGATGCAGACGGACGGCCATTAGTGATGCGCGGTACCGTGCATGATATTACCGAACTTAAACAATCAGAAGAAGAACGTAATCAACTGCAGCGCCAATTGCAACAAGCCCAGAAGATGGAGTCGATTGGGCATCTCACCGGCGGCATCGCCCATGATTTTAACAATATACTGGCGTCTATATTGGGTTTTACCCAACTGGCTATAACCCGTTTCGCCCCCAACCGCGAAGGAACATTGGGCAACTATCTCAGCGAGATCGAAAAAGGCGGCAAACGCGCCAGTGATCTTGTCAAGCAAATGCTTGCGTTCAGCCGTGGTGACACACAAGGTCACACAATCCTGAACCCCCACCCTATCCTAATCGAATCAGTAAAAATGCTGCGCTCAACCATACCCTCTTCCATTACGCTTAACTACAAACCACCCGGCTTTGACATCCGCATACAAACGGATGCGTTACAACTACAGCAGGCGGTTGTTAACCTGATTATCAATGCCCGCGATTCCTTGGAAGGTAAAGGCAGAATTGAAGTAATATTTAAATCTGCTGTTATTAACTCCGTTGAATGCTCTTCCTGCCATAAGCTGTTTTCTGGAAATTACGCCGGGGTATTTGTTAAAGACAATGGCAGCGGGATCGCTAAAGAAATTATTCCACGTATTTTCGAACCATTTTTTACCACCAAAAAAATCGGACAAGGCAGTGGAATGGGATTGGCATTGGTGCATGGTTTTGTTCATGCGTCCGGAGGCCATGTCGGGATTGAGACAGGCATAGATAGCGGCACTACGATGAAACTGTATTTCCCGCTGTGCGATTTCGATACGGACAGCTCACACGGCAACGCGTCACCTTTGTTTGGTGATTCTTTAGCTAGAAACGGCGATACAATAAAAATACTGGTGGTTGATGATGAAGAAGCCATCGTGAAACTCGTGAGTGAGATTCTTGAAATTCACAATTACCAGGTGGTATCGACCACATCCAGCAAACAAGCACTAAAAACGCTGACCGATTCCCCTGATGAATTTGCCGTGCTCGTTACCGACCAAGCCATGCCTGATTTAAGCGGCGTTGACCTGATTCATGAAATTCGCAAGAACAACACTAAAATACCCATCATTATATGCACGGGATACAGTGATATCGTGAACGAGTTTAATTTTGCGGAGAAAGGCGCATCCCGGTTTCTGGCCAAACCGGTCTGGCATGACGAATTATTGAAGGTTGTAAGTGAACTGATCGATGGGCTAAAAACCCATTAACACCATATCGGTGATAAACAAAACTGCCGCCTTTACGAATCTCTGCGCGCATTGACCGCGCGGCGGGCACGGCCAGCAGCATGTGACGGGATACAACGCATAAAGCTCACGACCTGAGCGGCAAACCTGCATAAACCGGTCTCTGCCTTCTTGCGTAGATTTTCGCTGATGGACAGTAGGGTAACCCGGCACGTAACGGGTTACACAGCCCTGGCTATGACCAATTGCTCTGAAGCAATGCCATATTTAACATCGATATGCTTGATATGCACGGTCAACCAGTGCCGCAGAAAGAAAAAGAATTCATTACTCAATAATTGGTGATGATTCTTAAAACCCTCAACATGGACGTCCAATTCATCCAATAAATGTTGATGAATGATCTTGTGCGTATCACGGCCCTTGAAATTAATCGCATCCATATATAGCTCCTCTTCACGGAAGTGCTTGCGCGTAAAGGACGCCAGTTGATTGAGCTTTTGCAGCGTCCTTTGTTTGCTTTCCCGCAGGCTGGTTAATTGAAAAAGCTCTCCCATAAGATCGATCAGGATTTTGTGTTGCGCATTCATTTTCTCGACTTTTACATCCAATTCTTTGGTCCAGATAAAATATGACATCACCAGTTACCTCGGTTACAACAATTACAACTGCCTCAAATAGTCAAATTTACTTTGTAGAGGATATATCGTGCGCTGGACAGTTTTCGCCAGTTTTGAAATTGACGCAGATCAATAAATACACTCCCGGTATAACACCCTTAAGCGCCGCATAATTTAGTCTTAAGAAAACTACAATCTAGCTTAAGGTGTGATGAAACAGTTCGATGAATTTATAGCGTCTTATCATCGAAATTCGTCAATTCAGGCTGAGTCACGCTGGGAATCCACAATTCGTATGCTGATAATGGGCATCACGAGAAATTATTTCGATGCCGGCTGAACGGAATATTCAGGCGGCCTTAAATAAAACGAGGGTGCTAAGGTGCAGTGCGCTGACGTGATCCAGCAAAGCCAGAGTGGCTAGCGATTGATAACATCGCTAAATATGATAAGTTATTGTAACTATAGTTTTTCACCCTGTACGAAGGTGTGCAACTCGTGACAAATCCCGGCTTACAGCGCGCTATCCGTGAACAACATTCCGGATAAAAGGTATTCGACCGGCACAAAATCATCGGTGAGTACCGGTAACGCTTCGAACGGAGTACCTGTTACGAACAGCGGTTGATTGATGCGGAGCCAGCGGCGCTCAAAGCCCCGTTGTGCAACAATCATGTCGGGCAAGGCGCGGGCATTATTGGCGGAAATAACAAAGGTGGTGCGTGTAACGCTGTCAGGGGCTTTATCCAGCCAGACATCGACATATTTAAATTCCACCTGCAAGGTTTTAATGAGGCTCTTTACCAGCCGCGGGTTGGGGAAGATATCGATAATATTAACAAGATAAAGCCCATCCTCACGTAAGTTGCGTTTAACGGTTTGCGCGAACTCCTGGGTTACCATGTGATAAGGCACGGAAATATCATGAAACACATCGGTAACCACCACATCGTGTTGCTCGCGGTTTTTTTGTAACACGGCCCGTGCGTCACGATGGATAACCTGCATATGACTGGTATCGACAAACATGGCCTGTTCCGCGGTGGCCGTTACCTGCGGATCAAGTTCGGCAACCGTTATTTTTGCATTGGGGTACATGGCTGTGACCGCGCGGGGCTGGGTGTACGCGCCTCCGCCGGCAAAGAAATAATGCAATTCTGAATCTTCGCCCACGCCAAAAAACACCCGCACAATTTCGTCCATGGCGTGCACGTAAGGCGATATTAATAAATCCGCTTTGGTCTCATGATTGATGCCATGGATCAAGTGATCCAGGATCATGCCCTTCGCATTGCCGTATTCAGGGTCCGACGCGTCAACTACACGCAAACAAAAGTAATTACTCTCCCATTGACAGGGATTGGTAAATCCGTCTCGCGCCTGTGTGATAGCCAGAACACCCACCATTAATACCAGCAATGCAGCCGTATGCGTGACACGAATTTTGCGCATGAAAGGTATGGCCAATAACGCAAGACATAGGGCGCTGCCGATAACGATTTTGCGGGTACCGAAGTATTGCACCAGCCAATAACCGGTAATAAAGGTT
>DATCIR010000200.1:0-4549 GCA_036507695.1 Gammaproteobacteria bacterium
GAACTGTTTTTGGTTACTGGAGAGTACCGATGTCTTCCAAAGCCGGTGATGCGTCAGCTGATTTAAGGTGATGGGTTCGTGATCATAAACTTTATCATTAACCATCAATCGAAAAATATTACCCTGGTAATGATCTATTAAGGCTTCTCTGTTGTTGCCACTTGCGACCTTTACATATTGAATGGCGTTATCGCCAGCTGGGGTCAATCGAACGGCTTGTACCGGCAAACCTGCCGGGATCTCATAGAAAAACTGAGAATCCTTGGTAGATGTTTGAGCCGCGGTAGACCAAAGGAGCTGGGTCTTGTCGCGGTGGGTGGTTTCGTATATGGCCTTGGCGTCGTGTAAAGTCGCATCATTGGTACCATCGAGCGCAATTTTGAGATACCGCTTTATACCGTTTACTGCTACGTTATTACCCGAAAAAATGTGATTGTCTTTTTTTAGGAAAAAAATAGGGCCTACACCTGCTGTTGTCCAGTTTTTTAAATCATCACTGGTAGTGATGAGTGCATGGGCGATAGTGTCTTGCTGGTGATTCCATTGCACTGAAATAAATTTTAAATCATCGCCGGAATTGTCTCCCAAATCGGCGATGTAATAGGGTGATACGGGTGCTTTATGCGCCGTATCGGTGCTTTTAATATTTACAATGACACCCTGCGTGTTACGTTCTACCCTGAGATTAAGATCTTGATGATTCTGAGTAGTGATGTCGAGCACCGGAAATAATACAATATTTTCCTGGCGCTGTTTGACATCCAGCGTTTCTTCCTTCGGTAAGATAATATTAATGGGCATTACGTTACCGTGCGGCCCGAAAATACGCAAATCGTACAGTTGCGGACTTTGAATGTGCTGATAGACATGCTTCGGTACTTCAAACTCATAGACGCGGTTTTTTTCCAATTCGAGGGTAATACCGTAGGCAAAATTTTCACGATTATCAGTCGCCCACACCTGCGTTGATATGAATACACCTGTCACGAGCCCCGCAAGTTTATGCATTGCGTTGTACCTGTGCTTTGGGTGGTAATGGCGTGAAATAACCGATGACTAACATCAAGCCCCCCACGAATATAAACGAAACGATCCGTTCCACGGTTCCGACGTTGGCCAAATCGACCAGAAACAATTTTACGACGACCACGCTCAATAGGCTTCCGCCGATTAACCAGGCTTGCCGCCAGCCCCGCCGGCTGGCGATAATCATGCCCATCATGGCAATGATCGACCATAATAGCGTCAACGAGGTTTGCGCCAAATCTGATCTCATCATACTGGCGAAGGTCAGCGGCACGTGATACCAGTGATGAATGGTCTTAACCAGCGCGCTGTTGATTAAAATAAATGTGATAATGCCTATGCCGGAATAAAACACCTTCGTTTCCAGGTAGGGAAGTACCGAATTGCGCGCCGGCTGAATTTTCACCCACCAGGATAGAATCAAAATAATGGCCAAAATATCGGTTATGTCCAACGGATTTAATAAGGGGACATAGGGCAAGGGGGCCGGGTTGCCGGTCTGGGATAAATTGCCGGCTACCACCGCTATGGCAGTGAAGGCAACAATTGGGATGCTGACAAAGCCGATATAAAGTGCCGCATGCGGCTTAAACGGCCATCTTGTGCTTTTGGTTAACCTGTGAATGGCAGTGAATACCATGCTAGGTATCAGAACCCAGACAGTAAATCCCCATACGCTGGGGCGTGGCAGCCATTGTTCCACCCACCAGAAAGCTTCCCATGTGACCACTGTAGTGGCGAGCCATATCCCCGCGCCATGTAAAAACTGTTGTAATTGACTCAATGTGCTCTGATCGTCTCGCTTTAGGAGAATATAAAAAGTGACATAAGCAATCACCCAGGCAATCCAGGTACCCTGGTCAAACGGATGGGACAACGTATCAATGCTACCCACTAAGGCCAATAACATGAACAGGATTAAGGCGCGGTCGAGTTGTTTGAAGGGTCCCCACATTAACCGTTGTCCTATGGTATGTGCGCAGACCACAGTAGCAACACCCAGAATCAGTAACCACGCCATAAATTCCGTTCGGCTGGCATGACGGTAAATTTCATAAACACCGATGAACAGCCACCAGCCAATACCCCAGCCTAACATTGCGACATCCGTGCCTTTGATGTAACGTTTGATATTAGCGCAATAGCGGTACGAGAAAAATGCACTGGATAGACCGGCGACGGCCATCAGTAATCCATTGAGGTAAACACCATTCAGCAAAGGCCAATGGTTGGAGTGAGTGGCGCGACCCAATTCCCACAGCACAAACCACGCGGCCGCAAACTGTAATAGCAATCCGGTAAAGTAGGGTAGGTCCCGGCGCTGTTGAACGCCGACGTACACGAGCGCGGCGCCTTCCAGCGCCCACGCGGCAGCCGTCCAACGGTCATCCAGCGCCAAAGGAATGGCAACTGTACCAAATACAACACCGATGCTTAAAAATGATATGCATAACAGCCGCAGACCATCGTTATTGTTGTAGCCGGCAACAAACTTAAACAGCCCATACGCCAGGAGCACATAAAATGAAAACAGGGCCAGCGCACTGTAGGCCAAGCCATATTCCATAGTGTGAACCAATGTATATTGCAGGCCGAATACAACGATGGGTGTCCCAAAGACTAACGTACCGTCGACATAGCCGCGCAGGTTAACCGGCTGGCGTATGGCATACAGCACGGAGAGGGCAATATAGAACAGGAAAAATCCCACCAGAAAAGGTTCGGTGGACTGGAACAATTCCGGCTGATAGTTTTTGGCGCCCCAAATACTGCCAATCACAAAGGTAAAGAAAAATCCAATCAAGTTCAGCGGCCGCCAGGACCGATACCAGGCGATGGCTAATATGCCGAAATTCAACAGGGTGTAATACGAAAAAAGTGCGACATGGCTGCCGCCCCCGGTCGAGGTTAATACCGGGGCTAAAAAGCCAAAGGAAAAACCGAGTATTGCCAACGATCGGGCATTCAGTAATACCGCCAACGCGGCGGAAAGCATGCACACCAGCAACATTAATGAGAATGCCATAGTGGGTGGCAACAGATGATACAGACGAAAGGACGCAAAGATCGTC
This sequence comes from Gammaproteobacteria bacterium, assembly GCA_036507695.1. Lineage (GTDB taxonomy): Bacteria > Pseudomonadota > Gammaproteobacteria > SZUA-152 > SZUA-152 > JAKEGK01. The sequence goes on from DATCIR010000200.1 coordinate 3,099, forward strand.
AAGTAGGTTATGCCGATACCACCACCTTGCAATGCGACGGCATACCCGAGTCTGTTATGCCGTAGCCGCCACCCGACTACCATTAATGCAAGACCTGTCAACGCAATGCCGGCCATGCGAAATTCGATTGGTATGATGCCACGCTCAGCGGCGTACTTGGCCAGAAAAGCAATGCCTATAAAAAGGATAATGACGCCAACTCGCACCAGGGTATTGCCGCCCGTGAAATAGCTTTTGATGGCCCGCAGCCATACCGGATCTTCCGCCGCTGGGTAGGCCGTACGTGTTGCGACCCATGCGTCTTCCTTGACTGGCGACGGCGGTTCTACGTGTGGGCGGGAACTTTTTGTTGCGGTCAGCGAGGGTTTTAACGCGGGTGTTGTTGCCGTTGTATTGACTAAAGTCTCAACGCGTTTATCCGGTTGGACTGGTGCCGGCGTGTCTTGCCCGGTAGGCGCTTGGGATTCATTGGATTTGGTGTGGTGTACGGATAGCGTTGCGAGGTTTCCATTGACTTGTTTCAGAGCGGTTTGCAGTTCGCGGATGGTTTTTTCCGCCTTTATACTTCGTGCAAGCAAATAGCCCAGTAGGCCTCCGGGGAGAATCCCATTGATGCCAAATCCCGCCGCACCGGCTATGCCGCCGATAATTATTAAAAAAGCCAACATAATGTGCGAACTCTAATCAAAATGGAGCTGTTATCCTAGTAAATATTCACACTAAAGGGGGAAACTTGTCTATATTCGTTCTAATCAAGATATCGACCTCAGAAATCAGGGCTTAAATGGGATTTACTGCAAATACGAAAAAAACTAAAGAGCAGGAAATCCAGAATACTGATTAACGTACTGTTTAAATACTGCATCGAAAGGCTGCAAATCGCCTGTTTTATAGTGAGTGACGTTTCGAGGATCAGTACTGGATTTATATTAACCCGCTAGGCTGGGGCGAGCTGCGCGACTCCCGAAGCAAAGTGACTACACAAATAAACACACCAAACGGCCTATGAGGTAACTGAGGAAACGATTCGCTACCTATGAATTGGGGGATGTAGCCGGAATTAGGGCGTGACGGTGGTTGCGGAAAGGGCTGCTGAATGATGATGGCTATGCAAAATCCCGTTATATGGGGAATGGTAAAGGCAATTGATCGCAAATTACTTGTTGTTTAGTCTTTGGTTCTTCCCGAATCACGCGGATGGCTTTGCAATGGCTTGTTTGCGCATAGTCCCGTCACATCAGGCGGGGTCACCACGCACAGGTGATAGTCATGACGTTTGCTAATGATGCCGCTGTAGAGAAACACATCCGGCAGATTTTCATAGGCCTCCCGGGTAATTTCCGCATGTGATGTCCAGCAGCCCAGTCGTTGGTAAGTTGCGATGGTGTGGGTCAGTACATCGGGGTCGGTATCCGGGAAGAAGTTCTTTTCCAATCGGGCGATTTCACTGG
>DATCIR010000201.1:0-6087 GCA_036507695.1 Gammaproteobacteria bacterium
AGCGCCATTACTGGATAGCAATGAATCCACGGCGCTCTACCTGGAAACCAACCGGATTGACCTGAACGGCACACCGATTACTCGCGCGGATTTGACCACGAACCTCATCCCCTACTTTGCGTTTCGCGCAACGGATAACCGGGCGCTCAACGACGCCACCCCATTTACGGATATCACGGCGCGCGTGCGTTATGAGAAAAACGGCAGCATTGTGGAAGACTGGCGCGTCTTGCCCTTGCCCAACGTTGGCGATGAGTACCTGGTGCCCCTGGCGAGTGAAACTCTTTCACTCTTTTGGCATCAGGCAACCCCCGTTGATCTGCAGGCGGTGCGCATCGAAGTCAGCGACCCTGCGGGCAATATCGCGCAACAAACATTCTCCTTTCGCGCCGATTTTTATGTGCCCGCGTTGGGCATCGGTGAGCCCGTTATTGAAGATATCAATCCCGTAAACGGCGTGGTCTTTTCGCAGCGCGCTTCCCTGCACAACGCCGAACTGGACACGATGACATATACCTTTACTAATCCAAGCTCCAAGGCGGTATTTGTGCAACCCGCCGATACCAGTGCGCACACCGTATCCCAAACAGTGGCGGAAGAATTGCGTAACCACCGGGTCACGAAAACCACGGCGGCGCAATGGCGGGTTGGACTGGCCGCATCGCAAGATTCGAATGGTTGTCCCGTTTTCGATGGACTAAGCTGGCAGGAAGGCATCACGTCAATCCGGAACTGGAATGGCGCCAATTGGGAACAACGTTTCGCCAGCGACATCCTGTTCAGCCCCGTTGATGAAGAAATTTTTACCGACGATCTTGTTTCCTTACCAGCATCCTCGGCATGGGCACCGGCCGCCGATTTCGACACTGCCCACTCCACTGCACAAGCTGGTTCATTGGCATTCGAAGAAGATTATAAATTGTCTGTTCCATTAGGGGCGCCGGGATTAGTAGTAAATGCCACCGCCAATGGTGTGAGCTGCCCCGACCAGCGTCACTTTGACCAGCGCGAGGTTTACAATTATCTATCGCTGGCCGGTTATCCCCGGGACGAAGTCACAAACCAGAATCTGAGCGGCTTGCCGGATTTCAGCACGGCGGGTTTTACTGTGATTGTGAATGGCAACACGGCGGAACCGGTGCAACCAGTCAATGGCGGATGGTATTTGATTCCCGCCTCTGCGCAAGTGACCATCATCAAGCATGTCACCACGCCCGCGCTGACGGTCTATGAAGATGATTTTGCCATCGACGCTTCGTATACGATTCCCAGCCGCCGGGATTTGAGCATCTCCTGGTTTGTTAGCCGGGAACTGGAAATTTCCATGATTCATGACGCGGGTGAGACCAATATTCCGGACATGCCACAACGGCAAACCAGTACCGGCATTGGAACGGCGAATTATCAGATCAATCGGTAATTTTTCCTTGCAACGTCCGCCAGCATGGATTGCCAGCATTGATTAGCGGGCTTAACGTTTTCTATGCGAATGTTTCTTTGGCGGCATTTTGCTTCCAGCAAAGCGTTTTTTAGGCGGGCGTTTTAACGGTGGATTTGGTTCGATCAACAATTCCGGACTAACGCTTTTGACGGGAATTTTATGGCCAATGAATTCCTCGATCTCGGACAGGGAAAAGGAATATTCTTCGCAGGCGAAACTGATCGCATCCCCGGTGGCGCCCGCGCGCGCGGTGCGGCCGATGCGATGCACATAATCTTCCGCGTCCTGTGGCAAGTCGAAATTAAATACATGACTGACTTCGGGAATATGCAAGCCGCGTGCGGCCACATCCGTGGCAATCAATATCGGCAGCGTGCCTTCGGTAAAGCGTTTCAGTAGACTGCTGCGTTTCTTTTGCGGAACATCACCCGATAGCATGCCGGCGTCGTAGCCATTGGTGCTTAGATAACGCTCGACATCCTCGGCGACGCGTTTGGTATTAACAAATACCATGGTACGGGTCACGTCGTGCCCCTGCAGTAATCCCAGCAATAGCGAAATTTTCTCTTCCTTCGCGGGGAAATAAACCGCTTCCTCGACCCTTTCCGCGGTGATCGTTTTGGATTCAATCACGACCTGCTTGGGATTATTCATGTGCTCATAGGCAAGTTCGGAGACACGAAACGACAAGGTCGCTGAAAACAGCATACCGAGACGATCTTCAGGTTTGGGCATGCGGCGCAGCAGGTAACGGATGTCGGCGAGAAATCCCAGATCAAACATGCGGTCGGCTTCATCCAGCACCACCACTTGAATCGCCTTGAGATTGAAAACATGCTGCTTGAAATAATCGATGAGACGGCCGGGAGTACCAATCAGGATATCAACTCCGTCCTCCAATTGTTTGCGCTGTTGCTCATAACCGGTGCCGCCAAAAGCCAGCCCCAGGCGCAGCCCGGTATATTTACCGATTTTTTCCGCATCATTATGAATCTGGACTGCCAGTTCCCGGGTCGGCGCAATAATAATGGCCCGCGGCTGATTCTGTTTGCGATCGGGAGCGGCCGCCTGACGTAACAACCGGGTGTATACCGCCAGCAGAAACGCCACGGTTTTTCCCGTGCCGGTTTGCGCTTGTCCCGCCACATCGCGGCCATCGAGGGTAATCGGTAAAGTCTTTGCCTGAATCGGCGTGTAATGGGTAAAACCGGAATCCCGCAGGCTCTTAAGAAGCTGTTCAGGAATATCCAGCGCATTTATCTCAAGTAAATGATTTTCGTTGGTAGTCAATGCTTGTTCAGTTCTAATTTCAAGTTATCGGGATTTTACACCAGGTTGAAACATAGCACACAGCTATGGAAATAATTTCACATGTAAACCAGGAATAATCAGGAAGGCTTGCTACTGCGGAATTAATCCAAATCATTTTACCTGTCATACCGTCAACTTGGCTGCGCATAATAGTAGCACATAATCAGTACCACATACGGTTTTTAAAAGCCGCTATTCTGGCGGCGAATTGCGGATAATCCTGGTAGCGGTTTTGACTTGTTACCCGGTCAATAATTGATAAAAATCAAACACCTATCATAGCGTTTATATACCTGCGCCAGGCGGGACTGACTGACTTTTTTATTCGGGCTCTTCCGGTAGTTCAGGACGCTTTTTTCAATGGCGCGGGAGGTTCATTGATGTGCAAAAAGAAACGATCCAACAGGATATGACGGCTGAGAAACCGGTTGCTCAGTACTTGCCGCGCCAGCGCGCGTTTGATGTGTGCGGGGAACCATGAATTTGGCGTCTGCACCGCACCAAAGCGCGTTATAAGCCTGTCAAGATAAGGCTGCAGATTGTGCTCCCGGTAGTCGCCATTGGCGTCCAGCACGACATCCGCCGCCATCAAACCGGATTCCACTGCCGGACGAATACCTTCACCACTTTCGGTATAAGCCAAACCAGCCGCATCCCCAATTAATAACACCCCATCACTCACCCGTTGCCGAACCGCGTGGCTATAGAGCAGGTAAGCATGTCCCTTGAGTTTTTCCGGCGCATCGCGGGGTATTTTTCCTTGCTGCTTAAACAACGCAACAAAGTCCGTGGCGCATTGGGAAATTTTCCCGGTGTCTTCCCGGCCTACCCCAATGTTCAAAAAATTTCCCTTGCGGAATAACCAGCCATAGCCGGATAAGTCCGGGTAAAAAAATAACTCCGGCGTATCAGCCTGTACCGGACACTCAGCCGCCTGTTGCGGGGTCATTTCAAACTCTATTTCCTGGGCGGCCACCGCCCGTTCCGTTTTACCGACCCTGGCGCCCAGGTAACGCGCGACCGGACAAAAATGCCCGCCCGCGCCGACCACCATCGCTGCCTCGATACTCCCGTTGATGATCCAGTGCGTATCACGGCGTTGCAGTTGTTGCAAAGGCTCGTTTAATTTTAAGCGCGCACCGGAACGCCGCAACAGGTAATCATCGAATTCGCAGCGCCGGATACCGTAGCTAACGGTATGATCATATTGATGATGAAGATAGGGTCCTTGCATAGCGCCGGTATGAAAGGCCCGTATATCCTGGCACACCCGGCTCTTGCGATAGTCATTAAGATCAAGCGCCAGCGCCTCAACCACCGCCGGTGTAATCCACCCGGCACAAACCTTATCACGCGGAAAGGGGCTTTTATCCAGAACGATAACGTCCTTGCCGGCCGCTACCAGGCGTTTTGCACAGGATGAACCGGCGGGTCCGCCGCCCACAATCAGGACGCCGCATGTTTCCATGCTTGAGCGTCCCGGTTGATGTTGGCGTCGCCGGAATACAAATGCGCGCGCGTCAGCGGCAGGCTGTTGTTGCCAGGCCGCGAAAAAAGCACTTGAAACAGGCCGACATCGCCATTCAGAAAATTGGCCCGGGAGCCGGCAAGATAAAGCTGCCAAGTGCGATAGAAATTTTCATCATACATCCGGCAGATTTTTTCTTTGTGGCTCTCGAACCGTTGCAACCAGTGCAAAAGGGTTTGCGCATAATGCAAGCGCAGGTTCTCCACATCGAGAATATCAAAACCGCGGGGCTCGAAAACCTCCATCATTTCCCGCAGTGTCGGCGTGTAACCGCCGGGAAAAATATGCTTCACCAGCCAGGGATTCATGGGTTCCGCTTCCACCTGGCTGATGCTGTGCAGCAAACCCCGGCCCTGTCCGGTTAAACTGCGGTCGATTACCTCGCTCAGCTGCCGGTAACACGCGGTGCCTACGTGCTCCAGCATGCCCACTGCAACGAACACATCGTAAGTGCCGGCAATGTTCCGGTAGTCGTCTTCAATAAATTCCACCTGGTCCCGCAGCCCCATTTGTTCGACGCGCGTGTTCGCTGCAACGATCTGTTGATGGGAAACATTATAGGCCTTTACTTTTACGCCGAAATATTTCGCCATGTGCAAAGCCAGCGCGCCCCAGCCACATCCCGCTTCCACGACGGTCTCGCCGGGCTGTAAGCGTAATTTACGGCACACATAATCCATCTTGGCAAATTGCGCCTGCTCCAGCGTGGCAGCCGGGTCGGGATAATAAGCGCAGGTATATACCAGATTTTTGCCTAGCCATAGTTTATAAAAATCATTGCCCACGTCGTAATGGTGATAGATATTGGTTCGCGCACGGGCCAGCGAATTATTACGTTGTTGACCAAGCGCCCTGGTCAATGCTTTTCCCAGTCCGCTTCTGTTGTGCAATTTAGGCCAGTAGAGATAGACGGTCGAGATGAAATCAACAAGTTCACCTTCTATTTGCAGATCGCCAGCGCTGTATTCTTCGCCAAAGCTGAGTTTGGGATTTGTGATAAACCGCCATAATGCCCTGCGGTTGCGAAACACCATGCCGTACCCGGGTTTGCTCTCCGTAGTATATATCGACGTGGCATCGGGGAAAGTAACAAATATCGGCGGATCCCCCAAGTTGCGCAAGACTTTACGCATCAACCATTTTTCGAACGGTGAGGCAGCTGGAACGGTTTTGTCAGAATGTTTATTCGCCTGGGGAGCAACGGGCTTATTGGTTGAGTAAGGCTGCGTAATGAAATTGGTATTATCGGGTTTCATGCGTGCACCTCGTCCCTTTTTGTTCTGAATTTGTTCTGAATTTGTCCTGAGTCGTACCGAATCTTTGTTGAGCCTAAACCGGGATTAGCATTACCAAAACCTGCTTTACGGCTTGGCAATGACCAACAGCTCACGCGTTATTTTAACGCCGGAAAAACCGGTGCTGTCAACTCGTCATGACGCAGCACTTAAGGAAACCTGTTATAGAACCCTGTTATGGAACCCTGTTATAAAAAAGTGGAAAAGCTATCGCTAAATTATGTATTTATATTAAACAACAGAATGGGGTTTTCATTGCGCTATCTCAAGGACTCAGCGTATTAGCCTCACATGCCGGATTACGCGGGGTTGATTACTCATAGCGCAGCGCCTCGATGGGTTGCAAACGGGACGCTTTGCGGGCCGGATGCAGGCCAAAAAAGATACCCACCAGGACAGCGAAGGAAAACGCCAGCACAATCGACCAGGCCGTGACGCTGACCGGAAACTCGGAAAATTGGGATAGCGTCACCGAACTGCCCAGGCCGAAAAAGATACCGATCACCCCCCCC
>DATCIR010000202.1:0-7221 GCA_036507695.1 Gammaproteobacteria bacterium
ATGTATATCCTCCGGCAACATAATCGGTTACGAAAAAACGACATGCTGATTGCCAACGCGGAAGCGGAGTGGATGCAGGCCATGGACTCGCTGGATTATCCCATGTACCTGGTCGACCTTGGCGACAATCTGGTTCGAGCCAACAAAGCGTTTTACCGGCAGGTTGGCAAAACCGCTCAAGAATGCGTCGGCAAGGATGTGCGAACGCTGATACATCTCAAAGGTGAAGACCAGCCTTGTCCGGGCTGTTTGGCGCGCCTGCAGCGCCGCGACGCTTTTTTTACCAAAGAAGCGGATGATCCGCACAACGCGCTGGGGAAACCCATTGAAGTTACCATCAAAGTCATTCGCGCGGAAAACAACGAGCCCATCGGCATTGTGCAAAGTATCCGGGATGTATCGCACCTGAAAGCAACAGAGAACGCGTTGCGCAAAAGCCAGGCCTTGCTCAAGGAAGCGCAGCACATCGGGCATATGGGTAACTGGGAATGGAATATCAAGACCAACGGCGTGGAATGGTCGGATGAAACGTGTCATATATTCGGGTTCGATAGGGAAACCGCCCAGCCAAGCTTTGAACAGTTTATCGATCGAATCCACCCGGATGACCGTGCTGATGTGAGCCAGGCGATATCCAAAGCGATCAACAACAAAGAACCGTATCAAACGGAACACCGGATAGTTCTGGATAATGGCGTTGAACGTATTATCAGCGAACGTGGCCGCGTTTTTTATAACGACAACGATGAGCCCGTGAGGATGGTGGGGGTATGTCAGGATATTACAGACTATCGGCGCGCTGAAGTATTATTGAAGGAACACAAAGAAAACCTGGAAGAACTGGTGAAACAGCGCACCCTCGAACTTGCCAATGCACGGGATGAAGCGCAGCAGGCCAATCGCGCTAAAAGCGCATTCCTGGCCACCATGAGCCATGAACTGCGAACACCGTTAAACGCCATAATTGGCTACAGTGAAATCCACTTGGAAGACGCGCAGCACAAAAGGCAAGCGGACCCAAAAGAACTGCACGGTGACCTGGAAAAAATCAAACAATCCGGCCAATATCTGCTTACTCTGGTAAGCGATATCCTGGACTTGTCAAAAATTGAAGCGGATAAATTGGAATTACAAGCAACAACCATCAACATGCCGCAATTTATTCACGGTCTGACTGTCATTGTTGAACCCGGTATTCGAAAAAACAATAATCAGTTTATTGTTACCATGCCAGACGATATCGGTGAGATTCAAGGCGATGTGTTGCGAATACGGCAAATGTTGATAAATTTATTGAGTAACGCGGGGAAATTCACTCGTAACGGTACAGTAAGCCTTAACATCGCGCGCAAAAAAGCGAACAGCCTTGACACGGAATACATAGAGTTTACCGTTGCGGATACGGGAATCGGCATACCCAGGCAAGACCTTGAACAACTATTTAAGCCTTTCTCCAAATCCAGGCCGACGGTCGTCGCCAGCAATCAAGGTACCGGGCTTGGGCTGGCCATTACCAAACGTTTATGCCAAATCATGCGCGGCGATATTAGCGTCACCAGCACCCAAGGCAAAGGCTCGTCATTTGTTGTGCGCATACCCGCAAAACCGGATAACTATCCTGCCCCTGAAGCGTCTCACGACCGTGCAAAAAATGTTGCATGCGTTAGGGGATAGCCTGTTTACAGGCGGGCATGGAAAAATTATTCTATTCACTGAGCTCCATAAAAGGCAGCGTTTAGATTCAACGGCCAGGGGCGCCGCGCGGCGGCCTGCCAGTACCGGTTACCTGCGTTGGCAAAACAAGAAATTTCCGATGTCTAACATCAATCCCACCATGCTGTGGTGCGCAAAGGACTTTCCATGCTAAGAAAATTAATCTACAGCCTTATCCTGTTGGCGATTGCGGCAACCATCGCTTATCAAATGGGTTGGTTGTCTTATAAGGGTGAGAAGACGTATGAAAAAACCAAAGAAGCGATCGTCGGGTGAGGTGTTCATACCTAAAGTTAAGTTTCAAATTGGCCCAGCCCGAAAATATTCCCGCCGTCATTCCTTCGAAACTCGCTGAGTAAAGCACCTGCCTGAAATTGTAAGAGGCGCGCCAATTATATTTGCCGATGGAGGCCTTCACGCAGCCACCGTTACGCTTACGGTTGGCAATTCGCGCCGAATAACCCGCCCGGCAATTCGGTCTCCCAGTCCCTGAAAACCTGTTGCGCTTCGATTACATCCACTAAACGCTTAAAACGTATTCACACCGCGGACCATGCCGATTACATCGATTACCATTGTTAACATACAGGCAAATAAATTCATTTATGTGGATGTGCCGGGAAGCGGCCCTTAACGCCGGGGCAATTATCCACATCCCACATCCAGGCAGTAAAGCCTTAATTTTGATGGCCGTTATAATATGCAGGGAAATCCGCTAGCCCGCATTTCTCACCAGGATCGCGGGAGCAGGCCGCTCTCGCCCATCCCTGGGCTCCGCGGCACCGGTGCGTCCCTGCACAATGGCCGCTCACGCACGTCCCTGTGCTCCGCGCCATAAGTACTTCCTGTACCAAAGTGAAGAGCAAGCCTACGGACGCGAAGACCCGTCTGAACCGCGATAGGCCAGAGCGCTGAACAATGTGTTATTGACGTTTCGGGCATAGCCGTTTGCTTCCGCATCTATTCTTGATAATTAGCGGCCGCCTGGTGAGAAATGCGGGCTAGGGACTACGGTTTCCAAATTATTGAAGTCAGTGATACGGGCATTGGCATGCAGGAAAATCAGTGCGAGGAAATATTCAAGCCTTATACGCAAGCCGATTCGTCGACTACCCGAAAATACGGCGGCACGGGGCTTGGGCTGACAATTTCCGGGGAATACTGCGAAATGATGGGGGCCAGCCTTAAGGTACGCAGCAAACCTGGCGAGGGTTCAATATTTACCGTTCGTCTTCCGGTAAAGAATCCGGTGAACGGGGAAGGCATGCATCAGGAAGCGGTGTAGAACAATAGCGCCAACTATTTTAATGCCAAGGATTGCACTGTTGCAGGAAAAAGACGGATAGCCAAGTGTCATTGTGGAGCAGCATAAAAGCAATGGAGTCAATATGAAACGAAGTGCTTATGAAAAAAAGATCATGTCAGTTGCCCTGTTCATGCTTCTGAGTTTTGTCTCGAGTGGCGGTGGCAAAGTTTACGCGGATGAGTCAACGCATTATAAATTTGGCGTATTTCCTTTTATGCCAATGCCGGCGCTCATCAAATACTATAATTCGGTGAGTAGCGACTTTACCCGCCTGGTAAACAAACGCGTCATTGCGCAATCCAGGCCTACTTACAAACTTTTCTCGGAAGAAATAGCAAAAGAGACCTACGACATAATTTTCATTCAGCCGTTCGATTACCCATTAGCGCATAAACATCACTACCGGCCGTTGGCGCGCCGGGCGGACGATCTCGACGCCATATTGGTTGTAAAAATTGACAGCGATATCAATTCAATTACTGATCTTGCCGGCAAGACCTTGGCCAGTCCACCGCTGGAGTCCGCAATTACCGTCGTCATGACCAAAGAGTTGAAGAAAGCCGGCCTGGATGCTGAAAAAACCATCGACATGATCCACACCGACAATCACTTTTCCTGTATGCAACTGGTGCTGGCAGGTAAGGTCGATGCATGCAGCACCACCACGCCGGTATTAGTCCACTGGGAAGAGTCGCAGTTGAAAAAGAAAAAATTAAAAGTGGTTCATCAGTCGGGCGCGATTCCGGACACGCTTTATATGGCGCATGAGCGCGTACCGGTACCTGACCAGGAAAAATTCAAGCAAGCGATCCTGAGCTGGGACAAGCGGCCGGAGGGTAAGATGATATTGAAAACTTTTGCAGTCACGTCCTTTGTGGAGGTCAAGGATTCCGACTATGACGTGATCAGGAACTTCTTTAAATAAGATGAAAAGATCCGGTTTCCTGATTTTGCGGATTTGTTTCCACTGCAAGTGGCGCTGACATCCAGAATGGCGATGAGCAATCAATTGGTGTTTCGAAAAGCGAGCCAATTTTCATTCCGTATGGCTTGATTTGTGTTTATTACTGACACAAGGGTTTTTAAAGCGCCATCCAGGGAGATCACTAAATGAAAATATTTGCCAGGACTATATTTTGCGTAATGACCTTGGTCAGCGCCGGTTTGTATGCGGGCGCCGCGAACGCGGCAAACTGGCTGATGCTGCAAAGCGTAACCGAAGAACCCTATCCGTTGGTCTGGGGCTTTTTGCAGCCAACCTATTTGTATACTCCGGGAAGCACGCTATCCGATGGTCCATGGCTGGGGCAGCAGGCGGTGGTCAATGTGATGCAGCCTGATTTATCCAGTTCGGAAGTATTTCAGATCCAGCGTGCGCGTCTGGGCGTGCGCGGCGCTTTGCCGGAGAATGAGAAAATAAGTTATTTTTTATTGGCGGAATATGGCAACAACGGTATCACTCAGCTGGGCGGCGGGGGTGGAAGTGTCACGCTGACTGACGCCTTCATTACCTTTACCCAGGTCGCGGGCGCGAAAGTAAAACTCGGGCAAATGAAAGTGCCCATGAGTGAAGAAGTCTATCAAGGTATCGTCGCGGCAAATTATATCAATCTGACCAATATCGCCAATCAGCAGCTTGTCGAACGGCCGGCATGGACGGACGGGGAAGCCAGTTGCGGGGTGGGCACTCCACCGGGGCCCAGCAATCCGCTCTATTTGCGTTTTTGCAACGGGGATATACAAACTCAGTTTCGCAGTGCTGCGGTAGCTATGCGTGACATCGGTGTGCAGGTGTTTGATACCTTTCGCGTGGACGAGTGGGAACACAGTTATGCCGTGCTGGCAGGCCAGGGCGGCGTTAATAAGGATAATCGCAATGACAGTTTGGATCATACCTTCTATATCTCAGCCGAGAAAATATTCGATGGCCAAAATGCGTTTCGCACCGGTTATAAATTGTATGCGTGGCTGACCCAGGGTAAGCGGGCGATTTATAGTTCCACGGCGCTTGCCGCGGGGGGCGGTTCCCTGGAAGCGGCCGAACGGGAATATGACCGGAATCTCGGCGGCATTGGCGGCACTTATTTTGATGGTAAGTACCGGTTCTGGGCGGAGTATATAAAGGTCGATGGTATGATCTCCAATGGCACCACCGGTGGAGCGATACCCGGTGCGGTTAACAATGCCGGAACCGTTGTTGCGCAGTTTATCACGGAACCGGAAGGCGAGGGCGATGGTGGCTACGTGGATTTCGGCTACCGGATTACCCCTGATATCGAGCTTGATATCCGCTACGATTGGTATAACCGGATAACCAATTTGCAATCCACGGACGAACGCAAATTCGAAACGTGGACCTTAGGGGTGCAATACTTTTTCAATAACACTACGAAAGCGATTTTCAATTATGAGATCCGCGATGCGGAAGCTCCCGGATTACCGTCCACCGATACCGTCAATAAAATCGCGAATGACATCGATGACCGGATCTCCACCCAGGTATTCCTGTTCTTTTAGAGGCTATAGCCTTGAAGTGCTTAGTTAAGAGTATGCTAATCCGCCGTTCCACTGTTAGCATTTGATGCTGTTGGCTTGGATTCCCTGTCGTCAAGCAATTCCTTGTCCAAAGAAATCGATAAGCAATAAATCCCCGGCTTCCCGCGTTAGACGCAAACAACAACAAATAATTTCTGCTTGGGCCGTATTCAAGTATTTTATGAGCATTTCAACGAATAATTGATACAGGTTAAGGTGTTATGCGCGGTCTGTTTGCTATTAATAGTAACTTGTTGTAGCGCGCCATTTTTAAGATATGACAACTTTGTTGGCCGGTCGAACATATTAAGAGGAGGGTTTATTATGGCTATCGCGATGACCTTGAAGGAGTATCTGGAGGACCTGGGTATCCAATATGATGTGTTGCGGCATGTGTATACCGATACCAGCATGGAAACGGCGCAGGCCGCCCATATTCCAGGCGATAAGTTGGTGAAAAGCGTGCTGTTAAAAGATGATAAGGATTATGTGATGGCGGTTGTGCCATCGACGTGTCATGTGCAGTTGAGCGATTTAACGTCCCGGTATCACCGCCGTCTGCAATTGGTTTCCGAAGCGGAATTAGCCGGTATATTTACCGATTGTGAAATCGGCGCGATACCGCCTATTGGCCATGCTTACGCCATTGACATGATCGTGGATAACAAACTGCTGGACTGTGACGATGTGTATATAGAAGCAGGCGATCACAAAAACCTGGTGCATTTACGCAGCGATGATTTTAAACGCCTGATCAGTAATTCCAAACGGGGGGATTTTACCCGGCATGTTTAGCGGCCGCGAATAGCCACCTCCGGTTCGGCATCGTGGCTAGCAAAGGGTGCAATGACTTGCAGGTGTTGCGCCCTTTGAGCAATAGCGTTAGCGTCATCCCGCGCCGGTAAACACACCGGATTTCGGTAAAAAGAAAATTCCCAATCAATTTACCCTCTCTTTTATCTGCAATGCATCAATTAAGCGTGGTGATTAGCGTTGGATCGGAAGCTTACCGCATGATTACCGGCGCAATCGTGGAAGATCCAGTTAATCCGCGCTTGCCATTAGCGATGTGTAAATTACTGAAGCATGAAAAGCGTTATGACGAGGCGTTAACGCTCATCAATTGCTTGCCGGTGGAGCTGCGAAGCCATGAAGAAATTGTGCGGCAAAAAGCGGTTTTGGAATTCTTTGTGGAAGCGGATCCGGCGCAAAATCCCGATGACCTCGTTCATCACGTTGCGACGGCGCCGGATAATCTCCAGGCGAAACACCAACTGGCGGTGCACTATGTAATCCGGCAACAATACGCACCGGCATTGCAGCAACTGGTCAGCATCATGGCTATGAATCAAGGCTATAACGACAACTATGCCAGAAAAGCCACGCTAAAACTGTTCGATATCCTGGGGGTTGAACACGCCCTGGCAGCGCAATACCGGCAAGTATTGAAACGCTATAGCTATATATAGATAGTCAGTGTGCAGGAATTTCCATTCCTTGAATGTAACTACTCACCCGTGGGCGGCGCCGGTGTCTCCTGCCGGGGGACGCCACAAGTACGTCCCTGTAGGTTGTTGTGGGCCATCCCTGGCCCACACCCTGCGGGCGCACTGCGTGCGACCGGATTCGTTCCCGGCGAATCCGTCGACTGCGGCCATCCCTGGCCG
>DATCIR010000203.1:0-13802 GCA_036507695.1 Gammaproteobacteria bacterium
AACCGGGCCAAGCGCCGCTGTTTACCCCGTAAAGTATGCGGAGGAATCACCGTGCGTGCAAATACCCAGGCTTGATCCCCGCACAATAAATGGACTTGCCGTATCCAGGCATAACTCGAGGGGCGCATGCCGAGGCGTTCGGCCTCGTTAAGCATAGGCCGCGCCCATCCCTCCTGCAGGATTTGCACGGAAAAAGCGGCTGTGCAGGCATGCTTCAGGCGCGTGGTTAAAGACGAGGAATCAAACAGCCACTGGGCCAATTTGGGTTCCAGCTTCACATGGCGCAGCTGGCGGATTGGCCGCCAGGCCGGTTCGCGTTGATACTTTCCAAACAAGGTAGCGGTCACAGGCTGTATGGGTGTTGCAATGGCCGCATTGTAGCGGATAAACCGTGTTTGTGAATGAATCATGGTGATACGGTTAATCCTTGCCCTTTTGGGTAAACGAAATAATTTGCCGCCGCTCCCGTTTCGTCGGGCGGCCCTGTCCGCTACGGCGCAACGCCGGTTGTGCCTGCTGAAGGTCCTTGAGGCGTTCCCGGTTCACAATGCTTTCGGCGGTTTCCGCATAAAGCGCCGCCGCCACCGTGGCCGGCCCGCGGCGCATGGAGAGTTCCAATACGGTGACGGTTTTGCTGAAAAAGGATTGCCGGATGCTGAGTATGTCGCCAGCGACAATTTCTTTACTGGGTTTGACTTTCTCATCGTTGGCCAGCACCTTGCCGGTTTTGACAGCGTCGCTGGCCAGGGAACGGGTTTTGTAAAACCGGGCCGCCCACAACCATTTGTCAATGCGCAAGCTGTGCAAACGGGTTGTGGCGCCGGTGTCTCTTGATGAGGATTGTTTTGCCATGCCGGCATTGTACGAAACTGCAACGCGGGATGACACTACTATAGCGATACTATCAGGGTGATTTTGTGGTTGCGGTTTGTTGTTGTGGTGCGTCGTTGCATTTGCGCTGGTGCGCAAGGGCATCACCGGATGGTAATCCCAATCCAAGGGAGGTGTGATTCGGTGCCGCGTGTTTAGCGCATGCGAGGCTAGGCGGCGAGTTCTAGTCCGGACGGCAGCCGGATCTCCATGGCGATAGGAAGATGGTCTGACAACAAATGATCCAGCACATGCACGTCATAAATTTCCAGGCTGGGTGACGCGAGAATGTGATCAATGGTGCGTTGCGGACGCCAGCTGGGAAAAGTCTTCAAGCCGTGGACAGGCTCGCACAGGTTGGTGGTATTCAGTAAATGGCGCAACTCGCGGCTATCCGGCTGGCAATTCAAGTCTCCCATGACAACCACATGTTCATAACAATTGACGATCTCGCTGATAAATTCCAGCTGCCGCAACCGGGCGCGTTTGCTCAGGGCAAGATGCACGATGAGCAGAATCAGCGGGTTATCGGGATGGCCGTAACGCACCACCATCACGCCGCGGCCGGGTAAAAATCCCGGCAGTTTATAGTCGGAGACTTCGCTGGGTTTGAATTTGCTCAGTACGCCATTACTGTGGCGCGCGATATTGGCAATTTTACGATTGGTTTGATGGTACCAAAAGGGAAAGCCGGCATGAGTGGCCAGATATTCAGCCTGATTGATAAAGCTGCTGCGGATACTGCCCGCATCCATTTCCTGTAACGCCACAATATCGAAGCCACGGATCGCATGGGCGATTTTATGCAAATTTTCATAGATCTGCGCGTGCGGCAAGACGTGTTTCCAGGCGGCGGTGACATAATGCCGATAAGAGACCGAGCCGATGCCGACCTGGATGTTATAACTCAACAACCGGACGCGTTTTCCTGTATTAAGATTTGGACTGGTATCTTCCAAGGGTATGATTTGATTCATTACTACACAACCTAACTGATTAAGTACTTCAATGGTTTCAATTTATGTTTACACTAAATTTGTTGGCGTAAACTCTTTTTGTCCCCCACTTCAAGTGTTCCTGGCGGTAGTAGGACACTATGCTGATTATAGCCAGTGCTCCTAAGACACTAAAAGGGGCAAATCATTTCACCTAACTTTTCCGTCAATTTGAGATTTTCGCTGTAATCAACCGGGCAATCAATCACACTGAGGGTATTATCGTCCAAGGCCTTTTTTAATACAGGCATGAGCTCATCGGCTTGTGTGATTGTGTAACCATTTGCGCCAAAAGACTGGGCGTATTTGGCAAAATCTGGATTACCAAAGGATACATGGGACGGACGGCCAAAGGTATTCATTTGTTTCCATTCTATTAAACCGAAACCGGAATCATTCCAGATCAGGATCACCACCGGCACCTTCAGGCGCATCGCAGTCTCGATTTCCTGGGAATTCATCAAAAAGCCCGCATCCCCGGTCACCGCCACGACTTTTTTAGCGGGGAACGCCATTTTCGCGGCGATCGCCCCCGGCACCGCGATACCCATACTGGCGAATCCGTTGGAAATGATACAGGTGTTGGGGTATTCGCAGCGAAACATGCGCGCCATCCACAGCTTATGAGCGCCGACATCGCAAATCACAATGTCTTCGAGGCCCAAAACCGTACGCAGGTCCCAAATAATTTTTTGCGGCTTCATGGGAAAAAAACGGTCATCGCGGTGTTGATTCATCTCTTCAATCAAGGCCTTGCGCAATAAACGCAGGGTGTGCCCGTCATGCGGCTGGGCCAATTCCGCGATGCGTTGCAGTGAGTGGCGGATATCGCCCACCACACCCACGGCTACGGGGTAATTGCCGTCGACTTCCTCGGGTGTTGAATCGATATGGATGATTTTCCGGTCCGCGGTGGGGTGCCACAAGTGCGGGTGATACTCGACCAGATCATAACCCACGCATATGATGACATCCGCTTTGGCAAAACCGAAATTGATATAATCCCGCGCCTGCAGCCCCGCGCTGCCCAGCGCCATCGGGTGCTTGAAGGGAATCACACCTTTGGCCATGAAGGTATTGGTCAGCGGTATATTGAGTTTCTCCGCGAAGCTGGCGAGTGCTTCATTGGCATGCGTGCGCACCACACCGTTCCCGGCCAGGATGATGGGCTGTTTCGCTTCGGAAATAATTTTTGCCGCTTTCTTTACCTGCTCGGAGGGCGGCTCCGGCAGCATGGTTTGCGCGACCGGCAGGGGTTGGTTGGGGCCGTTGAGTTTGGCGATGTTTTCCGGAAACTCAATAAACGCCGCGCCGGTCTTCTCCGTTTGCGCGATTTTAAAGGCCTTGCGGGTGACTTCGGGAATGATCTCCGGCGCCAGTAAGCGCGAAGAATATTTGGTAATGGGACGGAATAATTCCTCAAGATCCAGCACCTGATGGGATTCCTTGTGCAGGCGGTGAGTGTCGGCCTGTCCGGCGATCGCCACCAGCGGCGCATGATCCATGTTGGCATCGGCCACCCCGGTGATGAGATTGGTGGCGCCGGGCCCCAGGGTCGACATACAAACTCCGGCGCGCCCGGTCAGGCGGCCGTAGACATCGGCCATGAATGCCGCGCCTTGTTCATGGCGCGTTGTTACAAACTGCACCGTCGAGTCGAGCAGGGCATCCATGACATCCAGGTTTTCTTCGCCTGGAATGCCATACACGAATTCGGTGCCTTCGTTTTCCAGGCACTTAACAAATAATTCAGCTGCTTTCATGCCCCATCCATTTTGGGCGGCCGCAGGAACAGTAATCGGGAATTTAACTGATCAGTTCCGGTGCGTACGGCGTTATTTCCCCTGGCTTTCCTGGGCGACGAGATAATCCACCACCTGGAAGATAGTGGCATTGCCGCCCGCCAATTGCGCGCTGGTACGGTATTTGCCATTGACGATTAATGCGGGGACACCGCGAATTCCATAGCGTTCGCTCATATCCTTGGCGCGGCGTATCTTGGCTTCCACGGCGAAGGAACGGAATACCCGGTTGAAATCCTGTTCGCTGATGCCGTGTTCCGCGAATAATTTTTGTATTTCGCTGTCGGTGCTTAACCGGCGTTTTTGCTGATGGATGGCTTCAAACATTGCGGTATGGGTTTTATCCAGTACGCCGAGAATTTCCGCCGTATAAAAAGCGCGGGCATGCAATTCCCACTCCGGACGGAAGATCGCCGGCATACGGACAAATTGCGCGTTGGCGGGCATTTTCTTCAGCCAGCGTTCCACGTAGGGTTCGAGGCTGTTACAGTGCGGGCAGCCATACCAGAACATTTCCACCACTTCGATCTTATCGCCTGTGCTGGTGGGTTGCGCTGGCAACACGGATTCATAATGGATTTTTTCCTTGTAGGTGGGGGCGGCGAACACCAGACCGGCAAGGCTGGATAGTAAGGCCAGACTACAAATCCCGATAATCCTATTCTTCATGCAATCACCTCGTTGTTTTTTGTTGTCTTGCGAAAAAACAGTTCAGTTGTAGGATGTTTCCAGGAAATTGTCAATCAACAAACCTCAATCAATCAACCAGTTTCCCGGCATCTTGCCCCAATGGTGTGGTAATTGGCGATGCATCCCTGCTGGGACAATTATAGATAAATTCCGCGTTATCACTAAGCCGGCTAACGGCCGGCTAATGACGTAGACCCGGGTAGCGGCGCTATAGTTCATTCTTCAGGCAGGCTGCTATATCAATCATGACACAATCAGGCGCTACCAATGGATTTACCGGTAATTTATAAAAACCTGAACCGGCAATTGTGTAATAATAATGTGAACCAATATCAAGCTATACCAGGAAAACAGCAAAGTACCGCATGATGTCATTTGCGGTTTTTCTGTGGTGATATACACTGCAACGAAATGTTTTACTGAGTTTATTTAATTGGGAGCATAGCCGTATGGCCGGTGAAAAAGATAAGGAAAAAGACAAAGAAAAAGAGAAGATCGTGGATTTGATTCAGTTTCTCAATGATCAGGTGTGGTGTGATTCATTGACGGTTAATGAAGTTAAAACTTTTCTTGAATATACCGAACTCGTTAACTTTAAAGCCAAGGAAATCATTGCGGAAATCGGCGAAGTGGGTGAAGCGTTATACCTGGTGATCAGTGGCGAGGTGGCGCTTTACCGGGACCAAAAGAGTTCCGGCGAAGTTGGACTCATCAAGGAAGGGGAGATCATGGGCGAAATGTCCTTTTTTGACCGGCGTCCCCGCTCGGTGCGGCTTGAAGCCGCCAAAAAAACCCAGCTGCTCAAATTGTCCCGATCCATGTATCAGCGCTTGCGGGTGGAGCATCCGTATATCGCCGTCAATTTGCTCGAACATGCGATAGTCAGCCTCGATCATTTATTCCGCCGCGCCAGCCACGACGTGTCTACGTTTGCGAATTATTTATACGCACTTGGCCGCAAATAAACTGCGTCGCAAAATTGTGTATGGGACGATGACGCAGCGGCTAATTCCTATTCGGAGAAGTGGATTCGGTCTACGCCGGGCGCTGCGGCCGCGTTACTTTAGCGTCGCCAAATAAGCGGCAACCGCTTTAATTTCACTCTCGGTGAGTTTCGCCGCGATGTTGCGCATGATTTCATTGACGTCGTTGGCGCGGGTATTTGATTGAAAGTCCTTTAACGTTTTGACGGTATAAGTGGATTTCTGTCCAGCCAGATGCGGCAAAGCGGCAGGCCCATTGCCAGCGCCATTGGGTCCATGGCAGCCTGCGCAAGCCGGCACGCCGGAATAGCGGTTTCCACCTTTAAAGATTTTACGGCCGGTTTTAATCACTTCGGCATCCGTCTGCTGTTCCTGGGGTTCAAGCGACTGCGAGGCGAAGTAAGCCGCGATATCCTTGATGTCCTGCGGGCTTAGTCCGATGACCATCGCATTCATGGTTTCATCGGAACGATCGCCTTCCTGAAAATTTTGGATCTGCTTGATGAGGTAGGAAGGATGTTGCGCTGCCAGATTAGGCCAGTCCGGGCCATAACTATTCCCGGCTTCACCGTGACATCCCTGGCAGACCTGGGATTTTTCTTTTCCGGCGGTTGCGTCACCGGTTGCCCAACCCGCGCCAGGCACCGCCATAGCAACGCTAATAAAAAATCCGAATAGGTGTTTTTTCAAAAGTCTCATTGTTTTGTACACACGGTTCTCTGTAGGTGGTTCTCTCGGCATCGCCGATGCTATTCATTAATTAGGGAAACATTGGATGTTTCCTAACACCTATACTAAGGGTTATCGGAGCAGGCAATCCAACGTCAATGATTAACTGTTGCTTGCAAAAAACGCCGCAACGTCTTCCATATCCTCGTCGGACAACGTTGCCGCCATGCTGTTCATGATCGGGTCTGTGCGTGTTCCGGATTTGAATGCTTTTAACTGCTTTACTATGTATTTTGCGTGTTGACCGGCAAGTCTCGGATAGGTCGGATTAGTACTATTTCCGCCTTTACCGTGACAAACCTGGCACGCTTTTGCTTTATCTGACCCGGCATTTACATTACCCTGGGCGTTTACATAACTACTGGCAAACAACATTACTAAAAATGCGGCCCGAAACAGGCTGTTTTCTGGCTTTTTCGCTGTGGCATGACACATGACCTACTGCTCCAACTTTATCTACTGCATTTGCCGCACGAAGATTCTTTTTGGGTGTGCTTTTGAAATTCGATGAGTACAGCGTTAAGAAGCAAACTGCCATTGTAGATTTATTGGGAAGAAAAAAGAACAACTAATCCTGGGTAATAACTGCTATTGTCCTATTAAAATTCTTTATCATTGATACTATATGGGCTTGTGCGATTTTCTCGTTTTAAACATTAATAAATGACAAGTAAAAACTATTATCGGCAGGCCCGGTTTGTTATGAGTGCGGCCAAACTGTCCCAGTTACCCGAGGACACGGGTTACGAGGCCGCATTCGCGGGCCGTTCCAACGCGGGCAAATCCAGCGCCATCAACGCATTGACCGGAACGCAGCAATTGGCGCGCACCAGCAAAACCCCCGGCCGTACGCAACTTATCAATTATTTTTACCTCGATGAATCGCGCCGTTTGGTGGATTTACCCGGCTATGGTTATGCCAAGGTCGCCAAAGATGTTAAACAGCAATGGGATGCTTTATTGGATGATTATTTGAGAAGCCGCCGCTCCTTACGGGGCCTGATTCTATTAGTGGACTGCCGTCATCCCATGAAAGAGTTCGATGTGCAAATGATCCTCTGGTGTGCTAAGGCCCAGCTACCCTTGCACATATTGCTAACCAAGAGCGATAAACTCAACAAAGGGGCTGCAGCAAACACGCTGCTATCCGTTAAAGCGCAAGTCGCCGCGTTGATGCCCGAGGCCACAGTTCAGCTATTCTCTGCATTGAAAAAGTCGGGCATTGATAATCTGATTCTGATACTTGATAAATGGATGGATATTGAGCAGAATGAAACGTGATTTAGCGCTGAGCCGAACGCCTGAAAATATTACCGGCTACGCCAGCGTTAATGAATGTTAAAGGATGATAATGTTGATGTTATTGCATGGAATTTAGGGGGGAGGTCATACCATAAAAAAGCCCCGGTACACAGTTAGGGGTGTGATACCGGGGCGAATGTTTAAGCCCAGCATGGGGACGCTGGGCTTTACTAATACCCGCTTAGGGAGGAGGAGCGGGTGAGTAGTAGCATTGTCCACTCGTTTGTTGAGACGCCCGAACCGGGAAAAAAGTTCATCCCGCCTCGAAAAAATTTCATTAAATCCTAATATAAGTTATATCGCTACCCGATAATCATTGTATTATCAATAGGATGCCAGATTTGGTGATGAAAATTCATGCGAAGCGTGTTGAGTCACCGACAGACCGTTAGCTGACCATCGATTCATCAAGGTAGCCGATTAACCTTCACTTCGATTGACTAACGCCCTGGTGGCGCATGGAAAACAAGCAAAGCCGGTTGTTAAATCTATATTCCCGCAAACACCGGCAACAATTTAATGGGTCTCATCCCAGTTCAGGCCGGCCCCGATGTCGACCTTCAGGGGGACTTTGAGGTTCGCCACCGATTCCATGCAATGGGTAATTTCCCGGATCGCCGTATCGACCTGTGATTCCCTGACTTCGAATACCAATTCATCGTGTACCTGCATGATCATTTTAATATCCAGTTTGCTTTCGCGGATCCACTGGTCGGTCTTGATCATGGCGAGTTTAATAATGTCCGCGGCCGTGCCTTGCATGGGCGCGTTGATCGCCGTGCGCTCGGCGTATTGACGGCGTTGGGCATTACTGTGATTGATGTCCGGCAAATAGAGCCGCCGGCCAAACACCGTTTTGACATAGCCGATTTCCCTGGCCTGTTCGCGGGTGGTATCCATAAACGCTTTGACGCCCGGGTAACGCTCGAAATATAGATCGACATATTGTTGCGCCTCATTGCGTCCGATTCCCAGTTGTTTAGCCAGGCCAAAGGCAGACATGCCATAGATCAAACCAAAGTTAATCGCTTTGGCGCGGCGCCGTTCTTCATTGCTGACTTTATCGGCAGGCGTGCCAAAAACCTCCGCCGCCGTGGCGCGGTGCACGTCAATACCTTTGGCAAAGGCGTCCAGCAAACCTTTGTCACCGGATAAATGCGCCATAATGCGCAACTCAATTTGCGAGTAATCGGCGGCGATAATCCTGCAACCCCGGGGCGCTATAAAAGCCTGGCGGATACGGCGGCCTTCTTCGGTGCGAATCGGGATGTTTTGCAGATTCGGATCCTTGGAAGCCAGCCGCCCGGTGCTGGCGATCGCCTGATGATACGAGGTGTGAACGCGCCGGGTTTTTTCGGACACCTGCAGTGGCAGTTTATCGGTATAAGTTGATTTCAGTTTGCTTAAACTGCGGTGCTCCAGAATGAGTTTCGGCAGCGGGTAATCCAGCGCCAGTTCCTGCAACACATCTTCCGCGGTGGAAGGCTGGCCGGTGGGGGTTTTCTTCAATACCGGCAAGCCCAATTTATCAAATAAAATCGCCTGAATTTGTTTTGGTGAGGATATATTAAACTCCTCGCCCGCGGCCTCGGCCACTGCCTGTTCCAGGATTGCGATACTTTTTTCCAGTTGCTTGCTTTGTGTGGCGAGCATGTCCACATCAATGAATACGCCGTTACGTTCAATCCGGGACAATACCGGCACCAAAGGGATTTCAATATTTTCATACAGCCATTTTAATTCCGGCTCTTTTTCCAGTTTGGGCCACAGAGTGTTGTGTAAACGCAAGGTGATGTCCGCATCTTCGGCGGCATAGGGCGCAGCTATTTCGATGGCGATCTGATTAAAAGTAAGCTGATTTTTGCCTTTACCGGCGATGTCTTCAAAGTGGATGGTGTTACAACCAAGATACTTTAACGCCAGGGAGTCCATGTCGTGGCGGGTGGCGGTGCTGTCCAATACGTACGATTGCAGCATGGTGTCATGCGCGACGCCGTTAAGCTCGATGCCATAGTTGGCCAGCACATTCATGTCGTATTTCAGGTGTTGCCCCAGTTTGTGGTGTTTAGGATCTTCCAGCAGTGGTTTGAGTTGTTGCAGTACTTTGTTCCGGGAAAGCTGTTGCGGTGCGCCTTCATAGTCATGCGCAACCGGCACATAAGCCGCTTCGTGTTCCTTAACGGCAAACGAAACGCCTACCAGCTCGGCTATTATATAGTCGAGATCCGTGGTTTCCGTATCGAAGGCAAACAGCGGTGCGTTTTTGAGTTTCTCCAACCAGTCCGTGAGTTCCTGTTGTGAAAATATCGTCTGGTAGCGCCGGCTGCTGGTTAACGTGCTTTCGGCGGCAGTATGCTCCGTGCGGTTTTTTAATATTTCCGAAAGCCAGGTTTTAAATTCAAGACGGCTGAGTATCTCGACCAGTTCTTTCTCCTGCGGTGGCTGACGCTTTAAATCCTCCGGTGTTAAACCGAGTTCGACATCGCAGTTAATGGTGGCCAATTGGTGGGATAAGGGCAACTGATCCAGCGCCGCCCGTAGATTATCTCCCGCCTTGCCCTTGATTTCATTCGCGTGTTGCTTGATGCCATCAAGAGAACCATATTGCTCCAGCCACTTGGCGGCGGTTTTCGGCCCGACGTTATCGACGCCGGGAATGTTGTCGGACTTGTCACCCATCAAGGCCAGGTAGTCGATAATTCGCTCCGGCGGCAAGCCGAATTTTTCGATCACGCCGGCGCGGTCCAGAAACGCATTCTTCATGGTGTCTATCAGGGTGATATGCTCGTTCACCAGCTGCGCCATGTCTTTATCGCCCGTGGAAATCAAGGTATCCATCTTTTCCCGGGCTGCTTGTTTTGCCAGCGTGCCGATCACATCATCCGCTTCCACGCCTTTGATCACCAGGATCGGAATGCCCATGGCTTTTACCAGTTGATGTAAAGGTTCGATTTGTTTACTTAATTCCGGTGGCATTGGCGGGCGGTTGGCTTTATAGTCTTTGTAAATGTCATCGCGGAACGTCTTGCCCTTGGCGTCAAAAACCACGGCCATGTATTCTGGATCGTAATCCTTGATTAATTTGCGCAGCATATTGACGACGCCGTACACCGCACCGGTGTATTCT
This sequence comes from Gammaproteobacteria bacterium, assembly GCA_036507695.1. Classification (GTDB taxonomy): domain Bacteria; phylum Pseudomonadota; class Gammaproteobacteria; order SZUA-152; family SZUA-152; genus JAKEGK01. Next base: position 10,499 of record DATCIR010000203.1, read on the forward strand.
CCCGTTGAATTGGTTAAATTGGGCATGGCGTGGAAAGCGCGGTAAAGGTAGGACGATCCGTCCACCAGGATGAATGGGCTAGAATTTTGCATAGTAGGCATAGGGTTGTATTGTCGTAGATTCTGAATTTCAAGAAAAGAGAGAATTATGGCTGATCAAGATAAATCCTCGCATCCCGGTATGTCGCCCGTAGACGATACCATGTTGACGCGGGAATCCTGGAAGATTTTCCAGATTATGGCGGAATTTGTTGAAGGTTTTGAACGCATGGCGCGGGTGCGGCCATCGGTGAGTATTTTTGGCTCAGCGCGAACGGAACGCAACCATCCCTATTACCTGTTGACCGAAAAGATTGCGGGCAAGCTGTCGGACGCCGGATTCAGCGTGGTCAGCGGTGGCGGGCCGGGAATTATGGAAGCAGCCAATAAAGGCGCGTTTGCCGGCAAGTCGCCCAGTATCGGCCTGAATATCCAACTGCCGCATGAACAGTACGGCAATAAATATCAGGATATTTCCTTAAGCTTCCGCCACTTCTTTTCCCGCAAAGTGATGTTCGTGAAATACGCGGCCGCCTATGTGTGCATGCCCGGCGGTTTCGGCACCCTTGATGAATTGGCTGAAATCCTCACCCTGGTGCAAACCGGCAAAACCCGCCGCATCCCGATTATTCTTGTGCATACGCCGTTCTGGGAAGGGTTTGTCAAATGGCTCAGGGAAAGCCTGTTGGTGGAAGGCATGATCAATGCGGAAGACCTTGATCTTTTCCAGTTGCTGGATGATCCGGATGATGTGGTAAAAGCGATATTCAAGCATTATGAACAGCGCGGCTTCGAACCTTCGGAAGAAGAACAGCAAATTATGCTGGATTTGTAATTTTTGTTTCGCCGCCGCGGTGGTTGAGTTATGGCGCGTATTTTTAAGGCCGGAGAGTGATATACCGCATTTCCGCGGTCTGGAACTTCAACAAAAAAACTTCTCATGTCGGTTTACACGTCTGTTTCGTCCTCCGAGCTTGACGCTTTTCTGCAAAACTATTCACTCGGTGATTTGGTAAATTATCAGGGCATTACCGCCGGTATCGAGAACACCAATTATTTCGTTGATACCGCAAATGGCCAGTACGTTCTTACCCTGTTTGAAACGTTAAAAACCCAAGAGCTGCCTTTTTACCTCGAATTGATGGCGTTTCTCAATGAGCATGGTATTCCCAGCGCGCATCCCATCGCCGACCAAACCGGTAACTACGCGCGCACATTAAACGGCAAGCCGGCGACACTGTTCCAACGGCTGCAAGGCCAGTCGGCGCTGGAACCGGATGCGCGGCATTGCGAATCCATCGGCCTCGCATTGGCGCGACTGCATATGGCCGGGCAAGCTTTCCGCTTGCGGCAGGATAATGTTCGCGGCGCGGCCTGGCGGCAGCGCACCGGCGAACAGTTATTGCCGCTGCTCAACCCGGAAGATAGCGAAATATTACAGCGGGAGTTGACCGGGCAAGCGGAACAAAACTATCAAAACCTGCCTCAAGGCGTTATTCACGCTGACCTGTTTAGAGACAACGCGCTTTTTATTGCAAATAAACTCAGCGGCCTGCTGGATTTTTATTATGCCTGTAATGATTGCCTCTTGTATGATGTCGCGATCACGCTGAATGACTGGTGCCTGCAACCGGATGGCGCGGTGGATTTCAGGCGGGCGCGCAGTTTGTGTCATGCATACCAGTCGCTACGCAGGCTAACCGCGGAAGAAAAAAACGCCTGGCCCATGCTATTGCGGCTGGCGGCATTGCGGTTTTGGCTGTCGCGCTTGTGGGATGCGCGGTTTCCCAAAGCGGGTGAAATAACGTTTCAAAAAGATCCCGATGAATTCAAACAAGTCCTGTTGCAGCGGATTGCCGAACAGGAACAACTGCATGTTTTGTGGCGCTGCTGATCCGCAGTGGTTATAGTCGCTTAATCGGTTTTATTGCCACACGTGGTTGCAGACCCATCGGTTTCATTGATAAGGCGAACGCATCGTTACGCATGAACTATATCAATTCCGTATACACTGAGTTCAAGTAATAGCTCAAAAAGATATGGCCAAAGCGCGTTACAATAAGTACTTGACACCATATATCTCCAATGGCATAAAGTCCCCCTCAGTTTGCATGCAGGTAATTCGGCAAACAATTGCACAACCGAGAGATGAATACACGGAGATGAATACACGGTTTTGCAGTAGAGCGTCTACTTCTCCGATTTTGTTTTTACCGCCGCTAATTCAGGCGCTGTGAATGCAAAACGACGGGGACTAGCTATAAGAAACGTTAGGGGAAAACGCGGGTCAAGGAATTGGTGAGTACCCGCATTCATTATTGTTGTTGATCATTGTATATCTTGTGAGGGGAAACTACATGAAATCAAAATTTTTAGCTATTGCTGCCGCGGCAGGTTTTTTAGTAATTGCTGGTCAAGCCCACGCGGATCTGGAGCTGGCCAAAAAGAGCGGCTGCCTGGCTTGCCACAGCGTTGACAAGAAAGTGGTTGGTCCAGCCTGGAAAGATGTTGCCGCTAAATACAAAGGCGACGCGGGTGCTAAAGCCACATTGATTGAAAAAGTCAAAAAAGGCGGTAAAGGCAACTGGACGGCGGTAACCGGTGGCGCGCCAATGCCTCCTTATTCACCGCGGGTAAAAGACGAAGACATTTCCAAATTAATTGATTTTGTTATGACTCTTTAACCGATATAACACTAAAAAAATCTCTACTGTTCCAGTACGTTTTAAAAGCCAGTACCTTGTGCTGGCTTTTTTATTTATTTTAATTTATTCCCGGAGTTTTATTCACAGCGGAAATGTAAAAAATTCCGACATGCTTAGTGCCGGTGCAACAATGCCAGCCAAGTCCTTGATGTTCCGTAACTCTATGATAATTAGATCTAAAATGTCAGTACGAGAAGAGAGCAATCTAATCTTGATCCAGCATTCATGCTTCCTGCCGTATCTTTCTCGCAGTTTGTTCACAAAGTTATCCACAGGTATTGTGGATAATCCAATGACGCCATATGACGCCAAGCGCTTAAGTACTATAACTCGAAATGAAATTAACATACGCCGGTATTTTGACTCTCGCCGTTGCCCGAGAATGCTTTACTATAAACATAAAACGACAAATGTTTATTCACTAACGACAGCGGTATAAACGCGGTGCTAATTCAAAGCGACAGGCATGAATTGCAGTATTTTCTTTCTTATCCCGGTTAAAGCCGCGTAAGGCAGATTCCTGGTGATGTGGCAATCCATTAGCGAACATATTGGTTCTAC
>DATCIR010000204.1:0-5750 GCA_036507695.1 Gammaproteobacteria bacterium
CAAGGATTTAATAAACCATGTTCCGTATCACGTCGATTGTACTCGCAAGTTCCTTGCTGATCCTTACCCAATTCGCACAAGCCGCTGAAACAATTGTCATTTATTCCGGGCGCAGCGACAATTTTGTAAAACCCGTGATTAATCAATTTAGCGAACAAACCGGTATCAACGTCGTATTGCATGCCGGCGCATCCACCGCGCTACTCAATAAATTAAGCATAGAGGGTGCGCGTACCGATGCCGATTTATTCCTCAGTAACGATGCCGGCACCTTGCAGAAAGGCGCCGAGCTGGGATTGTTTGCGCAAATCCCCGCGGCCATCGCCAACCAGGTCGCTCCGAATTACCGGGCGCCGGATAATAGCTGGGTCGGCCTTTCGGCGCGGGCCCGCGTCCTGGTGATCAATACCCATAATCCCTTGGCGAAAAACCTGAACTCGGTGTTCGATCTCGCCGATCCCAAACTCAAAGGCCAGGTGGGCATTACCAATAGTACCAATGAAAGTTATATCGCCGGCGCGACCGTTTACCTGCTGGCCGCGGGCAGGGAAAAAACCTCCCGCTGGTTACAAGGCTTGAAAGACAACGTGGGGGGCAGAGTATTTGACAAACACGGCATGATCGTGAAATCCGTTGCCTCGGGCAAACTCGCCGCCGGACTGGTCAATCACTACTATATCTACCGGCACCTCGATGAGAATCCCAATGCGTCCATTGCGATCGTGCTGCCCGACCAGGGCAAGGATGGTATCGGCGTCGCGTGGAATGTCGCCGGCATCGCCATTACCAAACACAGTAAAAAACGCGAACTGGCGGAACAACTAATCCGCTATCTCGTTTCTGCCGAAGGACAACAGCTGTTTGCCGGCGCGAACCGTGAATATCCCACGCGCGAGGGTGTCGCGGCCAGCGCCGGATTGCCGGCCGCCGGCAGTTTCAAAGTGGCCGATGTGCCCATGTACCGGCTCGGCACGATGCGCAATGAAACAATTGATTTAATAGAAGCCGTGGGCATGCCGTAGAATAGCCGTTTTCAAAAGAAACTAAAATCGGGGATGAATAACCGAAGCTTTGGTGCGTTAGGTAACAGCGCGTTAGCCGTGGTGATGTTTGCGGCGATTCCGCTATGGTTCGTCATGCTGAAAAGCAGTGAACTGGGGTGGGATCAGTGGCAGCAACTCTGGAGCAGCCGGTTGCCGGAACTGCTGTGGAATACCCTGTCGTTGGCCGTGCTGGTGACGATTATCTGTTTTATTCTTGGCGTCAGCGCCGCGTGGTGGATCGCCCGTTTTGAGTTTCCCGGCCGCCGCTATGCCATATGGTTGATGGTGTTGCCGCTCACCATACCTACTTATGTTTTTGCCCACATCTATACCACCTTGTTTGAAAGCGACGGCTGGATCGGCCTGGCCTGGACCGGAATCTTCGGCGACAGCATCCCGACCCCGGATATCTACAACATATTTGGCGCCACGCTGACGCTGTCGTTAGCCGGTTTTTCCTATGTCTTTCTCATGGCGCATGCCGCGCTGTCCGTATCCACCCAAACACTGGAAGAAGCCGCGCGCATCCAGGGCGCCGGCAAATGGCAGGTCTTCCTGCGCGTCAATCTGCCGCTGCTGCGCCCCGCCATCGCCGCGGGGCTGGCCGTGGTTATCCTGCATGTATTGTCCGACTTCGGCGCGGTCAGCATGCTGCACTATCAAACGTTTACACTCAGCATCTACCTGCAAATGAGCGGCCGGTTTGACTATCAATCCGCCGCCGGATTGTCGTTGATCCTGGTGTTTCTCAGCCTGACCTTCCTGGTGCTGGAACGATTCTTTCGCGCGCGGCAGCGTTATTACACCAGCCGCCAGACCCGCCAACATCAGCGCCGGCCAGTTACACCGTTTGTCACTGCGATGATCTGGTTGTGGCTGGGCTTCATCACGTTTATGGCGTTTCTATTACCGCTGGCGTGGATGATGTCCTGGAGTTGGGAAGCCTGGATACACGACGTCATCAACCAGAAATTCTGGCAGTATGCCTATAATTCGCTGTTGCTTGCCCTGCTCTGCGCGACACTTGCCATTATCTGCAGCTTACCAATCGCGTTGTTCAACAACCGGCAACGCTCCCGATACAGCGGCGCATTAATTCAAATCTCCAGCGTCGGCTTCGTATTGCCGGGGCCGGTGGTCGCGCTGGGAATTCTCAGCTTTGTATTAGCCCTGTTGCCTTTCCTATACGGCAGTTTGTTCGCATTACTCATCGCCCTGGTGATCCGCTTCCTGCCGCTGTCGGTGCAATCCCAGGACGCCTCCATGCAACAACTCACGCCTTCCATCGAACAAGCCGGGCGCATCCTCGGCGCCACGCCTTTGGAAAATTTACGCCGCGTCATCCTGCCCATGATCAGCGGCGGCATCGCCAGCGCCTGGGTGCTGGTGTTTATCGATACTTTGAAAGAATTACCGGCAACTTTAATCCTGCGCCCCACCGGCTTCGACACCCTGCCGGTCCGGATCTGGATCGAAGCCAGCGAAGAAATGCTCGAACTCGCCGCCCCCGCCGCCCTCATGCTGGTGATAGGCACCCTGCCGGTGCTGTGGATCATGATGAAAAACGAGACGAAATATGCCTCTTGATTTAATTACCCGGCGCAAACCGTGGCAATACGGTGCGCCCCGCACACCACAACAGCTTTTAGAAGTACTCTCGGCTTTTACGTAAAACGGACTCCACGCATCGCAAAAATTAACTGTCCATGGTATGCGTAAAACGCATCCATAACTATGATGCATGCGTTGATCCTATGGCTTGTGACTGAGGGACTTGTTTGGTTGTTAGCTGTGGGCTTAAACTTTTTTCCAAAGGCCGTTGATTTTATCCAGTATTCAAAATTTACGAGACTCCCAGCGATTTAATTTAACGCTAGGTTTTTGGTCCTGTAAGTGCAATCGCACTACATGCGTTATAGGCAAATGTTAATTTTATCTGACAGATTGTGTATTAATTTTTAACATAACCATCAGAAATAATTCACAACAACCATTCCACAGTTCTTTCACTTGTAAAAACCCGTAATTTCGGTATGCTATCGAAAGTTTCTCCTTAGCGTTTTAATCAACGAACAACTTTTGGTAAGTCCGCGTTTTACGCAGAGCTCGTTAGCCAACAATCCGTAAACGAACGATCAATAATGGAGCGGCAATGGCAAAACACTTTATAATCCTGATTGGCGGTCCCGGCAAGTTCCAGGGCTGTGACAAAGCGCATGACCAGACCTGGACCAACTATATCGTGCCGCTGCAACTCGCCGCAAAGAATGATCTTTACAATAAGGCCGCGGACGAAACCGTGCACTGGGTGGTTTACGAACCGCCGTACCGGAACCGGTGGCTGGATGATGCAGTCATCACCAAAGCTGAAGCCAGGCAGAGCGATGGCTATTGGCTGCATAACACGCGCAAACGAGCCGCGGAAAAAGTGAAAACCAGTGGCGCCTCGAATTATCTCCACCGCATCAAGCTAATCGCGTCCGCGCGCAGCGTTACCTATCAGGGCATTTCATCCCCGCAAGAATTTTGGAATTATCTGGAAACCTTTCCCAAAAACTCCATCAGCCGTGTTTATTATAGCGGGCATGCGGCGCCATCGGCCCTTTTACTTTCCCTTGCCCATGACAATACTTGTGGACCGTTTGCGGATGGAAAGGATGTTATTAGTGTTAAAGATATCAACAAAAATAGTAAACTGGCGGATCGATTTGTCACCAGTGCACCACCGGCGTCGAAATTCTATGGCTGTTATACCCATGGTTTCGCTAATGAGTGGCATAACGTATTTGGTGTGCCCGCCGAAGGCGCACTGCATAAAATTGATTTTGGTTCCATCGATCGCCCATCGTCCTATAACAATGTCCTGGAGCGGTTGCAACAAACCGGCAAACCCGACTGGAAAACCTACCGCTAGACCCCTGAGGACGATCATGGACAAACACACTATCGTAATGTTATCGGTGCTATTGCTGGGCGGGTGTTCTGACTCCGCCAATGCCGGTAAAGACTTCGAAGCGCAATTGGACAACGCCTATGAAGCCTTAAATCTGGCGCTATACGGTCTCACCTACCCACATTACCAAAGAATACTAGATGATTGCATTAAGGACAGTGACGAATCCTGTCTTCGTTCTTATAAACGCGTTCAGGAAGGTAAAAAATCTATTCTCGCGGCGATTAGCCTCGACGAGGCGCAGGTGTTACGCATAACCTTGAGCCGAATTAAAACAAAATGCGTCAGCGAAAAAACCGATGATAGCATTGTCTGTACCGGTGCTATTGTCGCACTGTATTTTTTTGACAAACAACATCACCAGCCACAGATCAGGGAGGCACTACGCATCATGTCTCAACCTTCTTTCAAACGGGTTTTTTCCGCCAAATACGAATGGATGTACAACCGGCCCGATCCGGATCAATGGATCGCGTTTATCAAATCCTTGCCGGATCACGTAATGCCACCGAATGAAAAGAAGATTGAAATTGAGACATTTGAAAAGTCCAAACAACCCTTCGAGAAATTTGGCGTGATGCTGTGATTGAAGCGCGCGCCACCTGTTCCGGTGACGTCATGCATTCCCACGGAGGACCGTGGGAACGAGAAATAACAATGTCCTGGAGCGGTTGCAGCAAACCGGCAAACCCGACTGGAAAACCTACCGCTAGACCCGCTGAGGACGATCATGAACAAACACACCATCATAATGTTATCGGTGCTAATGCTGGGCGGGTGTTCTGACTCCGCCAATGCCGGTAAAGACTTCGAAGCGCAATTGGACAACGCGTATGAAGCCCTGAATGTGGCTAGATTAGGTCTCGACTACCCACATTACCAAAGTATATTGGACGATTGCGTTAGGGACAAAGACAAGTCCTGTCTTGGGGTTTATAAAGACGTCCAGAGCGCAAAAAAATTTGTTCTGGAGGCGATTAGCCGCGACGAGGATCGAGTCTTACGCATAACCTTGAATCGAATCGAAACGAAATGCGCCAGCGAAAAAAACGGCGACAGCTTTATCTGTACCGGTGCTGTTGTCGCGCTGTACTTTTTTGACAAACAACATCACCAGCCACAAATCAGGGAGGCACTGCGCATCATGCCCAATATCTCTTTCAAACGGGTTTTTTCCTTGAAATACGAATGGATGTACAACCGGCCCGATCCGGATCAATGGATTGCGTTTATCAAATCCTTACCGGATCACGTAATGCCACCGAATGAAAAGAAGATTGAAATTGAGACATTTGAAAAGTCCAAACAACTCTTCGAGAAATTTGGCGTGATGCTGTGATTGAAGCGCGCGCCACCTGTTCCGGTGACGTCATGCATTCCCACGGAGGACCGTGGGAACGAGAAATGAACAAACACACCATCGTAATGTTTTCTCGTTCCCACGCTCCGCGTGGGAACGCATAAGAGAACCCTACTCATTTTGGTCTTGCCGAACGCGGTTGAGTGGATGATTCTGAATACAGGCATTGTAGAACGTATGGAATAGGCGGCGTGAAGACCGTTCAATTGAAGTTTACCGCCCAGGGTAAGGCAGATACGCATTCCCACGCAGAGAGACTGTGAAAGTATTAGCTCCCTCTCCCCTGTTTTGGGGAGAAGGCCGGGGTGAGGGGTAAAGAATTCAAACGTTTACACCCTCACCCAAACCCTCTCCCTCAAGGGAGAGGGCTTTAATGCGAATACTTTCACAGTCT
>DATCIR010000205.1:0-22646 GCA_036507695.1 Gammaproteobacteria bacterium
CATCCCTGGCCGCGGACGCCCCCGGCAGGAGACACCGGCACCGCTTTAACCTATGCTGCACACGGGTGAGTAGTTACCAATCCGCAGGCCAATGCTAATTTGATGTTACACGATGTGGGCCGTTCCTATGGCGTGATCAAATTAACTACCGATGAACCACATTGGTCGAATAACGGCAAATAATATTCAATTCGATACTTGTTAAAGAGGCCTCCAATCCAGTGAAACTAACCACATCATGGGCGACGGCATTGTGCTTATCGGTATTCACCCTGTTGCACCTGCCGGCATGTGATAACAGGCCGCCGACGCAACAACCACAAGCGCCGGCTATCACGCCAGCTGCAACAATCAAGACATTTGAGTTTGAGAAAAATCTGGGATGGGTTCACGGCAATTGCCTGGCGATTAGAAACAGCGCACTTGCCAAAGACACGCCGGTTACATTAATTACGTTAGACGGCCAGCAAACTACCACGGTTTCGCAAATTGATTCGACAGGCAGTGCCGAGTCAGGTTGTCTGCCTTTGCTGGACGACAGGGTGAAGCAAAATACAATGAATGGGCGCGTGTTTTATCAACTCAATCTGCCGCAAAGCGATACCGATTTACTTGCCATTGGAATACTTACCGCCAGCCTGCCGGTGCATGGCGAAACCAAGGTATTCAAGTTTGATCTGGATGGGGACGGCCAAAACGACACGGTGAGTTCCTGCGACACCAGTGAAGGGATCAGGTTCTCGCTCTGGTCAGGTGCAGTGAATACGGGCAAATTGTTGTGGTCGGATTATTATTACCTTGGATATGACCTTCAACCGACCTGCCCACCTTGACACTAGGTTGAACAGACGGGGGAGAAGGCGGGACTGAGCTTCAAGAGCAAAAGTGAAAAGGGAACGCTACACTGAGTCTTCCTTTGCTTGCGTTCATTGGTTCGCGATGTCCGTCCACCTATGTCCGTCCACAATGCCGCCCATTTCCCGGTTTACGCCTGACAGTAGTCGTCTGCCGTCTTATCTACGATATTGTTATTAACAGAAGGATACCCAAGTATCCCGGAGTTACACTGCTTGCTCCATATTGTGTACGTTCTATATAGGGCGGTTAGGAATGAGCTTAGCTTATGGGTTTTTTCAAGACGGCATAGTAAGCGATGGCGAACCAATCCGTGTGTTTCAGGCGCGGCCGCGAAAAAACATTTTCCTGTTGATGTTCAAGTAATTTCAAAGTTCGAAGACCGCCATTTATCATCATGCGCAACTGCAGGCCAAAGCGGTCCGCAATCGCATTACCCAGTGGCGCGCCCGAGAGCATCATGGATTTTGCGCGCTGCAGCTGTTGCTGCACCAGGGCGCGCATGGCATCGGTGGTTTGTTGCTGTTGTATCATGGCTTCGGTCACACCCCATTGCCGCATTTCATCCTGGGGAAGATAGATGCGGTTATTTTCCGCGTAATCCTGGTGAAGGTCCTGCAAAAAGTTGATCAACTGTAGCGCGCTGCAAATGGCGTCGGATTGCTGCAGATTAACCGCGGTGTCCTGGCTGAGGAGATGCAGGAGCAAACGGCCGACCGGATTGGCGGAGTACCGGCAATACTGCAGCACCTCGTCGAAATTGGCGTAACGCTTTTTGGTGACATCTTGTTTGAAGGCCGTCAGTAGATCGTGAAACAGTTGCACCGGTAATTGATAGCGGTGAATAACGTCCTGCAGGGCTATAAACACCGGGTCAGTGGGCTGCGCGACGTTTAGCGTTTCAAGTTGCCGGGAATAGTGATTGAGTTTTTCCAGCCGCTGCGTTTCGCTCCATTGTCCTTCATCCGCGAAGTCGTCGGCGCTGCGCGCAAAGGCATAAATGACGGCGATCGGCTGGCGCAAAGAACGCGGCAATAAGATGGATGCCACGGGGAAGTTTTCATAATGCGAACGCACAATTGCCAGGCAATGTTGATACGCCTTTTGTACTTGGGGGCTGGCTTGCGTTACCATAAACGAATAATAATTACTTTATAAGGTGGATTGCCATGCAACGGACGAAAAAATTTATCGCCGGTCTGGTTATCGGTCTGCTACTCGGACTTTGGTTCGGGGTGAATATCGGCAAAAACCGGCCTATATACTCCAATCCTTTCCGAGACGTATCGGTTACGGAAATCGCCAAGGAGAAGGGCAAGGAAGTGATGGAGGAAGGTAAAAAGGCCCTGCGTGAACAGCTGGATGAAAGCAAATAAGCCATAAGGTAAAAGAAAGATCACTCCGCAATTGTTTCGCTAATGAACCGGATCGGATTGTTTTTCTTCCTGCTCGGTGGCGGATTCCACACTGCGGGTTGTGGTCTCAATTTGGGTTAACGGCTCGATGGGTTTTTCGGAACTAATACCCAGCTCGGTAAATTTTTTTGCACTGGGTAAAATGCGTGTATCCAGAGATCCCACCGCTTTATTAAAATGCTGCACGGAATTGCTGAGGCTCTTGCCGACTTTATTCAAATGCTCGGTAAATGTCGCCAGGCGATGATAAAGTTCCGAGCCGATCTGCCGGATTTGTTCCGCGTTTTCCGTAAGCGATTCCTGCCGCCAGCCGTAGGCAATGGCGCGCATTAATGCCACCAGGCTGGTGGGCGTCGCCAGGATGACTTTTTGTTGCATGGCGAATTCCAGCAGCTGGGCGTCGTTGTCCAGGGCGGCGCTTAAAAACTGTTCGCCGGGGATAAACAACACCACGAAATCGGGTGAACGCGTAAACTGGGACCAATACGCTTTACCGGACAGTTCGCGCACGCGTTCGCGGACATTCCTGGTGTGACGTTGCAGGTGTTGCGCGCGCAGTGTTTCATCGCTGGTTTCAACGGCGCTGATGTAGGCGTCCAGCGGGGTTTTCACATCGACCACGATTTCCCGCCCGCCCGGCATGCGCACGATCATGTCCGGGCGCAATGCGCCGCCTTCGATGGCGGTGTGTTCCTGCTCATAGAAATCGCAATGCTCCACCATGCCGGCCAGCTCCGCCAGGCGGCGCAGGGTAAGTTCTCCCCACTGGCCGCGCACTTCCGGCCGTCTTAACGCATTAACCAGGTTGCGGGTTTCACCTTGCAGCGCCTGCTGTGCTTCCAACATGCTTTGCAAATGTTGGGACAGCGCGCCATGGGCTTCCTTGCGTTCGTGCTCCATTTGCCGGATCTGTTTTTCGGTTTTTTCCAGGGTTTCCTTAATCGGGATTACCAGGCTTTCAAAGGATTTTTCTTTCTGCGCCAGGTCATTTTGCGCCTGCAGCTGGAATTGTTTGAGGTTTTCCTGGGCCAGTTTTAAAAATTCAACGCTATTGGCTTTTAGCGCTTCATTGGACAAAGCACCAAAGGTTTCGGCGAGTTTCTCGCGGGCTTTTTCCAGTTCGCTGATGCGCAGAGTGAATGCGTGGCGTTCGGATTCCAGGGTGGCTTCCAGCGCCGCATATTTTTCCCGCAGCAGGGCGTATTTCAATTGGCTGCGCAAATAGACCGTCAACGCGCCGATGAGCAAGGAAACAATGGCGGTGGCGGCAATGATAATAATGATAGTGGTGGTGAATTCAAGGTCCATTGATCGCGGCTTAACTATCAATATTAATATTAATATTAATATCCGTTAACGTGCAGGATGAGTTTCGTATCGATCAATCCAATTTTGCAAAATGCATCAGGTAATTCACGGCAACGTCGCGCCCCAGCGAATAGGCTTGGGTGATTGGATTGTAAGTCATGCCGGTTAGCTGTTTCAGGTTCAAACCCGCGTGGCGCGCCCAGGATTCCAGCTCCGAGGGCCGGATAAAATTGCGGTACTCATGCGTGCCCTTGGGCAGCAGGCGCAGCACGTATTCCGCGCCGATAATCGCCAATAAAAATGATTTAGGGTTGCGGTTAATGGTGGAGAAGAAAATCTGCCCGCCCGGTTTGGCGAGTTTGGCGCATGCGGCGATGGTAGCGGCGGGATCGGGTACGTGTTCCAGCATTTCCATGCAGGTCACGATATCAAATTGTTCAGCCCGTTGCTCCGCCAGGGATTCAGCGCTGATTTGTTGATACTCGACGGTGATTCCCGATTCGGCGCCGTGCAATTTGGCCACGCTGAGCGGGGCTTGACCCATGTCGATACCCATGACCGTCGCGCCACGTTGCGTCATGCTTTCCGCGAGAATGCCCCCGCCGCAGCCGACATCGATGACTTTTTTCCCGGACAGCTTGGCGTGTTGGTCAATGTAGTTCAACCGCAAGGGATTAATATCGTGCAGCGGTTTGAACTCGCTGTGCGGATCCCACCAGCGCGTAGCCAAGGCTTCAAACTTGGCGATTTCCTTGGGATCGACGTTAGGGTTTTTACGCGTTTGGGCGGAATAGGTTTCGGTTGAGGGTGTCATGGTGATCACTGTTTCCCGGTATGCGTGAGGTCGCTTTGAAAAATCTTGTCCCGCCAGGCCCGGGATTTATTTAGCACTTCTTTTTCATCAATCGTGGTTAACACATTATCCTTTAAGAGTTGCTGGCCAGCCACCCAGACATGCCGGACCTGGTTGCGGCTGGTGGAATACACCAGTTGCGACACCACATGATACAACGGCTGGGTTTCCAGAACGCCCATATTAATGGCCACGACGTCGGCGGCCTTGCCGATTTCCAGCGAGCCGATGCGCTCATCCAGTCCGAGCGCTTTGGCGCCATTGATGGTGGCCATGCGCAGCGCCTGGTGCGCGGGAATCGCGCTGGCGTCACCGGCCACGCATTTCGCCAGCAAGGCGGCGCTGCGCATTTCGCCCAGCATGTCCAGGTCATTATTGCTGGCGGCGCCATCCGTGCCCAGGGCGACATTCACCCCGGCCTCGGTCAGGCGCTGAACCGGACAATAACCGCTGGCGAGTTTTAAATTCGATTCGGGACAATGCACGATGTTGGCATTGCTGGTGGCCAGCAGTGCGATCTCGTCATCGAGTAATTGCGTCATGTGCACGGCCAGCAGGCGCGGCGATACGATGCCCCGGTCGTTGAGGCGCGAGAGGGGACGCAGCCCGGATTGATCAATGGCCTGTTTGACTTCAAAAGCGGTTTCGTGCACATGCATGTGGATGGGGATATCCAGTTCCTCCGCCAGGGTTTCGATGCGTTGCAGTGGATCATCGGAAACCGTGTACGGTGCATGCGGCGCAAACGCGGTGGAAATGCGCGTGTTACTGCGGTAGTGGTCGTGGACTTCCAGACCTTTACTGATGTATTCGTCGGCGTCATTGGCCCAGATGGTGGGAAAGTCGATCAGGATCAGGCCCACGCTGGCGCGCATGCCGATGCTGTCAATCACGCGCGCGGTGACATCCGGAAAAAAGTACATATCATTAAAACAGGTGGTGCCGCCGCGCAGCATTTCAGCAGCCGCGTGCATCGTGCCGTCATGCACAAATTCATCGCAGACCCACTTGCCTTCGGCGGGCCAGATGTGATCCTGCAACCATTCCATGAGATGTAAATCATCGGCCAGGCCACGGAACAAGGTCATCGCGGCATGGGTATGGGCGTTGATCAAGCCCGGAATCAGGGCATGGTTTTCCAACGTGTGTACTGATTCACTCTGGTATTTGCGGCGCGCCTCCGCCGACGGCAGAATGTCGATGATGCGGCCATCGTGCACGGCAATGGCATGCTGTGTTAACACCGTGTTGGCGTTATCTACGGTAATAATCCACTCGGCGTGGATTAAAGTATCAACGGTTTGCATGGGAGAACCTTACCGGCAAGCAGCCCTGTTGCGCAAGTAATTCATTATGGACGCCCTGTTTGGCGTCAAGCGTGGCGTGACCGGAATGAAGGTGTTACATTGGCAAACCATAATTCAAGAGTTGGTTTAGGTAAGACAAATTTATGGAATCTCATGACACAATTCGCGCGGTGCAATGGCAGGAGCATGGCCTGAAACTGCTCGACCAGCGCCGGCTGCCGGCACAGGAAATCTATCTCGAACTCAATGACGTGCAAAGCGTTGCTCAGGCAATAAAGGATATGGTGGTGCGCGGCGCGCCGGCGATTGGCATTACCGCGGCCTATGGCGTGGTAATTGCGGCGCGCGACCGGTTGCGGCAAGCGCCGGACCGATGGCGCACAGCGATCGCAGCGGATGTGGCCCTGCTGGCCGAGTCCCGGCCGACCGCGGTGAATCTGTTTTGGGCGCTCAAGCGCATGCGCGAAGCGATCGATGCCGCGGGTGACAACCCGCTGGCGGATTTATTACGCGCGGCACAGCGTATCCAGGCCGATGATCTCGCCGCCAATCACCGCATGGGGGAGGCGGGCGCCGCCTTGATTCAGCCGGGCAGCGGGGTGTTAACGCATTGTAATACCGGCTCGCTGGCCACGGGCGGTTATGGCACCGCGCTGGGCGTGATTCGCAGCGCGTATGCCGCAGGAAAACTCTCTGCCGTGTACGCCGATGAAACCCGGCCCTGGCTGCAAGGGGCGCGGCTCACGGCTTGGGAACTGATGCGCGACAACATACCCGTGACTTTGCTTGCCGATGGCGCCGCGGCGGCATTGATGCAACAGCGCAAGGTGCAATGGGTTATCGTGGGCGCCGACCGCATTACGGCCAATGGTGACGTGGCCAATAAAATCGGCACCTATTCATTGGCGGTGAATGCCCGTTTTCATAGCAAAAAATATGACGTTAAGTTCATGGTGGTGGCGCCGGCCTCAACCGTGGATATGGAACTGGCTTCCGGTGACCGCATTCCCATCGAGCAGCGGGATCCCGCCGAGGTATTACAGCTCAACGGCCAACGGGTCAGTCCTCCCGGGGCGCAGGCCTGGAATCCGGCGTTTGATGTCACGCCGGCGGAATTGATCGATGTGCTTGTGACGGAACGTGGCGTTGTGCAGTCGCCAACTCCCGATAAGCTAATGGCGATGATGAAAAACCCGTCGTAACGTCTTTGCAAATCCGCTGAGGCTTCCATATAACCTTTCTCCCCGCTTTTTTACCAGATGCGGTAGGGTCGACTAGTATGCTATGATCCGGCGGATTACGCGCCGCTGGACAATGTATAAGACAAAAATTAGACCAATATAATATTGAATAATAATTAACCATATTTTCCACGTTTATTTAATTCCACAGCACCCGGGATAAACATTCCAAGATGGTAGATTTCGCCAAAGAAGTTGTTCCTATCGATATTGAAGAGGAAATGAAGCAGTCGTACCTCGATTACGCCATGAGCGTCATCGTGGGACGGGCCTTGCCGGATGTGCGCGATGGCATGAAGCCGGTGCACCGCCGGGTGCTGTTCGCGATGAGCGAATTGGGCAATGACTGGAACAAGCCCTATAAAAAATCCGCGCGTATCGTCGGTGATGTCATTGGTAAATACCACCCGCATGGTGACACCGCGGTTTACGATACCATTGTTCGCATGGCGCAACCGTTCTCCCTGCGTTACATGCTGGTGGATGGCCAGGGGAATTTCGGATCGGTGGATGGTGACGCCGCGGCGGCCATGCGTTACACCGAAGTGCGCATGTCGCGCATCGCCCACGAATTGCTGGCGGATATCGATAAGGAAACCGTCAATTTCGTTTCCAACTACGATGAATCCGAAAGAGAACCCGCGGTATTCCCGGCCCGGATTCCTTCACTGCTCATCAACGGTTCGTCCGGTATCGCCGTGGGCATGGCCACCAACATCCCGCCGCATAATCTTTCCGAAGTGGTGGATGCCTGCGTTGCGTTTGTCGACGATGAAAAAATCGATGTGCGCGGCTTGATGCAGCACATTCCCGGACCGGATTTCCCCACCGCGGGCATTATTAACGGCACCCAGGGTATCCACCAGGCTTACCGCACCGGACGCGGCCGTATCTACGTGCGCGCCCGGACGGAAATCGAGGAATACGGCAACGGCAAGCAACGCATCATCGTTACTGAGTTGCCTTACCAGGTCAATAAGGCGCGCCTCATCGAAAAAATCGCGGAGCTGGTCAAGGACAAAAAAATCGAAGGCGTATCCGAGCTGCGGGATGAGTCCGACAAGGACGGCATGCGTATGGTAATCGAACTGCGGCGGGGTGAAGTCGCCGAAGTGCTGCTGAATAATTTATATCAATTAACGCAAATGCAGTCCGTGTTCGGCATTAACATGGTGGCGCTGGTCGATGGCCAGCCGCGCTTACTCAATCTTCAGCAGATCATATCGGCGTTCATCGATCACCGCCGTGAAGTGGTCACCCGCCGCACGGTATTTGAACTACGCAAGGCGCGCGAGCGCGCGCATACCTTGGAAGGTCTGGCGGTTGCGCTGGCCAACATCGATCCCATTATCGCCCTGATCAAGGCAGCGGCCAATCCGGCTGAAGCCAAACAAGGCTTGATGGATAATGTGTGGGAACCCGGCATGGTGGTCGGCATGCTGGAGCGCGCGGGCGCCGAAGCGTCACGCCCGGAAGGTTTAGGTGCGGAACTTGGATTGGGTGACAAAGGTTACCGCTTAAGTGAACCACAAGCACAGGCGATTCTGGATTTACGTCTGCACCGTTTAACCGGCCTGGAGCAGGAAAAAATCATCGAAGAGTACAAGGAATTGCTGGTAACCATTCGTGGTTTGCGGGAAATTCTGGCCGATTCTGCGCGCCTGATGCGGGTCATTCGCGGTGAACTGGTTGATATCAAGGAACGTTTTGGTGACAAGCGCCGCACCGAAATCAATGAAACCCATGTTGATCTCAGCGTTGAAGACCTGATTAGCGAGGAAGACGTGGTCGTGACGTTATCGCATGAAGGTTATGCCAAGGCGCAGCCGCTCTCTGACTATCGCGCCCAGCGCCGTGGCGGCCGCGGCAAAACCGCAACCACCATGAAAGATGAAGACTTTGTCGACAAGTTATTTATCGCCAATACCCATGACACCATTTTATGTTTTTCCAACTTTGGCAAAGTGTACTGGAAGAAAGTGTTTGAACTGCCGCAAGCCGGCCGCACCGCGCGCGGCAAACCGATTGTTAACCTGCTGCCGCTGGATCCGGAAGAGCGCATCAATGCCGTGTTGCCGATTCGCGAGTACGCGGAAGGACTCTATATTTTCTTCGCCACGGCCAACGGCACTGTCAAGAAGACACCATTAACGGAATTTTCCCGGCCGCGTTCCAGCGGGATACTCGCGATTGATTTACGCGAAGGCGATCAGCTGGTGGGCGTGGATATCACGGACGGCAAACGCGGCATTATGTTGTTCAGCACCGCCGGTAAAGTGATTCGCTTTAATGAAAGCAACGTGCGGCCTATGGGGCGCAACGCCAGCGGCGTGCGCGGCATTAAATTAGCCGAAGGCCAGAAAGTCATTTCATTGATTATCGCGGATGACGCCAGCGCCGGCTGCGTGCTTACCGCCACCGCCAACGGCTTCGGCAAACGCACTTTACTGGAAAATTATCCGCAGCACGGCCGCGGCGGTCAGGGTGTGGTATCCATCCAGGTGAACGAACGCAACGGTGACGTGGTGGGCGCGGTGCTGGTGAATGACGACGACGAAATCATGCTGATTTCCGACGGCGGAATCCTGGTGCGCACCCGGGTCGCGGAAATTTCCGTGCTGGGGCGTAATACGCAAGGTGTGCGCCTGATCGGCTTGGGTAATGGCGAGAAACTGGTGGGCGTTGAATCCATCGCCGAAGAACAGGGTGACGAAGAAGCCGCGCAATAGTGCGTCATACGAACTAGTGTCGCGAATGCGTCCGACAGAGTCCTAGTCTCCGGATTAAAAATTCATATTAAATTTCACTAGAGGGGTTGGCAGATGACACGAGTTTATAACTTCGCCGCGGGTCCCGCGGTTATTCCTGAAGAAGTATTGTCGCAGGCCAGGGAAGAAATGCTGGATTGGCCGGGGTCCGGCATGTCGGTGATGGAAATGAGCCATCGCGGCAAGCACTTTATGTCCATTGCCCAACAGGCCGAAGCGGATTTGCGGGAGATTCTGGCCATACCCGCTAACTACAAAGTGCTGTTTTTGCAAGGCGGCGCGTCGACGCAGTTCGCCATGATACCCATGAACCTCGCGGCCGGCGCCAAGGCAGACTATATCAATACCGGGGCCTGGTCGAAGAAAGCGATTTCCGAAGCCAAGACGCTGACCAAGGTCAATATCGCGGCCAGTACCGAAGAGAGTAAATTTACCCGTGCACCGGCGCAGAAAGAACTGAAGCTGGACGCCGGCGCGGCCTATCTGCACTACACGCCGAATGAAACCATCGGCGGTGTGGAATTTTCTTATGTGCCGCAAGCGGGCGCCGTGCCGCTGGTGGCGGACATGTCATCCACGATTTTATCGCGCCCGATTGATGTCAGCCGCTACGGCATTATCTACGCCGGCGCGCAAAAGAATATCGGCCCCGCTGGCTTGACGGTGGTGATCATTCGCGAAGACTTGCTGGCAAGGTCGGGCGATAAACTGCCCACTATGATGAACTACAAAACGCATGTGGAAAATGAATCCATGTATAACACGCCGCCGACCTATGCCTGGTATATCGCCGGCCTGGTGTTCCAGTGGCTGAAGCGCATTGGCGGTTTGGCGGCCATGGCGGAAATCAATTCACGCAAGGCTGGCAAGTTATACGCGGCGATCGACAAATCGTCGTTTTACAAAAATCCCGTAGAGCTGGGATCACGTTCCTGGATGAACGTGCCGTTTACGCTCGCCAATGCCGAACTGGACGCCACGTTTCTTTCTGAAGCCAAAGCGGCTGGTCTGGTGGAATTAAAAGGGCACCGTTCCGTGGGCGGCATGCGCGCCAGTATTTATAACGCCATGCCGGAAGCGGGCATCGACGCCTTAATCGCCTTTATGACGGATTTCGAAAAGCGTTACGGCTAAACTTATTCACGCCCGCAGCGGCGAACCAACACCTATCAAGGAACCCGCATGTACAAGATATTGACCCTCAATAACATCTCGGTTAAAGGCCTGGAGCGTTTGCCGCGCGATAAATACGAGATTGCCTCGGAAATCCAGCACCCGGATGCCATCCTGCTGCGTTCTTATAAAATGCATGACCTGGAAATACCGGCGAGCTTGAAAGCAGTGGGCCGCGCGGGCGCTGGTGTCAATAACATTCCCGTAGCCAAGCTGAGCAAGCTGGGCATCCCGGTGTTCAACGCGCCGGGCGCCAACGCCAATGCCGTGAAGGAGTTGGTCATCGCCGGCATGTTGCTGGCCTCGCGCAATATCTGCCAGGCCTGGGATTTCGCCAGGAACCTCAAGGGCAGCGACGAGGAAATCAATAAGGCCGTGGAAGCCGGCAAGAAAAACTTTGCCGGTTTTGAATTGCCGGGCCGTACCCTGGGAGTCATCGGCCTGGGCGCCATTGGCCGCCTGGTGGCCAACTCAGCGGCGTCGTTAGGCATGAATGTGATCGGCTACGACCCGGGCATCACGGTGGAAGGCGCCTGGAAGTTGTCCTCGGACGTGGAGAAAGCGCAAGGCATCGATGACCTGTTGTCGCGCGTGGATTATGTGACGTTTCATGTCCCCTTAATCGATGATACGCGTCATATGATTAATGCGGCCCGGCTGCGCTTGATGAAAAAAGGGGTAGTGATCCTGAATTTCGCCCGCGAAGGCATCGTGGATGATGCGGCGGTTTCCAGTGCGATCAAAGAGGGCAAGGTTTACGCGTATGTATGCGACTTTCCGTCCAATCTCCTCAAGAATCACGAGCGGGTGATTACCCTGCCGCACCTGGGCGCGTCCACGGAAGAGGCCGAAGACAACTGCGCAATCATGGTCGCCGACCAGGTGCGTAACTATCTCGAGCACGGCAATATCGTCAACTCGGTTAACTTCCCCGACGTCGTCATGGCGCAAACCGAAGGTTGCCGTATCGGTATCGTTAACTCCAATGTGCCGAACATGGTGGGCCAGATTTCCACGGCCATGGCGAAGGCGGAATTGAATATCGTCGACATGCTGAATAAATCCAAAGGCGAGCTGGCCTACACTTTGATTGACGTCAACCGGCCGATTCCGGACGCTGTGCTCAAGGAAATCGCCCAAATCAAGGGCGTGCTGGCGGTGCGCACCTGCGAGGGGCGCGCGAAATAAGGCGGGAAAAACGCCGCCAGTGCATTTAGAATTTATCCATGGCTGACGAGAAAAAATTACAGGCGCTGCGCGCGCGTATTGACAAGCTGGATGAGCAAATCCAGGCGTTGATCAATGAGCGCGGCGCGGTGGCGCAGGAAGTCGCCCAGCTGAAAGAATCGGCGGGCAAGGACACCGCGTTTTACCGCCCCGAACGGGAAGCACAGGTGCTGCGCGAAGTTCTGGCGCGCAATAAAGGTCCGATTCCCGGCGAGGAAATGGCGCGCCTGTTCCGCGAGATCATGTCCGTGTGCCTGGCGCTGGAGCAGCCCATGACCATTGCCTATCTGGGGCCGGAAGGAACCTTCACCCAGGCGGCGGCCTTGAAACATTTCGGCCAATCCGTTACGACCCTGCCGCTGGGCGCCATCGATGAAGTATTCCGCGAAGTGGAGTCCGGATCGGCGCATTTTGGCGTGGTGCCCGTGGAAAATTCCACGGAAGGCGTGATCAATCATACCCTCGACCGGTTCATGACGTCGTCGCTGAAAATTTGCGGTGAAGTGGAATTGCGCGTGCATCAACATCTGATGAGCAACGTAAGCGACGCCGGCAAGATTACCCGGGTTTATTCCCATCAACAATCCCTGGCGCAATGCCGGGAGTGGCTGGACGAAAATATGTCCGGCGTCGAACGGATCGCGGTGAGCAGTAACGCCAAAGCGGCGCGTATCGCCAAGGACGAGCCGGGCGCGGCCGCCATCGCCGGCGATATCGCCGCGGCCATCTATGGTCTGACTATTTTGCGTAACAATATCGAAGACTGGCCCGACAACACCACGCGGTTTTTGATTATCGGCCGCCAGGAAACCCCGCCATCCGGTGCGGATAAAACCTCCTTGCTGGTGTCCACCATGAACAAACCGGGCGCATTGCACCGCCTGTTGAATCCGCTGGCCGCCAATAATATTTCCATGTCGCGCATCGAATCTCGTCCCTCCCGCATGACCATGTGGGATTATGTGTTCTTTATTGATATCGAAGGCCATAAAAAAGACCAACAAGTCGCCGTGGCGCTGGCGGAACTGGAAAAAGAAGCGGCCATGCTGAAAATTCTCGGCTCTTATCCCAAGGCGGTAATGTAATACCGCCACCGGCACCCTGAGGTTATTTTTAAATAGGATTGAATGTGACTGATTATCTGGAATTGGCGGCGCCGGGTTTGAAAGGCCTGCGCCCTTATCAACCCGGAAAGCCGATTGACGAGTTGGAGCGTGAATACGGTATCACGAACATCATCAAACTGGCCTCCAATGAAAATCCCCTGGGTTCCAGTCCGCTGGCGCTCGACGCCATCAAGCAGGAACTTAACCAACTGTCCCGCTACCCGGACGGCAATGGCTTTGTGCTCAAGCAGGCCTTGTCAAAAAAACTGGGGGTGCCGCAGCCGCATATTACCCTGGGTAATGGCTCCAACGATATCCTGGAAATCATCGCCCGCGCGTTTGCCACCGCCGGCAAGGAGATTATTTTTTCCCAGCACGCCTTCGCCGTGTATCCGCTGGTGACCCAGGTGATTAACGCCACGGCGGTGGAAACAGCCGCGAAGGCGTGGGGGCATGACCTGGAGGCGATGGCCAGGGCGGTGACAAACAACACGCGGCTGATTTTCATCGCTAATCCCAATAATCCCACCGGCACCTGGCTGGCAGGCGATGCCCTGAAGGCGTTTATCGCCGCCTTGCCGCGGCATGTGATGGTGGTGGTGGATGAAGCCTACTTCGAATACGCCAGCGACCCGCGCATGCAGGCGGACGGTTATCCCGACGCATTGCAGTGGCTGGATGAATTTCCCAACCTGATTGTGACCCGCACCTTTTCCAAAGCCTATGGCCTGGCGGCGCTGCGGGTGGGGTATGCGGTGTCGCACCCGGGCATTGCGGATTTACTGAATCGCGTGCGGCAGCCATTTAATGTGAACCACCTGGCCCTGGTCGCCGCGAGCGCCGCAGTGAATGACGCGCAGCATCTCGACAAAGGCATTCACACCAATGCCGTGGGCATGCAACAATTGGTGGAGGGTTTCACTGCGCTGGGCTTGGAGTTCATTCCGTCGGTGGGCAATTTTATCAGCGTGGATGTCGGAAAAGCCGCGGCGGGCGTGTATGATGCCTTATTGCGCGAAGGCGTGATTGTGCGCCCGGTGGCGAATTACCAAATGCCCAGGCATTTGCGGGTTACCATCGGCCTGGCGCGGGAAAACGCGCGGTTTTTGCAGGCGCTGCAAAAGGTGCTCGCCTGAGTAAAGGTGCATTATTTAATACCATTATGATCAAGCAACTGACCATCATTGGCGTCGGTCTTATCGGCGGCTCCCTGGCGCGGGCGCTGCGCGAAGCCGGCGTGGTGGAAGAGATTGTGGGTTGCGGGCAGAACAAGGGTCACCTGCAGCATGCCATCGATTTGGGTGTCATCAATAAATACGAAACCGATGTCGCCAAGGCCGTGGCCGGCTCGGATATGGTGGTGCTGGCGGTGCCCGTGGGGGCCATGGAAGCGATTTTCCGGCAGCTGAAATCGGCGCTGTCCGCACAAACGGTCATTACCGATGTGGGCAGTACCAAGGGTAGCGTGGTCCATGCGATTCGCACGGCCTTCGGCAGTGTGCCCGCCAACTTTGTGCCGGGCCATCCCATTGCCGGTACTGAAAAAAGCGGCGTGGGGGCTTCGTTTGCCGGCTTGTTCCACCAGCGGCGCGTGGTATTAACGCCCCTGGTAAACACCGACCAGGCGGCAGTGACGCGGGTGCGCAAAATGTGGGAGGCGACCGGCGCGGTGGTCAGTCAAATGGATGTTAAACATCATGATGATGTGTTGGCAGCCACCAGTCACTTACCCCATTTGTTGGCCTTTGCCCTGGTCGACACCCTGGCGGCGCTGGATGAAAAAGCGGAGATTTTTCAGTACGCGGCGGGCGGTTTCCGGGATTTTACCCGAATTGCGTCCAGCGATCCGCAGATGTGGCATGACATCTGTGTCAATAATCGCGATGCGATACTGCAGGTTTTGCAACGCTTCCAGCTCGATCTGGAAAAACTCGGCAAGGCCATCGCCGATAACAATAGCGATTATATTTTGGACGTGTTCAAGCGCGCCAAGGCATCCAGAGACCAGTTCAGTCACTAACGTTATTTTGCTAATCGCGTATCTAAATAACCCTGATAGTCGTCATTAAAAAAAGTAAAACATGAGCCAATCCCATTCTGATTCCGACCTGATTTTTCATCTGCAACCCGGCGGCCGTTTAGCGGGTGTGTTGCGCGTGCCGGGTGATAAATCCATTTCCCACCGTTCCATCATGCTGGGATCACTGGCCACGGGCACCACGCATATTACCGGGTTTCTGGAAGGCGAAGACAGCCTGGCCACGCTCAAAGCATTTCGCACCATGGGTGTCGAAATCGAAGGACCCGTCTCTGATGACGAAGGGAATGGCAAGGTGACCGTGCACGGCGTGGGTTTACACGGCCTCAAGGCGCCGGCGCATCCGCTGGACCTCGGCAATTCCGGCACCTCAATCCGATTGTTGGCAGGGCTTATGGCCGGACAGGCGTTTGATGTCACCATGACCGGTGACGCCTCGCTGTCAAAGCGTCCGATGCGCCGGGTTACCGAACCCTTGGCGGCGATGGGCGCGGTGATTGATACTACCGTTAACGGCACGGCGCCGCTGCGTGTGCACGGCGGTGCGTCATTAAAAGGGATCGATTATCAAATGCCCGTGGCCAGCGCCCAGGTCAAATCCTGCGTGCTGCTCGCCGGTTTGTATGCGCACGGCAAAACCTGCGTGACCGAACCCGCTCCCACCCGGGATCATACCGAGCGCATGTTGAAAGGCTTTGGCTATGCGGTCGACGTCACAGGTAATAGGGTGTGCCTGGCGGGTGGCGGAACCCTGAGTGCCACCACTATCGAAGTACCCGCGGACATTTCCTCGGCGGCGTTTTTTCTGGTGGGCGCCAGTATCGCCGAAGGCTCGCGTTTAACCCTGCGGCATGTGGGCATGAATCCCACCCGTATCGGGGTGATCAATATTTTGCGCGCCATGGGCGCGAACATCAGGGTCAGCAACGAGCGTGAAGTGGGCGGCGAACCGGTCGCGGATCTGACCGTGACCGCGGCGCCGCTAAAAGGCATTCATATCCCGGAGGGCCAGGTGCCTTTGGCGATCGATGAATTTCCAGTATTGTTTATTGCGGCCGCCTGCGCCGAGGGCGAAACCGTGTTGACCGGCGCGGAAGAGTTGCGGGTTAAGGAAAGCGACCGCATCCAGGTGATGGCCGATGGCCTGCAAACCCTGGGCATTGATGCCCGTCCCACGCCGGACGGCATGGTGATACAAGGCGGCCGGCTGCGCGGCGGTGACATCCAAAGCCACGGCGACCACCGGATTGCCATGGCCTTTGCCATTGCCAGTCTGCGTGCCGATCAGCCAATTACGATCCACGATTGCGCCAATGTGAATACCTCGTTTCCCAACTTCGTGGCGCTGGCCCGCGGTGTGGGCCTTAACATCAGCGCGGCCAGCGGCTAGTCAGCGCTGATAGTTGGTTTGCGATTGACCGTTCATTGCCTCTTGCCATCATGACCCAACAACCCGATCCAACCGTGCCTGTGATTACCATCGATGGCCCCGGCGCCTCAGGCAAAGGCACGATCAGCGCCCTGGTAGCCAAGGCCCTGGGCTGGCAGATGCTGGACAGCGGGGCTTTATACCGCCTGGTGGCTTATGCGGCATTGCAACATGGCATTGCGTTTGATGACGTGGCTGGACTGGAAAAAGTCGCCCGGCAATTGAACGTCCGCTTCGTGGCGGGTGTAAATGGCCGCGAAACAACGATTTATCTCGATAACGACAATGTGTCAACGGCGATTCGCGGTGAGGACTGTGGCAACGCGGCCTCCACGGTGGCGGCGATTCCCCAAGTGCGTAGCGCATTGCTGGACCGGCAACGCGCCTTTCAACAGCCACCCGGCCTGGTGGCGGATGGGCGGGATATGGGCACCGTGGTGTTCCCCGGGGCGGTATTAAAAATATTTTTGACCGCCAGTGCGCAAGAAAGGGCAAAAAGACGCTATAAGCAGTTGATGGAAAAGGGCGCAAGTGTTAATCTTGCCGATCTTTTTAACGAGATCGCCGAACGCGACCAGCGCGATAGCCAGCGGGCAACGGCTCCCTTGAAACCGGCGGACGACGCCGTGGAGCTGGACACCACCCACATGACCATTCAAGCCGTGGTTGATCATATACTCACGATGTATCGTGATCGGTAAGCCTATCGCACGGAGTCTGTCGGACTTAGGCGATCGTAGCGAGCAAGGTGGGAGAACGAGGACAGTTTTTCGATCGTTTGAGGAGAATAGCCGTAGCTATTTAACGAAAAGGATCGGAAAAATGGACCGCTCTCCCACCGGCGCAGTACGACTGCAGGATGCAGGAGGTAGGGCAACGCATGGAGCGGTTGCCGAGATCAGTCCTAAGTCCGACAGACTCCAAGTCCGGTCACTCTCCGTTAAATTGAAACTTATTGGTGTTCGAGGCCTCGAACTTGCATCCAAAAGATCCGGTGACTTACTTTGTCATTACCAATGCGGCAAAGCACGGGTTCAAAGCATACCGAAGGCTCCGGGCAATTTATTAACCAAGCCATTGTGGCTAGTCGTTTCAGGAAAGCCATTTGCGACTTTAAACTTTAGCTGCATTCAAGCTAAAGAGACGGATGTTAGCGTCGAAGCGGCAAATCGGAAGCACGACCAGAAACGCCGAGGAAAAGAGAACCATGAACGAAAGTTTCGCTGATTTATTTGCACAAAGTCTGTCCCAAACCAAAATGCGGCCCGGCACGATCATTACCGGCCTCGTTGTCGAGGTTACCCCCGATTTCATCGTCGTAAACGCCGGACTCAAGTCCGAAGGCGTTATCTCCGCCCAGGAATTCCAGGATGAAAATGGCCAAATCAATGTCAACGTCGGCGACGAAGTTGATGTGGCGCTGGAATACGTCGAAGATGGCTACGGCGAAACCCGTTTATCCCGTGAAAAAGCCGTGCGCGCCCGTTCCTGGACCGTACTGGAAAAAGCCTATGCAGCCGGTGAAACGGTCATGGGTATTATCAACGGCAAGGTCAAGGGCGGTTTTACGGTTGAATTAAATGATGTGCGCGCATTTCTTCCCGGCTCGCTGGTGGATGTGCGCCCGGTGCGTGATTTGTCCTACCTCGAAGGCAAGCAACTCGAATTCAAAGTTATCAAGCTCGATCAGAAACGCAATAACGTGGTGGTATCACGCCGCGCCGTGGTCGAGGAAGAATCCAGCGAAGAGCGCGATCAGCTGATCGAAAACCTGCAGGAAGGCCAGGTGGTCAAGGGTATCGTCAAGAACCTTACCGACTACGGCGCCTTCATTGATCTGGGCGGTGTGGACGGCTTGCTGCATATCACCGATATGTCCTGGAAGCGTATTAAGCATCCGAGTGAAATCGTTAATGTGGGCGATGAAATCAATGTCAAGGTGCTCAAGTTCGATCGCGACAAAACCCGCGTATCGCTGGGCCTGAAGCAAATGGGTGAAGATCCATGGCTCGATATTACCCGCCGTTACCCTGTTGGTTCACGCCTGTTCGGCAAGGTGACCAACCTGACCGACTACGGCTGTTTCGTGGAAATTGAAGCCGGTGTCGAAGGCCTGGTGCACGTCTCTGAAATGGACTGGACCAACAAGAATGTCAGCCCCAGCAAAATCGTGCAATTGGGCGACGAAGTGGAAGTCATGGTGCTGGAAATCGACGCTGAACGGCGCCGTATTTCCCTGGGTATGAAACAATGCAAACCCAATCCCTGGGATGAATTTGCGTCCAAGCACAATAAAGGCGACCGGATTGCCGGCACCATCAAGTCCATCACCGATTTTGGTATATTCATCGGCCTGGAAGGCAGTATCGATGGCCTGGTGCATCTCTCGGATATTTCCTGGAATGCGACCGGTGAAGACGCGGTGCGCGATTACAAAAAAGGCGATGAAATTGAGACCGTCATTCTGGCCATTGACCCCGAGCGTGAGCGCATTTCCTTGGGCGTCAAGCAATTGGAACAGGATCCCTTCAGCAATTATCTGGCCGAGCATCCCAAGGGCAGTATCGTCTCCGGCAAAGTTACCCAGATCGACGCCAAGGGCGCCGTGATTCAACTGTCGGAAGGCATCGAAGGCTACCTGCGGGCATCGGAAATCACCCGTGACCGGGTGGAAGATGCGCGTACACTGCTAAAAGAAGGCGAAGTGGTGGAGGCTAAGTTTATCGGCGTGGACCGCAAGAACCGCGTCATTAACCTGTCGATCAAGGCGAAAGACTCCCAGGAAGAGGCCGAGGCGATTGAAGATTACAGCCGCCAGTCAGAATCTCAAGGTGCAACAACCTTGGGTGACCTGATTAAAGAGCAGATGGATAATCAATAACTGTCTACGTTCTGAGCAAATGGTGAAAAAACGGTAATTTTCACCAGAAATGCTATTTAAATCGTGGGTTTAGCTGCTAATATTATTGGGGTGGCTAGACCCACGTTGCTATTAAGGTTTATCAGTTTGTGACGTTAATATGGTGACTGGGTTTACGTTCATCAATTTTTGCTGAACGGGGTACAGAAATTCATTGGGTCCTGACCGGCCCGCTGATTGATCCTAGGGAATCACGAGCATGACGAAATCCGAATTAATAGAACGAATAGCAAAAAAACAACCGCATCTTCCGTACAAAGACGTCGAGCTGTCGGTGAAGACGTTAATCGAACAAATGGCTCAGAAGCTGTCAACCGGCAGCCGGATTGAAATCCGTGGCTTTGGCAGTTTCTCGCTGCATTACCGCCCGCCGCGTGTTGGACGTAATCCCAAAACCGGTGAAGCGGTCTCCCTGTCCGGGAAATATGTACCGCATTTCAAACCGGGCAAGGAATTGCGTGAGCGCGTAAATAATGTCGCGAACGCGTAAATAATGTAAAGTAGGGCAGTCTTTAGCTGCTCTTACTTGCATACCAAGGGATAAAAAAACGGTATCGGTGGAGACGCCTGTACCGTTTTTTTATGACCTGGATTTTTAATGGGTTTGGTAACTACTCACCCGTGGGCGACACCGGCGCCGCTTTAACCTATGCTGCACACGGGGTGAGTAGTCACTGGGTTTGTTCATTTAATCATTTTTTTAAGCGTATAACGTGTGGCCTTCGGGAATGAAATTACTGCCAGGCTGGCACGCAAAGCCGCAGTTAATTTTTCATAAATTCACGTTAAAATTATTCAATTAAATTAAATCGCCATGGTGTTGCTGTAATGAAGCGAATTGTTAATTTGGTATTGATTCTGATTGTTACCCTGGTAACCGTCACGTTCACTTTGCTGAATTCACAGCCGGTCAGGATAAGTTATTATTTTGGAAATTACGAAATCGATTTATTGGTGGTGATTGTGATGGCTTTGGTGCTGGGTGCCGTGTTGGGAATCACGGCCGTACTGGGCAAATTGTTCAGTATGAAGCAGCAAATGTTGCGCAAGGAAAAGAAAATACGAATTGCGGAAAAAGAACTGGAGAACCTGCGGTCGTTACCGCTCAAGGATGATCATTAATTCCAACCATGCGAGTCAATGCCCGTCAACGGTTTCATTATTCATCGCCATGGAATTCGCGTTAGTCGCCCTATTGCTTCCCGTTGCCGCGTTATCCGGATGGTGGATCGGACGGCGCGGGATGCGCGGCGCCGGCGCCGGTAGCGGCCTGACTTCCGATTATTTTGCAGGACTCAATTTTCTACTCAACGAACAGCCGGACAAGGCGATCGATGTGTTCATCAAGATGCTGGATGTCAACAGCGATACGGTCGAAACCTATCTGGCCCTGGGCAACCTGTTTCGCCGGCGCGGGGAAAGCGACCGCGCGATCCGCATTCATCAAAACCTGATCGCCCGGCCCACCTTGAGCAAGGAACAGCGCACCCAGGCCTTGTATGAATTAGGTAAGGACTATATGCGTGCCGGTTTTCTGGGACGCGCGGAAAATATTTTCATGGAACTGGTGGACGATAAGAAGCATCGCACCCAGGTGCTGAAAAACCTGCTGGATATTTATCAGCAGGAACGGGATTGGAACAAGGCGATGGCGGCGGCGCGTAAACTGGAAAGCGTGTCCAGCCAGAAAATGAGCGTGGAGATCGCGCAGTTTTGTTGCGAATTGGCTGAGATAGCCATCAAAAATGCCGATAATAAAAGCGCCATGAAATTGTTAAAACGGGCCCTGAGCCATGATAAGAATTGCGCACGCGCCAGCCTGTTGATCGGGCAAATTGAAAAAAGCAACGGAAATTACAAGGCGGCGCTACGCGCGCTCAAGCAGGTCGAACAACAGGACGCGAGCTACCTGTCGGAAGCCCTGGAGCCGATGGTGGAGTGCCATCAGGCTTTGGGTAAAATTGATGAAATGGCCGATTATTTAAATTATGTGTTGCGGCAATACGATGGCTTGACCCCCGTGGTGGAATTATCGGAAGTAACCCGCTGGCAGCAGAATGAGAAGGCCGCCGCGGAGCAGATTATGAAAGCGCTGCAAACCAAGCCTACCATCAGCGGGTTGAATCAATTGCTAAAATTGAACTTGATCAGCGCCGAAGGCGAAGCGCGGGAAAAATTGTCCATGATCCGCGATATCACCAGCCGGCTGGTCGAAGACAAGCCCATCTACCGGTGCAACAACTGCGGATTTCGCGGCAAGAAACTGCATTGGCAATGCCCCACGTGCCGGTTTTGGTGTACGGTAAAACCGATTCAATCAGAAGAAGCCGATAAGTAAGAACAGAATGCCCCGTCGTAATGCCCAACCTGTTCAACGCGAAAGGAGTATATGACTAGTCAATCCTGTATTTTGGTGACGGGTGGCGCCGGCTTTATCGGTTCGGCACTGGTGCGCTATCTGCTTCAATCTGCCGATGGAAAGCTTATTAACGTGGATGCGTTAACCTATGCCGGTAACCTGGAATCATTAGCCGAGGCCGATCAACATGCAAACTATCGGTTTGAACAGGTGGATATTCGCGACGCGGCAGCGGTCCAGCGCTTGTTTCGGGAGTATCAACCCGATGCGGTGATGCATCTTGCGGCTGAAAGCCATGTGGACCGTTCCATCGACGGGCCGGCGGCGTTTATCCAGACCAATATTGTCGGAACCTACAATTTGTTGGAAGCGGCGCGCGACTATTGGAAAGCGCTGCCGGAGTCCCGCCGGCCGGCGTTTCGCTTTCATCATATCTCCACGGATGAAGTGTACGGGTCGCTGCCGGCGACCGGATTTTTTCTTGAAACCAGTCCTTACCAGCCCAATTCCCCGTATTCGGCCAGTAAGGCCGCGTCGGATCATCTGGTGCGCGCCTGGCATCATACTTATGGATTGCCCGTGCTGTTAACCAATTGCTCGAACAATTACGGCCCTTATCAGTTTCCGGAAAAATTGATTCCCCTGAT
>DATCIR010000206.1:0-9642 GCA_036507695.1 Gammaproteobacteria bacterium
TAGGATTATTTTTTCAACTATTTTGCTACAATGACGCCATTGAATCCTGTTGTGGGCGATATTTTGGAGAGTGACTGTTATGAGAAACACCGCATTAAAACTTGTCGTGTGTCTGGGTCTTTGGTTAACGGTACAGGCCACCGCGCTTGCCGCCAACGAGGGGTGGTATGGCGGGTTTAATATGGGATCGGCTGAGGTCGAGGTCATCGATGAATCCGATCTGGGATACAAATTCTACGGTGGTTATTTGTCAAAGTTCTTCGGTGCCGAGTTGGGTTTTTACGGTTTGGGTGACGGTTATACTGTGGATAACGTGGATGTTTACGGTATGTCGTTTGAGTTTGTCGGCCGTGTTCCGGTGAGTGCGAAATTTTCATTACTCGGCAGATTCGGCCTGTTCTGGTGGACAGTCGAAAACTGTTACGATGCTTATTACTATTATTACTGTGAGGGTGGTACCTATGATGATGGCGATGATCTGACATACGGTGTGGGTGTGGAATTTGATGTGACTGACCATGTGTCCATCCGTGGTGAATGGCAGGAATTCACAGATGTCAGCGGCAGTGATGTGTCATTGCTGAGTGCGGGCATAGTCTACACCTTTCTTTCGTCCGGGAATTGGTAACAGATTTAATTTATATAGGATCGGGCGCCACACTGTCGTCGTTTGAATTATTCAATGAATAACCTGTGACAACGTTTTAAACATAACAAAAGGTAACTACTCACCCCATGTGCAGCATAGGTTAAAGCGGTGCTGGTGTCTCCTGCCGGGGGCGTCTGCGGCCAGGGATGGCCGCAGTCGAGCCTACAGGGACGTACTTGTGGCGTCCCCCGGCAGGAGACACCGGCGCCGCCCACGGGTGAGTAGTTACAGCAAAAGAAAAGGAAGCTATATGTCTTATACCCAGGACAATCTCGCCGAGCTGAATGTGTTGCTGCGGTTTAACCTTGCGACCAGCCTGGAGGGAATCAAGATTCATCATACGGCCGATCCGGCGGTGATTGCGGCGGCGAAGCGCCTGCACGAGCGGGGATTTATCACGCTGGTGGATGGCGGTTATCTCACGCCTTTTGGCAGTCAGGCCGTTGAGCATGTCAAAACGCTGCATGCCATGTTGAATGCGCATAGTAAGGTGTGAACCGGTCCGAACTTACACAGAACAAGGCGAAAAGGCCGGGCCGGGTTTTGCATTTCGCTCTCAGGTACAATCAAACATCGAAC
Organism: Gammaproteobacteria bacterium; assembly: GCA_036507695.1. Lineage (GTDB taxonomy): Bacteria > Pseudomonadota > Gammaproteobacteria > SZUA-152 > SZUA-152 > JAKEGK01. The sequence goes on from DATCIR010000206.1 coordinate 1,229, forward strand.
GCAAAGCTAAGAATCAAGACCGGACTCTGGCGGCGTGATCCCGGCCGCGTATTTGTTTATACCGATCGCAACTACAGGAATGACGCAACCCTCTATGAAATTCACGACGATCCTGTTCTCTGCCTTGCTGGGTTTCTTCGCCTCGGCTGATCTGTTGCCGGCGCCAACAGCGTCACCACCAACAGCGTCACCACCAACAGTGTCACCACCAACAGTGTCACCACCAACACAACCGGCCGCTGATGCGGCGGCCGCAGCCTCCGATGCGACGCAAGCAGCCGAGGTCAACTCGGAAACCTGGCGCAGCTTTGAGGCGTTGTTCGATGTCATCACACAGTCAAAAAAAGATTTAGCCGCGTTGCGCACCGAACTGGGTAAATCCAGGGACGATACCGAGCGCGGGAAAATTCTCAACGATATAGAGCTGATGCAATCCAACATCGAGAGCCTGCAGCAGGCCTGGGAGATGTGGGCGACCGGCGGTGTCGATATGGAATTGTTTTTGCCCAAGAAGGAAGAGAAATTCGACTGGCGTCAGGAAGTTCAGGCAGTGTTTGAGCCGATCGTGGTGGAACTCCAGCGCCTGACCGAGCGGCCGCGCAAGATTGAACGCTTGCGTACCGAGCAGGCTTTCTTCCAGCAGCAATTGGCTGCCGCGGCCGCTGCCTTGAAGAACATCGATGATTACAAGGGCAAGGCGCCATCCGCTGACCTGCAAGGCGCCTTTAATGATCTGGAGTCAAACTGGCGCAAGCGGCATGAAGGGATTAAAAGCCGTTTGACGCTAATCAATCTGCACTTGGAAGATCTACGATCGTCCGATCGTCTCATCGACAAAAGGACCAGCGAAACCCTCAAGAAGTTATTGAGCGGAAGCCTGGTGAACCTGCTGCTGGCGTTATTAGCGGCATCTTTGACCTACGGCGTGCTACGCATGTTCAACAAGATTTATGTGCGATTAATCACGCGTTCCGGAAAGCAGCGGCCGTTCCTGGCGCGTGCGGCGCATTTGTCTTTCATCCTGTTGTCGGTGATACTCGCATTATTGGCGGCTGTTGCCGTGTTGTATGTGCGCGGCGACCGCGTTCTGATGGGTCTGTTACTCATTGCCCTGATCGGCGCCGCCTTGACCCTGCAACGCACCCTGCCGGCGTTTATGAAAGAGGCCCGGGTGTTGCTTAACATTGGTCCGGTGCGGGAAGGCCAGCGGCTGGTGTATAACGGCTTGCCCTGGAAAGTGCAGGCATTAAATATGTACTCCACACTCGTCAATCCGGAACTCAGTGGTGGCAAATTGGTATTGCCCCTCAAGGTGTTGACCGAATTGAATTCGCGTCCTTACGATGAAGCGGAGCCATGGTTCCCGACACGGGAAAATGATTATGTGTTGTTAAGCGACCAGACTTACGGGCGGGTGGTATTGCAAACCCCGGAACTGGTGCAGTTGCAAGTGCTCGGTGCTGACAAGACCTATCCAGTGGATGCGTTTTTAAGCAGCAATCCGCAGAATCTCTCGCGGCGTGGCTTTGCCGTCGTTATCAGGTTTGGAATTGACTATCAGCACCAGGCGCTGGTGACCGGCGAGATCAAACAACAATTCGAAGGCTATCTGGCGACTCATTTCAAGACCAGCAAATTAAGTGCGCACTTGAAGGAGTTCTTTGTCGAGTTTGACGAAGCGGCGGCGTCATCCCTGAATTTCTTAATCTATGCATCATTCTCTGGAGAAGCGGCTGATGCCTATTTCCGCATTCGCCGCAGCGTGCAAACCCTGGCGGTGGATGCCTGTAACGCTAACGGTTGGGTGATACCGTTTAATCAGATGACGGTGCATCTTGAGCAGGATGGGTCAGTTGCGTCGTTGCCACTCCACGCGCCGTGAATTCGCGGCAGAGCCCACCCCTGGGTGAAGCCAGTGCTTTGGGTGTTCGCACGTTCATCGGCAATTCGCTTGTTGTTCCCGACACGGTTCTATCTCCGCCCGTCACCCACGGCGTCTTAGTGGATTGGGCGTAATGACCGAAGGTTGAATGGCGAAGGGCCAGTATTAACCTGGCAAGAATGGATGGATTGTTGAGAGAGGAGCGGTTTATACTTCTTATACACGCTGTCGAAGCCATAGTTGTAGCGGTGTGTCTTTATAATATATTTCTAACTCTACTTTGTTACTTTAGTTTATGTTTATGAACAATCCCGCACGGGAAGCGGAGGCGCCTGGCAAGACATGCCGTAAATGCATCCATGCAGGCTCGATGGCGGCTTCCCTGCCGCCAACGGTCTTGCCAGACACCTCCGCCTCCCGCGCTGTGCATGCGGCCATTTAAAGTAACAAAGTAGAACTAATATATGTTGTAAATTTTTCCACTACAGGAGTCTGGATATGGTAAACAACATCACCGCCCACAAGGGTCCGCAAGTTACCCGCATGCTGGCGTACGGTGTTCTCAGTCTAAGTTTCTATTTTCTACTGTATCTTTTCGAAGATGAGATTCTGGCTTTTTCTTCCCGAGGGCGCTGGTTTTTCGCTGCGCCTGTCATCATCGCCTTTGTTTTTTCCTTCGCCCACGGAAACTTTACCTCTTACTTTTGGGACACCTTGCGCATTGAAGCTAAAAAATAAATAACAAGGGAGCTGTGTAATGGAAATCGCCAGTAACTTCATCGATCTGAACGCCCTCGACGTTATTTACCTGCTGTTGGTGGGTTTTGTCGGTGGCCTCGTGAGCGGTTTCATCGGTAGTGGCGGCGCCTTTGTGCTGACCCCGGCCATGATGAGTATGGGTGTACCGGGCATTGTCGCGGTGGCCTCGAATATGTGTCATAAATTTCCCAAGGCGCTGGTGGGTGCGATCAAGCGCGCCAAGTATGGTCAGGTGGATGTGAAACTGGGCCTGGTGATGGGTGTGTCGGCGGAGGCCGGGGTATTGTACGGCGCCCATATACAGGAAAACATCAAACGCGCTTTCGGTGATGCCGGATCCAATCTCTATGTGAGTGTTGCCTTTGTCCTGGTGCTGGGCATCGTTGGTTCGTATGTTTTGAGGGATGCGCTTCGCATGCGGCGCTCCGCCCACACCGGAGAAGAGAAGGTGGCACGCCTGGCGCGCTGGGTACAGTCGGTGCAAATCCCCGGCACCATGGTATATTTCAAGAGCCTGGGCACGCGCGTATCGGTGTTGTTCACTATTCCGCTGGGTTTCGCTACGGGAATGCTCGCCGCCACCATTGCGGTGGGCGGATTCATCGGCGTACCGGGTATGCACTATGTGTTGGGTGCGTCGAGCTTGATGTCGTCCGCCACTGAGCTGGTGGTGGCGTTTGTCATGGGTCTGGGTGGTACGTTGAAATTCGCCTGGAGTGGTATGGTGGATATCCGCCTGGCCATGATTATCCTGGCCGGTTCGTTGTTCGGCATCCAGCTTGGCGCCATAGGCACGACCTACGTTAAACCGCACATGATAAAGTTCGTTATGGGTGTGATCATGGTGATGGTGTTGTTGTCACGTGCTATCATCATTCCCGTGTACTTGGCGGATCTCGGCATCATCGGCAAACTCAATCCGTATCTTGAAGGCGGATTGAAGAATGTGAGTTTCATTGTGCTAATCGCGGCCTTGGCGGTGGGCGCTGCGATCATCTTCTCCGCGTTGTGGCGTGGTATACGCCTGCATCGGCACGAGTTGGAAATGGCCGTTGTGCCGGGCGGCGCGATCCAGGCCAATACGGTTGTCCTGCCCGCCAGCCCGCAACTCTCTCCCATTGGACGCTATGAGCGTTTCCTGGTTGCAAGCGATGGTTCCGAATACAGCGCGGGTACTGTGCGCGAAGCGCTGCGCATGGCGCAGAAATGCGGTGCCCGGATACGTGTCATTAGCGTCATTGCCGGCGACAATACCGAACTCTATACGATGGGTGAACAGTTGATCGCGCAGGAATTGAATAGCGCGAGGCTAAATCTCGATGCTATAGCGCGCCAGGCGGCTGCCAGCGGTGTGGCTTGCGAAACCGAAGTGGTGCAGGCGGTCCATATTCATGAGGAGATTGTGACCCAGGCGGATCGCATGCAGGCCGATTTGATCATCATGGGCCGGCGTGGGCGGCGTGGCCTTACACGCGTGATGTTGGGCGATGCGACCGCACGCGTAATCGGTAATGCCCATTGCAGTGTGCTGGTGGTGCCACGTGTCGCGGAGATCACCGGGCGGCATTTCGTTATCGCGACGGACGGTTCGCGTTTCAGCGACACCGCTGCTGCCGCGGCTGGCAGTCTGGCCAAGCTTTGTGGAACACCGGTCACGGTGGTTTCAGTTCACTCCCCTAGCCACAGCGAACAGTGGCGGCAGGAAGCGCGGCGCGCGGTCAATCGCATTACTTCTTTCCTGCAACAGGAAGGAGTATCCGCCGAAAGCCAATTCGTGGACGGCCGGTCTGACGAGAAGATTGTCGAGGTCGCCACGGCGCGAAACGCCGATCTGATTGTTATTGGTAGCCATGGGCGCACGGGGTTGGAGCGGGTTTTACTGGGCAGTGTTGCCGAACGTGTGCTGAATCTGACAACGTGTGCGGTGTTAGTCGTGCGTTCGCCATGATAAACGGGATCACCCATAGGGACGCTTGTAGGGTGCTGTAATCTACGGGCATAGCGTCACGTAGGTAAAAGCCCTACACCTGTTCACCGGTACCGAAATCAATACAACACGCTACTGGAATTCCATACCGATAAGAACATGCGAACGGGATACGTCTAACGCGGTGGATAGCCGGGATAGGTTGCGCTAACTTAACCGATACGCTACCTTCTGTCGAAATTACGTCCAAACTACGTGTTCCAAGGTGTTTTGCAACCAGAAATCCTGTTTTACAAGCTACCTTGATTGACTACAACTGAGAAACCCGTTAAACATATACCCGTGGCGGCGTTAGGCCGCTCGTCGTTAAGGGTTCGTCAATGCTTCGGATAGAGAATACGGGAACTACAATATCAACAAGAATATCAACAAGAATATCAACGAGAATATCAACGAGAATATCAACGAGAATATCAACAAGACGGGGGACTTTACATGACACGATCATTCAAGATGTTTGTTAGGCAAGCGTCGAAGCTGTTGCCGTTATGCCTGGCGGTTTGTGTAGTTTCACAGACGTATGCTTGGGCAGGCAGCGAAGCGGGGGAGAGAGGGCGGAACGCGCCGCAACGCCTTGACACCAGCGGCACGGTGGGGGGTTCGGACGCCGGGCCGCGCATCGCAATGGACGACGAAGGCAACGCGATTGCGGTTTGGGTACAGTTCGATGGTTTGCCGCAGGAGTACGGCTTATGGGCAAACCGTTACACCGAGCGCAAGGGCTGGGGAGAACCGGAACGCATCAATGACTACGTCGGTCAAGCATCGTCGCCGAGTGTGGCAATGAACAAACGCGGTGCGGCCGTGGTGGTCTGGGTCGAGTACCCCGTGTTTGATCCCGACAATCCTTCCGTGTCGTTCTACAGTGCATTATGGATGAGCCGCTACGCGCCCGGCACAGGATGGCAAGAGCCGCAACTGGTTGATGATGAGGCGCTGCCGCTTTTTCCCATTGTCGCTTTGGACGATGAAGGCAATGCCATCGTCGCTTATCACAGAATTAATGCAGCGACGGACGCCAATGTTTACGCTCGGCATTTGCCCGCAGACGGCTCGGTGGGAGCGGCTACCTTGCTGCAGCAGAGCGATACCGCGTTAGGAACCGCGCATCAGCTCGGCATGAACTCACGCGGTGATGCAATGGTAGTTTGGAACGAGTTCGATCGGGACGCGCTTACGTGGAAGATGTGGAGCAACCGGTTTGACCCGGCAACCGCGTGGAGCGGACCCGAGCTGATTCCAGGCGCCGAGGGCGGCTATATTCAAACCTCAGGATTGGGTGTGGACGCTCACGGTAATGCCATGGTGGCGTTTACCGCGATGAATGCGGATAACTATCAACAAAACGCCTACGCCAGCCGGTATGATGTGGCCTCGGGTTGGGAGCAGCCGGCGCTGTTGCAAGCCGGTACGGATTTTAACGCGGACTATTTGACGTTAGGCATGAATAGCGGCGGCGAGGTTCACGTGGTGTGGCGCGAACTGGTCGATATGTGGTCGTACCCCTTTGTGTATCAAATGCACTCCAACCGTTACCGTCCAGGTATAGGCTGGGGCGAATCGCTACTGATCGGGGAAAGTTCCTCCAACTTTAGCGGCTCAACACGCATCGCCGTGGACAAAAAGGGCAACGCGTTCGCGGTATGGCTGCAACTAAATCCGGATGCGCAGACCGACCCGTATGCCTACCCGCCAATGAATGTCTATGCGTATCGCTTTTCAGACCGCCGAGGACAGTGGAACCAGGGACGGAACTTGCAGCCTGGCGTGAATGAGGCCTACCTACCTGACTTGGCGATGGACAAAAAAGGCAAAGCCATGGCGGTGTGGAGTTCCATGGATACGTCCACCTATGAAACAAATGCTTGGGCAGCACGCTTGCACAAGCGCTGATTTACCTATTAGTTATATAGAACGCTGTGCCGTTCCTTGTCCCCGGCTTTTAAAAAGCATGAAGGATGAGGAACGGCAGCTTTGCCTTGTCAATCGAGAAATAGATTCCAACCACGAACAACCTGGTATCTTACGCTGAAATCTCAAAAAGAACAGAGCAGGGAAGCGATACCCCGTCGAGCAAGAATATCTCTAGTCAAATTGAAACTAACGGTCTGTAGCGGGTAATCACCGATTACCCCCTGACGTTTATTCTGCTGTACAAGTATGACAGTAGTCGACTGTCGACCGAGGCGCTGAACCGCAATATCACCGATGATATTCAGTTGAACGAATCCCTCGCTGCCGCTAAGCAGTATAAGAAAGTACGCATCTTGCGCCATTGGGCGATTGTTCGAAAAACATTTGGTGTAACGGATGTTATTCGCGGTGCTATGGCAACATTTGACAACGAAATAGAACTGGCTTTTATCGATGGTCCAATCGCAAAGGGGGAGGAGGCTGCGAGCAGTGATATAGATTTGCTGGTCAGGAGCCAAAAGGCAAACGCAAGACCCGAGATTTATCAAATTCATGCGAATAAAGGTGTTGCATGGACTTCCGATATTTAGCGAGTGGCGGTAGACTATTCCTAATGCTTAACCTTATCGAATTTCAAATGATTATGCGGCGTCTGACTCTTATCCGATTATCAATGGTGGCAATGCTGTTGTTGGGCATTCAGGCTTGTGGCGGGGGGGGAGGTTCAAACGGTACTGCTGTGCCGGACTGGGTGATTAGTGTTGATACGAATGACAGCGGGACGCCATTAAACAACGCCTTGCTTGGCCACTATGATTTGTCCGGCACGTTATATGACTACGACCTGGTCGGTGAGCTGATAACGAATATGCAGGCGGTAGGTTTTTCCGAATGGCGTGTAAGCGTGGGGCGCTGGGAGATCAGCACGGAAATGCTGCCCACGTTGACTGATAGTTCGGCTTGCCCCATAGACCCGGTGCTAACCAATCAGACGGCTACCGACCTGGACTTGATCAATGCGCGCAGTTGGTTCACGGATAACGGACAACCCGTCACGTTGATAGATACCCAAGACGACGCCCGTTATAACCTGGCTTACGTGCGGGGTGTCATCGATAAAGCGCTGGTTTTTGGCGCGATACCCTTTGTTTCCATTGATTTAATGCCCCTGGCGTTAAGCGCTAATCGTATTCCCAACCGTACCGATTGCACCACCAGCTTTATGAATGCGGTCAGCAATCATTGGCCGGCGGAGGCGGATAACCTGCTTTTCAGCCAAGCGGTTGTTGGTTTAGTCAAGCGCATTGTCGAGGGTGATTCCGGTGAGGCGGGGCGTCCAGTGACGCATTGGGAAATATGGAATGAACCGGAATTCGGTTATTTTTGGCATGAAGGACTCGCCGCGCGTACAACAGAATTTTTTAACATGGCGACATTCGCATTGCTTGCGCTGGATGAATACCGCAATACTTCAACAGACCCCAATGTACAGAACTTAAAATTTGGCTTGGCCAGTTTTGCCAGCGCGGCAACCGCCGTTGCTGCGCTGCAAGCCTATGATGTCAGCGCCGCACCCGTGCCAATGGATTTTATCTCCTTTCATTCCTACCACAATGATCCCTTGGCTATCGCCGCGGATATTGAGTTGGTCGCCAACGCAGCGGCCAATTCCACCAACTACCAGGATATCGAACTGGTGTTAGCGGAGTGGGGGTCGGATTTGGCGCTTACCGCTGGTGATGCCGATTACGCCAACAGTATGCAACCACCCTTGCTAATGTCCAGCGCTATCGCCATGGGTGCGGCCCTGGGTCTGGATCGGGCGCATCATTCCATCTTTTATGACTTTCATCCCGGCGTCAAATTGGGACT
>DATCIR010000207.1:0-16934 GCA_036507695.1 Gammaproteobacteria bacterium
CTTGTTATCCGCCGTGCCAACCATCGACAACGACGGCAGGGAAGTAATCAAACTGCGCGGCGAAATGCCATCCCCCGTCAACCCGCCCGTCGGCTGCCACTTCAACCCCCGCTGCGCCCACGCCATACAAAAATGCCGTAACGGCTATCCCGACCCTCGCGCTGTCACCGAAACTCATAAAGTCCGGTGTTTTCTTTACGACTAAGCGTCGTAGTCCCTCCCTTTATAAAAGTCCTGTAGGACGCCGGTGAGGAACGAACCGCATCAAAATATAAGTTTATAATTCCTGCAAACTGCTGGTTTTGGCACAAGGATTTTTACAAAGTATTATTGTTCCAAGGAAGGTATAGGGAAATCACTGTTTAGAGCCATAACAACCAGCGCGGCATTTCCTTCTTGTGAACGGAAGCTTACTATCAGCAATACAGGATGTTGAGATTACAAGTTACTTAAACTAATATTATTCAATACGTTATAGGTAATCGCAGAAAAGATATGGCAAAGCAGGATATTGAAGTGCCGGAACATTTACCGTTCCTACAAGCTATCTGTTGGCAAACGGACGATGTGCATCATTTCACTCCGGACGAAATGCTTTGCCGGTATGAAAGAGGGTGGGATTACCGGGGAGTATTGGGTGATCTTGGGCAACAGGAACGCGAGTTTCTAAAAAAACTCGCAATGAAATACAAATCGTGGTTGTGGCTTGATATATAAGATACCCTATCATCAAAAAATCATCACCATTCTGGAAAATGTAAACGCAGAACTATTTTCGCGTACAGGCGCGTATGAAACCAATAACGAGGCTTCGATCTAAGAGATGCTCTGATTAATTGACTTCTTGTCATTCCGATCGCAGACGCAAGCACGAATACCTGAGGTAGAAAATGTTGGGGACACATTTCGAGGCTGAGTCGAGAACAGGCAGCCAGGAGCTACGCCGGGAGCACGACTTCATGGATAGAGTAAAAGGGGACGCTTCCCTTTTAATAACATGTGAGGTAGATTTGCCTCATGCCCAGACAAGCCAGGCATGTCTCAGCCGGAGTCCCCCACCACATCACCCAGCGTGGGAATCGGCGTGAGGATGTATTTTTTACCGACGACGATCGCCAAGCTTATTTAGACTGGCTGAGCGACTATGCGCGGAGGTACAGCGTTGAAATCCTTGCCTATTGTCTGATGACCAATCACATCCACATCGTTGCGATTCCGCGCACGGAAGAGGGCCTACGACAGGTATTTAAACCCTTGCACATGCGCTATGCCCAACGGCTAAATCGCGCCCGAGGATGGAAGGGGCATGTCTGGCAAGGGCGGTTTTTTTCCTCGCCGTTGGATGAAGCCTATCGTTGGGCGGCGATACGCTATGTGGAACGAAATCCGGTCAGGGCCAAGCTGGTGCGGAAAGCGGAGAATTATCGCTGGTCCAGCGCGGCCGCCCACTGCGGTTTGAAGGAAGACCGGTTGCTGACCCAGAAGCCGGTCTGGCAGAAGGAATTTGAAAGTATCGGTGATTGGTCCGGCTGGTTGGCGGAGGGTGACGAACCGGAAGAATTGGAAGTGCTACGCCGCAACATCGAAAAAGGTTTGCCCTGCGGATCGGAGAAGTTCATTCAGAAGTTAGAGAAAACAGTGGGACGGGCATTGCGTTTCCGGCCGCAGGGGAGGCCGAGAAAAGAGTTGGACGGGTAGAAAAGGGAAGCGTCCCCTTTAAGCCCTGCGGAGCTTGTCATTTCTTCCTCAAAAACTCTTCCGTCTCGATGCCCGCTTGTTTGAGTATGGCCCGCAGCGTGCCTTCCGGCATATCGCCGGGGTGATTGGGAATGGTCGTATAGCAGTTGGTGGCGGGGTTGAACCAGATCTCATGCGACCCTGCCGCCTGGCGGTCGAACCCAAACCCCAACTGCTTTAACCGCTTGACGATCTCGCGGTAACGAAAGCCTGCCAATCGCCCCTTTTAGCCGCTGACCACCAGCGGATAATCGAACGAATCCTTGGCGGTCATCAGCTTGGCATGTTGATGGCGCTCGGCTTGCGCTTCCAACAGCTTTTTGGCGACATCGCGGGCAATCTCCAGCGTCTCGGTGATGGTGCGACCCTGGGCGACCAGCCCCGGCACTTCGTCGGAGGTCGCCAGATACACGCCTTCCGGCAACTTCTCGATATGCAAATTGACAATCTGTTCCATAGGGTTACCTCGGTGCGTTAAACGGCGGCCTTGTTCCAGCGCCGTGACTCGTACTTGATGATCATGCCTTCGATCAACTCCTTAATGATCCGGCGTTCCTCGGGTTCCAGCCGGGAGACGGCCTCGAACTGAAGCTTGAGGTCATCGTCCGGCCCGCGTTCATCTTTATCGAAGACCAGCATATCGGCGCTGACACTGAGCGCAATCGCCAGCTTGCGGACCACGTCCAGCGTGGGTTGAGAGTCGCCGCCTTCGTAGCGCCGGATCTGGGCCACATGGACCCCGGCCAGTTCGGCCAGGGCGTTCTGAGTGCGGCCTTTGTCTTTACGCAAGGCCGCCAGGCGTTCGGGAAAGTTCATGGCAAACAAAACCAGATAGCCACTATAAGCCCTCCTTTAAAATCGTTAGTTGAAAGATAGCAGATATGCGAGTAGAAAGATAGCTCAATTGTGTATTGACACGTTTTTAAAACATATAAAGAGGGGACATAAAAGGGGACGCTTTCCGACCGCAGGGGAGGCCGAGAAAAGAGTTGGACGGGTAGAAAAGGGAAAGCGTCCCCTTTTCCCCTCCTTTTCCCCTTAACGTTCTTTCTTGGTAACCAATGTGGTTAAAACATTATTGACGGGTAAACCATCTTTACCATACAACTGATCCAATCCAAAACATTTCAATATAGTCTGGCCGGCCTGAATAAGTTTCGGTGAGAGTTCCTGTTGCCAGCTGTGGATGGGTGATTTGCCTTTTACGATCGTGCTGTCTCTGCCGGAAACCCAGCTCGGGATATGCAGCTTTGGCAGGGCGCTGTCGAGCGCGGCTTGGGCTGAGTCCGGATTAATAAAATTAAATAACTTCGTGAGTTCTTGTTGTGGTTGGGTGACGATGTCTTCGTAAAACACGACGTGGCGTTGGTCCGCGGAAAATTGTTTCAGCGGGACATAATTCACAATCGACCAGATTAATAATTGGCGCTCGACATAATCATCACCAATATTTTTTATCAGATCTTCGAAAGGCTGCAAATAGTCGCGCATCAATTCCGGTTGTTTCAGAAATTCTTTTGGGTCGGTCAGCCAGTACCAGTGCTTTTTCTTGTATTTGGAAAGCGCCACGGCAAACGGATTGCGGATCAGTAAAATGATCTTTATATCCAGATCCTGGAATTTTCGATACGCCCAGGAGGCGAACAGGTTGGCAAAGATATCTTTGATGAGCAAACCTTGATAAACCAGGCGGATTTTTCGCGAATCCACAAAGGGACTGGTGAGTTTGCCGGTGAAGACATCTTTTGCGATCGCCGAGAAGGGGTGATCAACATCGGCCGGGCTGATATATTGGTGAAACGCCAGGTTTTGCATTTGTTTCACGTAGATGGGATGAAACGGCTCGAACATTTCGCGGTATTGTGCCTGCGCGTTGATGAGTCCGGAAACATAGGTGGTGCCGCTTCTGCCATCGCCGATTAACCACACCACGTTTTTATAGTTGCCGGCATAGTAGTTTGCGCGCAGCGCCGCAAATCTTAGTGCGTCGTAGGTGATATGGAGTGGTTTTTTAAGCGTGTCAAAGCTGCCTGGCATGGGTGTTTAATAATGAATAAGATGCTAGCGTGAAACAGTTTGTACTAAGATAAAATATCAAACGAATGATTTTGTAGAAACGTTTTTCGGCCTATTACAGCACAATGGGATGTCTGTTGCTATGTTAAAAAATTGATTTCGCGGGGAAGTCGAGGAATGCGAATTACGCGCTGGAAATAACAAGCAATAAGAACTCAGGGGGTTTTGATCATAAAGAACGAAGATGAATACGTACCACTACATTAATATCGATGGTTCCATGGGCGAAGGCGGCGGGCAGGTGTTGCGCACCGCCCTGGCGCTGTCGGCTTGCCTGCATCAGCCGCTCAAAATTCATCATATCCGCGCGAACCGCAAAAAGCCTGGCTTGATGCGCCAGCATTTAACCGCGGTGCTGGCTGCCGCGAAAATATGCGGCGCGGAAGTTTCCGGCGCTGAATTGGATTCCCAGCAAATTGAGTTTGTGCCGGGAAAGATCCAGGCGGGCGAGTATTATTTTTCCATCGGCACCGCAGGCAGCACTACCCTGGTATTGCAGACCATTATTCTGCCGCTGTTGTTTGCGGAAGGCGCTTCCAACGTGGTGATCGAAGGGGGTACCCATAATCCCTTGGCGCCGCCGTTTGATTTTCTACACTATTCCTATTTGCCCTTGCTGGAACGCATGGGGGCCAAGATTCACGCGCGTTTGTTGCGGCCTGGATTTTTTCCGGTTGGCGATGGGTGTATCGAGGTACAGGTGGAACCCATTAAAAAGCTGCACCCGATTTCGCTGCTGGAGCGGGGCGAGATCCTGAATAGGGAAGCGCATATTTTGTTGTCGCAGTTGCCGCAGCATATCGGGGAACGCGAAGCGAAGATCATTGAACAACGGCTTGATTGGCCCGCCGGCGGTATTGCCATTGAGCACGTTGAAACGGCGCGCAGCCCGGGCAATGCCGTGAGTATCATAATAAGTTGTGAACATATTACCAATGTGTTTGCCGGGATAGGGCAGAAAGGTGTCAAGGCGGAAACCGTGGCGAACCGGGTGGCGGATGATGTGCGGTATTATTTAGCGGGTGATGCGCCGGTCGATCAACATTTGGCGGATCAGTTAGTGTTGCCGATGGCGCTGGCGGGCGGCGGGGAGTTTGTTACCACCTCACCGACGCTGCACACATTGACGAATATTGCGGTCATTGAAAAGTTTTGCGAGCCGCGGTTTAAGGTTGAGCCGGTGGATAAAAAGAAATTTCGAATTCGGATTTAGTGTTGGTTGTATTGCCGGAATTTAAACGAAATGATGCGGTTCACACTTCTTTGATGCGGTTCGTTCCTCGACTTCTTGTTCCAGACGAAGTCTCGGCGCCTGTTCCATACAGCGCTCTCGACTGCATGTTCCCGACGCAGTCTACCTCGCCCTTCCCTGGGCTCGTAACTCATCCATGGCCCAGGCCAGCCTCTCGACCGGTTCCCGGTCTCACCTTCTCCATGCAGTCGTCACCACATTCAACGGGGCTAAATTTTATCGGACGATTGCCGTGTCACGTCAACAAACAAGGTAAGGGGCTGGCCGGGGCGCAGTAGTTTATCCTGCTTGACGCCATCGTTCCAGCTGAGCAGTTGCGGCACGGAGACGCGAAAGCGTTGGGAAATCGATGCGAGGGAATCGCCTTGCCGGACGCGATACTTGATCTCGCGGGTAATGGATCGTTCCGGTGGCGCGGCGAATGTGGTGGGAATCAATGCGTCTATCAAGTCGTTATCCTGCAGGCCGTCATTGGTCCAGACGACCAGCTTTTTCCCGGCTATCAGCACATCGTCCTGATCCATGTTATTCCATTCGGCCAGCTTACCCATGCTGACGTTATATTCCTGGGAGATACCCCATAAGCTGTCGCCGGCCGCAACCGTGTGGGTGATTTTTTGCTTGGGGTTGCTGGTGATATTGGAATCGAGGTGTTTATTGTCCAGCGACGCGATATAACGGTTCATGCCCTTGGGTGCAATAGGTATAACCAGGCTCTTCTCGGCGGCGACTTTGTTGCTGTCGAGTTTGTTAATGCGCTTTAAAATATCCGCGGTGGTGCCATGTTCTTTGGCGATGTTGTGCAGCGATTCGTTGGCCTTGACGACGTGGCGTTTCCATTGCACGCGGTCATCGGGTTGATAAGAAGCCAGGTTTTGGCGGAACAGGTTGGCGTTTTCTATCGGCACCAGTAAATAATGAGGCCCCTCCGGCGGGGTCGCCCAGCGGTTAAACGGCGGATTCAGCTGATACAGTTCTTCGATACTGATGTCCGCCAGTTCCGCCGCCTTGGCCAGATCGAGCTGGCCTTCGGTATCCACTTTGCGGAAATACGCTGAATAGGGTATTGCCTTAAGCGTCATTTTGTAATACTCCGGCTCGGAAACGAGCGCCGAGATGGCCAGCAGTTTCGGCACATAGTCACGGGTCTCGTCTGGCAAATCCAGTGCCCAGAAGTTCATGGGCTTGCCTTCCGCGGCGGCGCGCTTCAAGGCGCGGCTGACCGTGCCTTCACCCGAATTGTAGGCGGCAAGCGCCAATAACCAGTCGCCCTTGAACATCCTGTTCAGGTCCTGAAGGTAATCCAAGGCGGCGTGGGTCGAGGCGTAGATGTCGCGCCGGCCGTCGTACCACCAATCCTGTTTTAAGCCATAGCGCTTGCCGGTTTCCGGTATAAACTGCCAGATGCCGGCGGCGCGGCCTGAGGAAAAAGCAAACGGCTGGAAGGCGCTTTCCACCACCGGCAGCAAGGCGATTTCGGTGGGCATGCCCCGTTCCCGCACTTCGCGCAGGATGAAATACAGGTAAGGTAAAGCCCGGTCGGAGACGCGGTCGAAATAGCTCTGATTCTTGGCGTACCAATTAAGCTGTATGTCTACCCGGGGGTGTTCATAACCCGATAAATCAAATCCGTCGCGTAATTCTTCCCACAAATCGTTGGAAGGGGTTCTTTTAAGTCCTAAAAGCTGACGCGTGCGCTCCAGCAGCGCTTCCACCGCGGATTTGGATGGCGGCGCCTCGAGGCTGGCCGTCAAGATGCCTCCGGTAGCCAGGTCGCCAAGCGCCGTCCCGTTGGCTCCCTGGAAAAAATTCAGCTTGGCGGTGGCGAGGAAATCCAGGAGTTCTTCGCCGCGCGGTAGCGCGGCAATAATGATTAACAGCAGGATGATAGCTGGTGTAAGTATGCACTGCGGATAAGGGTAGATCTCCCTTAACTGTCTGAAATTCAGCAACTTAAAAAACACTAGCGGGGCATCCTTTTGCGAAAACATCCCGAAGATTCTATAACAATACAAAAGCCCATCCCAGCATAAATAAATTTATGGCACGATGGGTATTGAACAATTCCTTAAAATACGGCCAACTGTTGGGATGCTGATTCAAAAAATATATTGAAGATCAATGTATTAAGACGTAGTCTGTAACCTCGTTGAGATACTGATATCAAATCCGATCATTTGCATAAATTACTATAACGGCAAATTAGCACGGAAATTGACCAAAAAGTCGGGACCATTACTCAGAAATGGCACTCTTTAAGTCACGAGAACTAAAGTGGATGCGCTGCGGAAACCCCGTCCAGACCCGCAAATTGCTTCGGGACTGGTACCGCCGCCAGCCGGGCGACTGGCTCGCCGAGCGGGAAGTTGAATTGCTGGACGAGGTTTTGCCGACCCTGTTTGGCTATCACCTGTTGCAGGTGGGTGTATCTTATCCCGGCGACTGCCTCGCCAAGAGCAAGATTCCGCACCAGATGGTGATGGACGTCGATGAACCGCCTTGCCTGGATGATTCACGGGAGTCCTTGGTGCACCGCAAGATCGCCTATTTGCGCGGAATACCCGAACAGCTGCCCTTCGCCGCGGATAGCCTGGACGTGCTGTTATTATCCCATACCCTGGAATTCACGTCTGAACCGCATCAGGTGTTGCGCGAGGTGGATCGCGCCCTGATTCCGGAAGGGCACGCGGTCATCCTTGGTTTTAATCCCTGGGGATGGTGGATGTGGTGGCGCTTGATACTCGGATGGCGCGGCAAGCCACCCTGGTGCGGACGGTTTATACCGGTTAGCCGCTTGAAGGACTGGCTGCAGTTGCTGGGCTTTGATATCGTGGCGCACCACAGCTATTTTTATCGCCCGCCTTTTTCCAGCAAGCGGTTGCTGCAAAAACTGAAATTCATGGAGCGCTTTGGCCGGCGCTTCTGGCCATTTTTCTGTGGCGCCTATCTGCTGGTGGCCCGCAAACGGGTGGCGACGCTGACGCCGATCAGGCCGCGCTGGCGGCCGCGCCGCAGCCGCCTGGTCGCACCGGAGTTGGCGGGTAATTCCTCCTCGGTCAGCAACCGGGACAACGGGGATTGCGATAAATAACCGAAACACGAATTACACCCTAAAACAGGGCGCTCCAGCCGCACGCCGGGAACAGTAAACACAACGATATGCAGAACAACATGAATGACAAAGTCGTGGAAATTTTTACCGATGGCGCGTGCCGCGGCAACCCCGGCCCTGGCGGCTGGGGTGTGGTGCTGCGTTATAACAGTACCGAAAAAACCCTCTATGGCGCGGAGGACGACACCACCAATAACCGCATGGAGCTGATGGCGGCCATCATGGCGCTGGAATCATTAAAACGCCCGTGCCAGGTGAGTTTAACCACCGATTCCAAATACGTGCGCGATGGTATCTCGGATTGGATCAACAACTGGAAAAAACGCGGCTGGAAAACGGCAAACAAAGAGCCGGTTAAGAATATGGAACTCTGGCAACGGCTGGATAAAGCAAGTCAGCGGCACAAGATAGATTGGCACTGGGTAAAAGGCCATTCCGGGCATCCCGGCAACGAATTGGCTGATCTGTTGGCGAATCAGGCCATCGATGAGCTGTTGCTCAGTAACAAACGGTAATCCTAATAAACCAAAACAACGATTCATCACAACTAGCGATAACGGGAAAGCCCATGAGACAAATCGTACTGGATACCGAAACCACGGGCCTTGAACCCAGCCAGGGCCATCGCATTATCGAAATCGGCTGCGTGGAGCTGGTGAACCGGCAACTTACCGGTAATCACTATCATCAATACATCAATCCTGACCGCGAGGTGGAAGAAGGCGCGATCGAAGTGCACGGCATCAGCAATGAATTCCTGGTGGATAAACCCCGCTTCGAAGCTATCGCGGAAGATTTTATAGAATTCATCAAGGACGCCGAGCTGATCATTCATAACGCGCCCTTCGATGTCGGGTTTATCAATCACGAATTTAAACTGCTCGGTAAACGCTATCCCGCGGTGGAATCGCTGTGCACGGTGCTGGATACCCTGGCCATGGCGCGGCAAAAGCATCCGGGACAAAAGAACAGCCTGGACGCGTTGTGTAAGCGCTATGAAGTGGATAACGCCCATCGTGCGCTGCACGGCGCTTTGCTCGATGCCGAGATTCTTGCGGATGTGTATTTGCGCATGACCGGCGGTCAGGCGGCGCTGTTATTGGGCGGCCAGGACTCCGAAAACATGTTACAGGCGCAGGCCATACGCCGTATCCCCGCGGACCGGCCGCCCCTGCCGGTTATTAGCGCCGACGCGGAGGAACTCGCCGCGCATCAGCAACGTTTACAGGCGATCAATAAAGACAGCGGCGGTGAATGCGCGTGGCTGAAAATGACAGCGGATAGTTTGACCGCGGAATGAAAGCAGCTATTTGCCAAGTCAGCTAACCCGGTTACTGATGTTGGCCCGCAATCCCCAGCGGGATTTAAAAAACCACTTGGTAAGATTGTCCGCATTACAGGGTTCGCACAGATAATGGCCTTGCGCCATGTTGCAGCCCAGGATAATCAGTTTTTCCAGGATCGCTTCGTTTTCCACGCCTTCGGCGGTTACCAGCAATCCCATGTTGTGCCCCAGGTCAATGGTCGAGTGCACGATGACCTCGTCACTGCTGTCCTGGCTCATATCGGTGACAAACGATTTATCGATTTTGATTTCGTTCACCGGCAGTTTTTTCAGGTAAGCCAACGATGAATACCCGGTGCCAAAATCATCCACCGCAATGCGCACCCCCATGGCGTGAATCTTACCGAGCATATCCAGGGCGTGTGCCGGATCGGCCATCACGGCGCTTTCCGTCAGTTCCACCGATAGATACGATGGATTAAGTCCGGAGGTGCGCAGCGCCGTGCGCAGGGAGTCGAGAATGCCCGAGTCTTCCAGGTTGCGCACGGACAGGTTTACCGCGATGCCGATTTTCAAATCGTTGTTATGCCACCTCGCGCACTGGGCGGTAGCGGTTTCAATCACCCAGCGCGTTAGGCGGTGTATCAGCCCTGAGTGCTCAGCCAAGGGGAGGAATTCTTCCGGAGCGATATCGCCGCGCTTGGGGTGCGACCAGCGCAGTAGTGCTTCCACGGCCGTGGTGGTGCCGGTCTTGAGATCGATTTTGGGCTGATAAAACAATTCCAGGTCGCCATTGTTCATGGCTTCGTAAAGATCAGTCTCCAGGTTGAGCTGAACAATGTTATGGCGGTCAAGGTTAGGTTCATAATAAGTAAAACCATGGCGGTTTTTCTTCGCGTGATACATGGCGACGTCGGCGCGTTGCATGAGCTGGTTGATGTCCTCGCCGTCGTAAGGACAGTGAACCAGGCCGATGCTGCCGCTGACTGTCAGGCTATGCTGGCCAACCAGGATGGGGTGGTTGAGTAATTTGAGGATTTTTTCCGCCACCACCGTGCCGGCGTGTTTTCCTTCATCCGTGGGCAGAATTGCCGCGAATTCATCACCACCCAGGCGCGCGATGATATCCGATGAGCGCATCGCATGCCGCAGGCGTTGCCCCACTTCCTGCAGCAGTTGGTCGCCAATATGGTGACCCAGGGTATCATTGATATATTTGAACCGGTCCAGATCAAGCATCATCAAAAAGAACGCGGTTCCATGGGTTTGCACCTTTTTGACACATTCATCCAGGCGGTCATAAAAAAAAGCGCGATTGGGCAGGCCCGTCAATGAATCAGTGAATGCCATGTTTTCCAGCGTGTTGTACAGCACGTTCAGCTCGCTGGCCATATCATTAAAGCCTTCGGCCAGTTCCGTAATTTCCGCGTTGCCGGCCACCGTCACGCGCTCGGCCAGATTGGTTTTATCGTTGCGGATTCGCTGTAGTTGCCGGCTTAATTTACTGAGCGGCGTTAACGTGGTTTTTTGTAACAGAGCGAGGAACAGCAGGCCGGCGACCATAGTGGCCAGCGCGGCGGCGGCCAGAATATAGTAGCGGGTGTGTTCCAGTTTTTCATACAGCGCTTCAACGTCGGAGGCGAATTCCAATTGGTATACCGGCTGTCCGTGCGTGTCATTCAAGGAATAGTGGGCGAGCAGAAATTTACGCTGCCGGCTGTCCCTGGCCGGCCAGTTTTTGGATTCATGGACAATCTCACCGCTGCCCAGCTTGATGGTCACCGGCATGTTAAGATGTTTTTCCGCGCCGCTTAAATTAATCGTTGGATCGACCGCAACCAGCAAATAACCTTTCAGCCGTATGCCGCCGATGGGAACCAGAACCGCGACAATAGGATCGCCGCGCGCCATGCACAGTTCGGATACGAGCTTTAGGCGGTCAGCGCCGTGCCGTTGCCGTACCTGGTCCAGTAAATCAGGGCAGGGCACGCTGGTGGGTCCCAGGCGGTCCGATCCTTCCGATGAATAGCCGGTAACGAAAAAGTTGGTATCGAATGCGATGAGTTTTTGCAGCTTAATAATTGTCAGGGTGACAAAATAACGGTGGAACTGCTCATTGAGCTGGGTTTGTATTTCTTCGTATTTGTTTTGCTCAAATGCCCGGCGAAAGTTTTCGTTGGATTGTACTGACAAACCCAGTTCACCGGCCATTTTGACCACTTCATGCAGGATGTCGTCGACTTTTATATGGACCAATTCTTCAAAGGCTTTGCGCTGGTTTTCCAGGGCGAGGTGCCGGTAGATTTCACCCGTGATAATAGCCAGGCCGACACCCAGCAGTCCCATTACCAGAACAGTCAGTCCAAGACTCGTGCGAATGGAGGACCGGACAAGAGGCATGTTTTATATCAGTGGCGGAGAGTGGAATTGCGATAATAAAATTTATTCTTGCAAATAGGGATAACCTTTAGCCAACCATTCCTCAAAACCGCCACGGAACCAGTAGATAGCGGTGTATCCACAACTTAAGGCGATCTCCACGGCTTTGGCGCTGCGGCCACACTTCACGCCATTGCAGTAAAACAATGCGGCGGACTTTTTAGTGGGGATGTTTTTGGCCAGAGTGCTGCAACTCGTGTCAACATCGGGCAGGCTGATGGATCCTTCCACATAACCTTGTTTGCGATCCCCGGGAATCCGGGAATCGATGATAATCAGGTCCGGGACGGTATCCACGAGTTGAATAAAACCCTCCGCGGTCACCAGCGTGGTGCCTTTAATACTATCGGGCGACTTCGCTGCCAATACCAGAAACGGCAAAGCCGTCAGTCCGAGAAGAATAGTGATTTGCAAATAGCGTAGCGTTGAAAGAGCGCGAAAAAACCGGGTCATCTTAATAACCTCCTGCGTTGGAGATTCCCTATGAAATCATGAAGCAATGAATGATACTCTGAAAAACACCGCTTTACTGAAACTTCGTAACGGCCGGAATCGATAAAAACTTTAGATTTCCCCGCATCCGGAAATCCTGCCGGTTCGTGGTTGTTAAAGATAACCTCTCAGTGACGTGGTTTCAATGAGCTGGCGCATATTTTAACGAAAGGACAGGCGGCGAGAAGTAAAGCTAAATTATCATGTTCAGGTATATATTAACTATAAAACGCGATAATTGGCCATGCCCGGAACCGCGCAGTCCCGGCGCCCTAACCATGCAACATCGGCTTAGAACATCGGCTTAGAAAGTCGAGCTATTAATCCACATGTGTGCCAGGATGCTCGCGGCGTAGCCCAAGGCAATGACCGGGGTCCATTTCAAGTGGCTGAAAAAAGTGTAAATGCCGCGCGTTTGTCCCATGAGCGCAACGCCGGCGGCGGAACCGATGGATAACAGGCTGCCACCGACACCGGCTGTTAAGGTGACCAGCAGCCATTGACCGGCCGGCATATCCGGTCCCATGCTCAATACCGCGAACATCACGGGAATGTTATCGACAACCGCGGAAATAATTCCCACCATCACATTGGCAAACGTCGCTCCCAGTTCGACATACATCAGCTGTGATGCCAGGGAGAGGTAGCCAATAAAACCGAGCCCGCCCACACAAAGCACGACACCGTAAAAGAACAATAGCGTATCCCATTCGGCGCGGGCGACGTTATGAAAGATATCATAGTTTTTGTCATCGCTTATTCGCTCGGTTTGCAACGGATTGCTGACGACGGATTCGTGAATCGCGAAGGATTTTTTCAGATAAAAGCTGAAAAACTGCAAGTAGGCCAAGCCCGTCATCATTCCCAGCATCGGCGGCAAATGCAGGAAATTGTGAAAGCTGACCGCCGTGGCAATGGTAAGAAAGAACAGCAACACAATGCGCCGCGCGCCGCGTTTCATGACCACGGTTTCGGTGGTTTTCGCCGGCGATTCATGGGGGATCGCGAAATGCATGAATGCCGCCGGAACCACAAAATTCACCAGCGAGGGGATGAATAACAAAAAGAACGTCCAGAACTCGATAACACCTTTTTGCCACACCATCAGCGTGGTGATGTCGCCAAACGGACTAAATGCGCCGCCGGCGTTGGCGGCGATGACAATACTGATGCACGACAGGTTGATAAAACGGGGGCTGCCGGCACCAACCGCCATCACCACGGCGCACATTAATAGTGCCGTGGTAAGATTGTCAGCTACGGGGGAAATAAAGAACGCCAGAAAACCGGTTAACCAGAATAGTTTCCGGTAGCTGAAGTTGCGCGATATCAACCAGGCCCTTAAGGCGTCAAATACGCGGCGTTCCTGGAGCACGTTGATATAAGTCATCGCCACCAGCAGGAACAGCATCAGCTCGGCGAACTCCAGGATGTTATGACGTACCGCCTTTTCCGCGGTATGGAAATCGCCCATACCGGCATACACGGCGCCAATCATGGCCCAGATGACGCCGGCGGCAAGGATGACGGGTTTGGATTTGCGCAAGTGAGTGAATTCTTCGGCCATTACCAGCAGGTAGGCGACAATGAAAATAGCAATGGACGCATAGCCAACGAAGTGCGAGGTCAGGCTTACGGCAAAGAATCCTTCCTCCGCCGCGAAGACCGCGCTGGAAGTTAACAGTAATGCGGTGACAACAAGGAATAGGCGTATGCGGTTATTCAATGAATTTCCCAGTGATCTTACCCAGCGGTCTCAAAGTAGTGCAATGCGTGTAAATTAATAGTGGCGGCCCGTGATGTCTCGTTCGAGATTTTTGCGCGCTAATGTAGACGTTTAGGGAAGAGAATACAGGTGCTAACCGTGTACGCGGGAGTTCACTTAACGCGATAGAAATCCCGGTACCATTCCACGAAACGGGCGATGCCGTCTTCAACCGAGGTATTGGGTTTATAGCCCACATCCTTGACCAGGTCGCTGACGTCCGCGTAGGTGTCGGGCACGTCGCCCAGTTGCAGCGGCAACAAATTCAATTGCGCTTTTTTACCCAGACAGTCCTGCAGCACCTTGATATAGTGCATCAGCTCAACCGGCTGGTTGTTGCCGATGTTATAGAGGCGGTAAGGCGCCTTGCTGGTGGCGGAATCCGGGTCGTCGCTATTCCAGTCGGGATTGGGCTGGGCGATATTGTCCAAAGTGCGGATCACGCCTTCGACGATGTCATCAATATACGTGAAGTCGCGCTTGTGATTGCCGTAGTTAAACACGTCGATGGGTTTTCCCGCCAGGATGTTCTTGGTGAACAGGAACAAGGCCATGTCGGGCCGGCCCCAGGGTCCATACACGGTGAAAAACCGCAGTCCGGTGGTCGGCAGGCGGTACAAGTGACTATAAGTGTGCGCCATTAACTCATTGGCTTTTTTGCTGGCCGCGTACAGGCTGACCGGATGATCCACATTATGGTGTACGGAAAACGGCATATTGGTGTTGGAACCGTAGACCGAACTGCTGGACGCATAGACCAGGTGCTCGACGCCGTGATGGCGGCAACCTTCGAGAATGTTAGTGAACCCCACGATGTTGCTATCGATGTAAGCATGGGGATTTTCCAGCGAGTAACGCACACCCGCTTGCGCGGCGAGATTAATGACGCGATGGGGTTTGTGTTTGCGGAAGGTTTCTTCCATCGCAGGCCGGTCTTCAATGCTGATGCGCACCTCGGTGAAGCCGGGTTTGTTTTTCACCAATGCCAGCCGGGCTTCTTTCAATGATGGATCGTAATAATCATTGACGTTGTCAATGCCGATAACCGCATCGCCGCGCGCCAGTAAGCGCTGGGTGAGTTTATTGCCGATAAATCCGGCGGTGCCTGTGATCAGTACTTTCATTCGTGTTCAATACTCCGGTGAATTTTTGCGGCGCGATTCGCTGCGCGCTTACAAACGGTCGTCAACCTGGTCGCGGGGCAACATGCCCTTTACATCAAACACCACCACATTGCCGTTGCCGAGCTTGCGAATTTTAGCGGCGCCCATCTCCAAAAACTGCCGGTGATTGACCGCGATAATAATCGCATCGTAATGGCTTTGTTTCAGTTCTTGGATGGGCGTAATGCCATATTCATGCTGCGCTTCTTCGGCGTTAACCCAGGGATCATACACATCCACGTTGGCGTTATAGTCTTTCAATTCTTGAATGATGTCGACCACGCGGGTATTGCGCAGGTCGGGACAGTTTTCCTTGAAGGTGAGGCCCAGGATCAGCACGTTGGCGCCCGCCACATGAATGCGGCGTTGGGTCATGGTTTTTACCACGCGTTCCACCACATGCGCGCCCATGTGGTCGTTGATACGGCGTCCCGCCAGAATGATCTCCGGGTGGTATCCGATTTCCTGCGCCTTATGCGTCAGATAATACGGGTCAACACCAATGCAATGCCCGCCGACCAGGCCCGGGCGAAACGGCAGAAAATTCCACTTGGTGCCCGCGGCTTCCAGTACTTCCAGGGTATCGATGCCCAGGCGATGAAAAATCAATGACAGTTCATTGATCAACGCGATATTGACATCGCGTTGAGTATTTTCGATAACCTTGGCCGCTTCAGCCACGCGAATACTGCTGGCTTTGTGGGTCCCGGCTTTGATAATACTTTTATAGAGCGCATCGACGTAATCCGCCACATCCGGCGTGGAGCCGGAGGTGACTTTTAAAATACTTGTCACGCGGTGTTGCTTGTCGCCGGGATTAACACGCTCCGGACTGTAACCGGCAAAAAAGTCCCGGTTGTATTTCAGACCCGACACTTTTTCGATGATCGGCACGCACACTTCTTCGGTGGCGCCGGGATACACCGTGGATTCGTAGATGACGATGTCGTTTTTGCCAATCAGCTTGCCCACGGTATTGCTGGCGCTTTCCAGCGGCGACAGGTCGGGGCGCTTATATTCATCGATGGGGGTGGGCACGGTTACGATATAGACGTTGCAATCCTTAAGATCTTCGGTATTTGTGGTATAGCGGATTTTGCTTGCCTGTTTTAATTCTTCCGCGCTGACTTCCAGCGTGTTGTCGATACCTTTTTTTAATTCGTCAACGCGGCGGGGATTAATGTCCAAGCCGATCGTCTCGTAGTGTTTACCGAATTCGACGGCCAACGGTAATCCCACATAACCCAGGCCAATAATGCCTATTCTGGTTTTTGCTAAGTCAAACATACAGTACCTGTTCTGCGTTCATTGAAAGATGGATCATTACTTGAAATTGGCACCGCCACGCCCGATGCCGTAATAGGTGAATCCTTCCGCCGCGAGCTGCTTCGGGTCATACATATTACGCCCGTCGAAGATGACCGGTTGATTTAATGCGGCTTTGATTTTAGTGAAATCAGGACTGCGAAACATGCTCCACTCGGTGCAGGTGACCAGGGCGTCACAACCTTGCAGCGCATCGCCGGGTGATTGGCAAAAAACCAGGCCGTTACGCTCGCCATAAATACGCCGGGTTTCCTCCATGGCTTCCGGATCGAAGGCGCGTACGTTGG
>DATCIR010000208.1:0-9367 GCA_036507695.1 Gammaproteobacteria bacterium
TCGGCCTTAATGCGCTGTACTTCGGCGGCCGCTTTCAAACGTTCAATTTCCCGCTCCGCCTCCCGGCGCGCCTTCTCCGCGATTTCCGCCCGCTTCGCCTCTCCACGCGCGATCCGGGCCGCCTGTTCCACTTCCGCCTGGCGGCGCGCGGCTTCTTCCATGCGTGCCTGTTCAATCTCCCGTTGAAACATTTCCTTCGCTTCGCTAAACGCCATATCGGTTTGAGTTTTGAGCCACTTGACTTCCTCTTCGGCCTGAATACGCGCCTGCACCGATTCCTGCGCCTTTTGCGCTTCCTGCTGCGCACGGGCAATCGCCGCTTCGATCTGCTGCTGTTTCAGCGCCAGTTCCCTGGCCTGATCACGAACCGACGCATTTTCGATCGCGGCACGCGCAACATCCGCATTCAGCTGCTCCTGTGCCTGGCGGTTCAGGTTTTCCACTTCATTACGCAGCCTGTTGATTTCCTCCTGAGCGGCTTGCTGCGCCGCGTCCGCGGTTCTTACCCGCTTCGCCTCTTCCGCCAGCCGTTTGCTGATCGTAATTATTTCCGCCTGTTTACGGTTGAACTCGGCTTCATCTATTTCCGCCGGCGCATTGTCCGCATCCTGTTTAAGGTGACGCGCCTGCCCGACTTCGGCTTTAAGCCGCGCGATTTCCTGCTCCGCATCGAGCCGGGCTTCTTCCGCCGCCATGGCGCGCAAGGATGCTTCTTCGGCGACCCTCGCGATTTCATCCAGCTCCGCCTGCTTGTTTACCAGCTCCTCCGCGCGTGCGCGCGCAACTTCGTGCTCCATTGCCGAGCGGGAAATATCGGCGGTCAATTGTTGCTGCAGTTTTTGCTGGGTTTGTTCCGCTTCGACTTTCAGTCGCTCGATTTCCGATTCAGCGCGCAGACGCGCAAGTTCCGCAACACGCGCCCGTTCAATCTCCCGCTGCGCTTTCTGTTCGGCATGATCGATTTCAGATTGTTTGGCGGCCAGTTCCCTGGCGCGCCGCTCTTCCGCCTTGCGTTCCGCCATTTCACGCGCCGCTTCAGCGATACGCAAGGCCTGCTCTTCAATGCGGGCCCGTTCGTCGGCTGCTTCCTGCCGGATGCGCGAAATTTCCTTTTCAGCCAGGCGGCGCGCCTCTTCCGCGGCACACGCCCGCGCGGCTTCTTCTTCCGCGCGGCGGACCGCTTCTTCTATTTCCATTTGCTTTTCCGCCAATGCCTGCGCTTTCTTCCGGGCTGCTTCCTGCTCCGCCTCACTACGCGCCTGGTCCGCTGCGATACGAACCTGCTCCGCTGCCTGATTGCGGGTGATTTCCGCGTCAAGACGCATTTTTTCTATTTCCGCTTCCGCGCGCCGGCGGGCTTTTTCCGCGTCAACCGCCCGCTCTGCTTCCAGCATGGCTTGACGCAGCAGTTCTTCCTGCCGGGCTTGCTGAACGGCGAGTTCTTCAGCCTGACGCAGGGCGGTCTTGTGTTCGGTTTCGGTGCTTGCCGCACCGGCGGCGATTTTTAACTGTTCATCCAATTGACGGCGAGTTGAGTCGACGCCCGCTTTCAAGCGCTTGAGTTCGGTTTCGGCCTGACGGCGGGCTTTTTCCGCGTCCCGAACACGTTTCTTTTCTTCCTGGGAACGTTTTTTCGCGGCTTCACGATAGCGTTTGGATTCCTGTTCCGCGAAAATCGTGAATGCTTCACTGGATTTGCGGGCTTTTTCCCGCGTGCGTTCCAATGCTTCCTGCATTTCAATCTTTAAGCGGGCATTTTCCTCCTGCGCCTCACGGTAGGCATTTTCAGCGTAATGCGCGCGTTGTGCCTCTGCTTCCGCTTGTCGAATCGCTTCTTCAACCTCGGCTTGTTTGCAGGCTAATTCTTTTTCACGCAAGCGTGCCGCTTCTTTACTGGCATTCAATCGTACCGCTTGCGCGGATTGCTTGACCGCGAGTTCCGCTTCTTTGCGGGCCAATTCCGCCGCTTTACGCACTTCCTCAGCTTCTCGGCGCAAGCGGGCCAGTTCCTTTTCGGCATGGTGGCGGGCTTCGATAGCCGCTTGCGACTTTTGCGCTTCCTGCGATAGGCGCTGTTGAGCGCGGGTGAAAATGGCGTTCACCCGGGGGTCGTTCATGAATTCTTCGTCGGTTAGCGATTCATTCTGCGTAGCCGCTATTTGCGCCTCTAAGCCTGAAGCACTCTGCTCTTCCAACGCTTCCAGTTCATCAAATTCAGCAAAGACATCAAACTGATCCGCCGAGTCGCCATCCTGCTGGCAGGGTTTGTTAAAACAAACAACGTTATCAACGGTAGGGATGTTATCGTGATCAATAATGTTACCATTGCCGCGCGGTACTTCAGCCGGCAAGCTAAGCAGCCCCCGTTCCAGAACCACGGCGTCCAGGCCTTGCTGGCACAGCAGAAAAGCGGCTGCGGATGCACGGCCGCCATTGTTGCTGACGATGACGTATTGTTTGTGGCTGTCAAAAGAATCAATTTTTCCCCGCAGCTCCGCCAGTGGAGAATTCTCGCTGTTCCTGATTCCATCGCCGGCATATTCTTCATTGAAACGCACATCCAGGAAAACACTTTTTGGATTTTTCACAACGTCCCTGTAGCTGACAATCTGCACCAGTGGTTCAGCCAGCAGCCGGGTAAAATCGGAGCGTGTTAGACGCATTAGCAGGCCGCTCTCTGTCATCGTTACCGTTGCGCCGCGCGCGTCATGCATAATCAGCGCTTCTTCACCGAAACCCGCGCCAACCGAAAGGATGGCGACTTCGATTTCGGGTGAAGCCGGAGTCGGTTTCCGGGTTACGCGGCATTTGCCGCGTTTTACGATGTAGTAATAACCGTCATCGTCGCCCTGCCTGACAATCACATGACCGGCTTTAAAGGGTATTTCCTCCAGGCGCATCATCAGCGCCTGAATATTCTGGGCGCGCAATTTCAGGAAGGCCTTGGACTGTAAAAACATGGTCATCCAGTCATTGTCATCTTCCTCCAATTCCGCGATTTCATAACCGGAATTGTCGTGCCAGTGCAGCACTTGATCGAGCGTTTCTGAATCGATGATTAACAGACTGACGGTTGTTTTGGCCGTCGCACTGGCCTGACGGGGTTGTTCGGGAACCAGTGCGTTACGGGCCTGGTTGGTTTCCGCGGTAATAATCCGCTGGGTGCCGCTGCGAAAGGTTAAAGTGACCTGACCCGACATCAGGTAAATGGTGCGGTTATCGCGGTCACCAATCTGAAACAGTTTCGAGCCGGCGTCATGCTGCTCAACCCGGCAATTGCGCGCAATTTTATTAAAACGTTCCGCGTCGAGATCTCCCAACGGCGCAAAGTTTTTCAAAAATTTATCATCCAGTATTTGCTTCGCTGCGGTCATTTTTATTCCCCAGAAACTTCTCCAAGTGTCCTGACAGTATTTACCCTGGTCTATTGCATCCGACTTTGTTAACGGGCGAATTACGGCAATTCTTGACCAGGGATACTGTATTCTGTGAAGTCTAGTGGCTTGTATTTACGGGAGTTGTGAAGGTATTCACATTAGCTGGCAGCCGGTGACCTACTGCGTCATGAAACGGGCAATTCATGTCAATAGATCGCCCTTGCGAATGCATTAAAGATTCTTAACTTGACTTATAAACTTCTGTATTTAAAAGTGGAAAAAAAGAAAAACAACGGGGACAGCGGACGCCTTGAGAGGAAACTATGAAACTGTGACTAACCCTTCACTTTCAACGTGATCGGCTCGATGTTTCCTTCGCGCAGCCGGTTGCGGATTTTATGCATCTCGCGTTCGCTGGCGAGCGGGCCGATCCGCACCCGATGCCAGACTTCGGAGTGATTCAAGGTAACCTTTTCGATATTGGCCTGAATGCCCATCAGCGCGAGATTCGCCTTTAAACGATCGGCTTCCTGGAAATCCTTGAAGGAACCCGCCTGCAGCAAATAATTGATCGATGTCGCCAATTCCGCCGGGTTGCTGGTTAATGAAGGTGATGGTTTGGGTTGAGCCGGTTCCGATTTTGCCTCGTCCACGGTTTTTTCCACACCAACACCTTTGACCGCGTCAACACCTTTAGCAATATCCACGCTCAGGCTGGGCAACAATTTATAAAAATCAAAGCGTGACTTGTTCTCGTCCGCGGCCTGGGTTTGCGGTTGAGTTTGTGACTGAGCTTGTGGTTGTGGCTGCGCTTGTTCTTGATATGGTGCTTGATGTTGTTCTTGAATTTGTACTTGAGAGTGAAGTTGAGCGCCCTTGCTCACGTCCCTTGTGGCAGCGGCGTCGACCGTCTGCGCGATGGTCTTGGCGCGTTCATACTGATCCAGATAATAAATCAAGCCCGCGAATCCACTGATCGCGGCAATAGCAAACAACCAGAACCAAAACGGTAAGGGCCGTGTGCCGGTGCTAAATACTGCAGTGTGTTTGTAGTCGCGAGACATGGATGGTCATTCCCTTTACATGGATTCCGGCGCGGATACCCCAAGTATAGTCAAACCATTGCGAATAACCTGCCGGACCGCCAGTATCAGGCTCAAGCGCGCGTCGCGCAATGCGGCGTTTTCCACGATAAATTGATGCGCATTATAATAGGTGTGGAAATCATTGGCCAAATCACGCAGGTAATGCGCGATCTGGTGGGGCTCATGATGGCGCGCGCCCGACTCGACGATTTCCGGATATTTTGACAGGCTGGTTATCAGCGCCAGCTCATGCGGTTCAGTCAGCAAGGCCAGGTTTCCCAGGCCCTGCCGCTGATCATAGGTGATGGATTTTTCGTTCAATTGCCGCAACACGCTGCATACGCGCGCATGCGCGTATTGAATGTAATAAACCGGATTGTCGCTGCTCTCCGACTTGGCGAGTTCCAGGTCAAAATCCATATGTTGCTCGCACTTGCGCATCACATAAAAGAACCGCGCCGCATCCTTGCCTACGTCCTCGCGCAGTTGCCGCAGGGTAACAAATTGTCCGGAGCGGGTGGACATTTGCGCGCGCTCCGTGCCGCGGTACAAGATCGCAAACTGCACCAGCAAAACCTCCAGCATGGCAGGATCAAAATTCAAGGCCTGCAAGGCGGCTTTCACCCGTGCTACATATCCGTGGTGATCCGCGCCCCAGATATCGATAATCTGGTCATAACCGCGGCGGATTTTATTCAGGTGATAGGCAATATCCGCGGCGAAATAAGTCGGGATCCCATTTTCGCGCATTAACACCCGGTCTTTTTCGTCGCCAAACTTGGAGGATTCAAACCACAGGTTGCCGCCTTTGTCATAGGTATGGCCGGCTTTGCGCAGCGACGTCACCGCATCGAGCACCGCGCCGGTCTTTGTCAGCGAACGTTCCGAAAACCACTCATCGTACTCTACGTCAAACTCTTTCAGGTCACGCTTGATGTCGTCAAGGATCGCGTCCAGCGCGGTATCGAGCATGACGCGGAATCCGGAATTGCCGAGTATTTCCTGCGCGCGGTCAATCACACCGTCGATATGGGCTTCCTTGTCACCCAGGCCATCCGGTGTGGCATCCGGCGGCAGCCCGTTGAAAATCATCGTGGGCGCGCAACGGAATTTTTCACTGTGGTCACGGTGCACGGTGGCGGCGATATCAAACACGTAATCGCCTTTATAACCGTTGGAGGGAAAATTAACGGCTTCGCCACACAGTTCGAGGTAACGCAACCAGACGCTGGCGGCAAGAATATTCATTTGCCGTCCGGCATCGTTAACATAATATTCACGGTGTACCGAGAACCCCGCGGCCGCCAGCAGGTTTGACAACGCCGCGCCATAGGCGGCCCCGCGGCCGTGGCCGACATGCAAAGGTCCGGTGGGATTCGCCGACACAAATTCGACCATCACCCGGCGGTTTTTTCCCAGATCGGAACGGCCAAATTCCGCGCCTTCACTATGTATGTTCTTTACTACCGCGTAGCCGGCGCTTGGGATCAGAAAAAAATTGATAAATCCGGGGCCGGCGATTTCTGTTCTTGCAACGTTGTTGTCTTGCGGTAATGCGGCCACGATGCGGGCGGCCAGATCCCTGGGATTGCACTTGGCGGTTTTAGCCAGCGCCAGCGCGACATTGGTAGCATAATCACCGTGGCTGGCGTCACGGGTGCGATCGATCTGCACATCGAATTCAATATCTTTGGGCAGTTGATCATTGCGCTTGAGTTGTTCAAGCGCCTGGGTAATCAGCTTTTGTAATTGATGTTTCATTGCTAGGGAAATTGGAAAAAGTGGGTATCAGGCCAATAAAACCCGCACATTATACAAACTATTTTTGGGATTTGCTTGGATTTGTTGGCGGTAATAACACCCGTTGGTACGGCTTAAAAGATGTCCCCGGTTAATAAACGTCTACGGGATCAACATCCATGGACCAACGCACCTTACGCCCCAGTTTGGATTGTTCCAAAGTCAGTATCCAGGGGTGTAATAGTTTGTGTAATGCGGCCCGGTTACCGCACTGGATAAACAGTTGGGCGCGATAGCGGCCGGCGCGTTTTTCCATGGGGCTAGGCAACGGACCCAGCAACTCGATACCCGGTGGCGCCAGCGGCTGGGCAAGGGCTTTGGCTTCGCGCAAGAACTCCAGCGGTTGCGGCGCATCAACTGCTTCGGCACGCAGCAAGGCCATGTAACTGAAAGGCGGCAAACCCGCCAGTTCCCTTTCCCGCAAGGCTTGTTGGGCAAACCGGGCGTAACCGGCATTCAATAAGGTTTGCAGCAATGGATGATCCGGATAATGGGTTTGCAGCATGACTTCACCCGGTTTTTCCGCGCGCCCGGCACGCCCCGCCACTTGCACAATTATTTGCGCGGTTTTTTCCAGGGCGCGAAAATCCACGCTGAACAATCCCTGGTCGACATTGAGTATGCCGACCAAGGTCACGTCGGGAAAGTGATGGCCCTTGGCCAGCATCTGAGTACCCAGTAAAATCTTCGCGCCGCCCTGATGCACTTCCTGCAACAGAGCTTCCAGCGAACCTTTGCGCCGCGTGGTGTCCCTGTCAATCCGGATGACACCGGTACCGGGAAAGTGTTTTAACAAGGCCTGCTCGACCCGTTCCGTGCCTTCGCCCAGCGTAATCAACGCCGTGGCATGGCAATCCGGGCAATCCTGCTCGGCGCGGCGTTCCGCGCCGCAATGGTGGCAGCGCAACAGGTTTTTCGCACGGTGGTAAGTCATGTGCGCGTCACACCGCAAACAGCGCGCGATCCAGCCGCAGTCATGACACAACAACGTCGGCGCAAATCCCCGCCGGTTGATAAACAACAACACCTGGTGCGCCCTGCTAAGATGCTGCTGCATTGCATCCAGCAATTGCCGCGATAAGCCGTCGAACAACGGCTGTTTGCGCAAATCAACCAATTGCATGCGGGGCGGTTTGGCGGCGCCGTAACGCTGCGCCAATTGCAAATCCTGGTAGCGCCCTTGATTGACATTGTGCAAGGATTCGAAGGAGGGTGTCGCCGAACCCAGCACAACGGGTATTTTCAGGAGCTGGGCGCGCATCACCGCCATATCGCGGGCGGAATAGCGAAACCCTTCTTGTTGCTTGAAGGAACTGTCGTGTTCTTCGTCGACGATGATTAATCCCAGGCGCGGCAATTGCACCGTAACCGCCGAGCGCGTCCCTATCACGATATCCACTTCGCCTTCTTTGGCCGCCAGCCAGGCATCCAGCCGTTGCTTGTCGGTCAATTGCGAATGCAATACCGCAATCGGTTGGGAAAAACGCGCCTGAAAGCGCCGGGTTAATTGCGGGGTTAAATTAATTTCCGGCACCAGCACCAGTGCCTGCCGGTTGTTTTGAATCAGGGCGGCAATGATTTCCAGATAGACTTCGGTTTTGCCGCTGCCGGTTACACCCTCCAGCAAAAACGGTTTAAAGGTATCAAACGCATTTATTACCGACTGCATCGCGGCTTGCTGGTCGCCGTTCAACGCAATCGACGCATCAAGGCCATTGTTGGGCTCAGGATTCGCCTCCAACAGGCGCGGTGTGTTAATGGATTTGCAGTTTATCCAGTCTTTTGCCAGCAAACGCTTCAGGGTGGCGCGCCAGTTGCGCACGGTTTCATCCAACACCGCTTCACGCACACCATCCGGGCTCGTTGTTAAGTGTTCCAGCAGCTCCACCTGGGCCGGCGCGCGCGCCAGCGTAGTAACGTCCACCGCACGGCCTTTATCGGTGAGGTACCATACGTTTTCCCGGGATGGAGCAATGACAAAATGCGTTCGCAACACGGTGGGCAGCGCATTGATTACCACCTCACCCATAGGATGGTGATAATACTCACCGGCCCATTGCAGCAGTTTCAGCGTATCCGGCGACAGGATCGGCGATTCATCCAGGAAGGTAATAACTTTTTTTAGCTTGCCGGCGGGCACAGCGCTATTATCTGTGATGCCCACCAGCACTCCAACCAGCCTGCGCTTGCCAAAGGGCACCAGCAGGCGCATACCCGGTTGCAGGTTTGTTATATCGGTTTGCGCGCCGGGCAGGTAATCAAACACGTCCCGGGTGGGTACATCCAGCACGATGCGAAGAATGGGAGTAACAGAAAAAAGTTTGCCGCAGGACATGCGGCAAACTTTAGCAGTTCGGGTTATAAAAACAAATTAAATCAGAAAATAACCGATATTTTATCAATCGGTGACATTCACAATTGCGAGGGGCGATTCAATGCCACTCGGCGATGTCATCTTAACCGTTAAAATGCCGGTACTGGGAATGGCATCACCATTCAAATAAACCGTCAGTGCATAACCGTCACCGATATCTGTACTGCAATCAGTGGGCACCGTAAAACTGGACGTTCCGGCTATCGTCCCATTGGTTGTTTCCACAACAATACTTGTTCCCGTGGCTGGATATTGTCCCGTCGTTCCCCTCACCACGATACCAACCGCTTGTGGCGCCGCATCCGCGGCCGGTAATGCCGGGATAGCAGCGCCTCCGTTGATAGCCGCAGCGTTCCCTGTGGTCGCCATGATGATTACCCCCTGTTGGCGCACATGCAGTGACGTGGCGGTTGCGCAATTTCCTGAACTGGTTTGACAGGCTACACCGGTCCACCCACCATCAGCAGGTGAATAAGCGCCGTCTTCGTTAAAATCCAGGTATTCTTCAGAACCTGCATCTCGTACGCCATCTTCATCATCATCACGCCAGGCTTCTGGCAAATCAGCGCCAGCGATATCGCCAGTATCATAACGGCCACTGCTATTGAGATCCACATAACTCTCGTTACCTATAGCAGTCGCTAATATGGTCGTACGGCAACGGGAGGACGGGGATCCTGACTGGTCCAGTTCACTGAACACGTTCCACCCGATGTATTGCAGGCTCCGAC
>DATCIR010000209.1:0-12293 GCA_036507695.1 Gammaproteobacteria bacterium
GCCCCGGCATACACAATGCCGGGGCATGCTTTAAAAAACGCCGGAATGACTTAATCAGAGGTTCCCCAGGTCACTTCGCAGAGTGTCCGGACAACTTTACTTCTACTTTTTCGTGTTCGGCCAAGCTTGCGTAGTATTCGCGTAAAATTTGAAGTACTTCAGGCCGGCTAAAGTTCTCCGGGACTTCGGTACCTTCGGATAGCGCTTTACGTAATTTGGTGCCCGATAACAGCAACCGGTCTTCGGCTTTGTGCGGGCAGGTTTTCATGGAAGCCATGCCGCCACACTTGTTACACCAGAAGGTCCAATCGATTTTCAGCGGCTGGGTTTCCAGTGCGTTTTTTGGAATTTGATCAAAAATGTAATGCGCATCGAATGGACCGTAATAATCGCCCACACCCGCATGGTCGCGGCCAACGATCAAATGAGAGCAGCCATAGTTCTGACGGAACAGGGCATGCAACAAGGCCTCGCGTGGTCCGGCGTAGCGCATGTCCAGCGGATAGCCGGCTTGAATGACCGTGTTATTGACAAAATAGTGTTCGATCAGGGTACCAATGGCCCGGCTGCGCACATCGGCGGGGATATCACCGGCTTTCAATTTGCCCAATAAGGAATGAATCAATACGCCGTCCAGGCTTTCAATCGCAATCTTGGCGAGATACTCGTGCGAGCGGTGCATGGGATTGCGGGTCTGGAATGCGGCGATGGTTTTCCAACCGCGTTTTTTAAATTCGGCGCGGGTTTGCGCCGGGGTCAGGAATTGATTGCCGTATTCTTCGGGAAAACCGCCTAATGACAGCACTTTTATCGGGCCGGCGAGGTTGACGTCACCTTGCTCCATCACCAACTTCACACCCGGGTGTTCCATATCGGTGGTTTTGTAAACCTGCATGCACTCATGGGCTTTGTCGATCTGGTATTTTTCCGTGATCGCCATGGTGGCAAGAATTTCTTCGCGCTCGGGATCATACAACGCAACGGTTTCACCTTCGTTAACACCGGCGGCGGTGCTGATATCGGTGGAGAGCGTGATGGGTATGGGCCAGAACAAACCGCTGGCCATTTTCATTCCGTCGCAGACTCCTTCCCAATCCGCCCGGGTCATGAAACCATCGAGCGGCGTAAAGCCGCCAATGCCCAGCATGATGATGTCACCGGCTTCGCGGGAAGTGACATTAATCTTGGTTAATGACTCGGCTTTTTTCTTTTCAGCCGCTAACGCCTTTCCCTCGAGCAACAAGGGTTTAAGGTCAGAACCACCGTGTGGATGTACCAACTCAGACATCGTTGTCCCTCATGAAATAGTATTGTAAGGCGTGAGTTCCGTAAATTTTTTGACTGCTTCCATTGCAGAACGCTAACCTTATCGGGTTTTGTAGAAAAAGCAAACTCTTATCTGTTTTCAAGGGTATAAAAATACTTTATTGAATGAGTAAAGTGGACCAAGTCAATAAGCTATTTTAGGTTAATTAGCATGCGTAACAATGAGCGAATCCGCCGGCTTTACAACGCGGTTAGCGCACATTTTTACCCGCTGCCTGTAAGTCGGCGTGATAGGACGAGCGCACCATGGGGCCGCTGGCGACGCTGGAAAATCCCAGTTCTGTAGCGATTCGCCCCAATTCCTCGAATTCTTCGGGTGGCACAAAACGCTGCACAGGCAGGTGGTGCAGGCTGGGCTGCAGGTACTGGCCCAGCGTTAACATTTCTCCCTGGTGCGCGCGCAGGTCTTTCATGACTTCGATAATTTCTGCAGTGGTTTCACCCAGGCCCAGCATCAATCCTGATTTGGTAGGTATCGCCGGGTACAGCTCTTTGAAGCGTTTTAATAGCTGTAGCGACCAATGATAGTCCGAACCCGGGCGGCATTGCTTGTATAAGCGGGGCACCGTTTCCAGATTGTGGTTGAAAACATCCGGCGGCGATTGCGCCATGATTTTCAAGGCGATATCCATGCGGCCGCGAAAATCAGGGACCAGGATTTCGATTTTGGTGTCGGGGGTCAGCGCACGGATGGCATGGATACAATCGGCAAAATGCCGCGCGCCGCCATCGCGCAGGTCATCACGGTCCACCGACGTGATGACGACATAATTCAGCTCCAATACCTGGATGGCTTGCGCCAGGTGGTTTGGTTCATTTTCATCCAGCGGCTTGGGCCGCCCATGGGCGACCGCGCAGAACGGGCAACGGCGGGTGCAGATATCCCCCATGATCATGAAGGTCGCGGTACCGTGACTAAAACATTCGCCGAGGTTCGGGCAGGATGCTTCTTCGCAAACCGTGTGCAGGTTATTCTGCCGCAGCAGGTTTTTGATCCGTGCGACATTGGGGCCGGTGGGCGCCTTGGCCCGAATCCACTGTGGCTTGCGCAAAGCGTTCAGCGTTGGTTCCACTTTTATAGGGATACGCGCGACTTTGTCGGCGCCGCGCAACGGCACGCCTTGTTTAACTTTTTTAGGTGGTGTTTTGGATGACGAGGTCACAGCAATAGCCGGTTAAATGTTATTGAATCCGCAGGTGGTGAATACAGGCTAGTATAGCGTGGATACCCTATGAGCCATAGCCAAACTAAAGGATATGTTTTTCGGGAGCAGCCGCAATTGCAAAAAGTTGCTGCGTTAAATGCGATATCAGCTGCGTTTTCACAACCCGCATGCCGGCTCCGGCGGAGTGTGCTTTTAATTGGGTGGATTGAAGACCTTCGAATCCACAGGGATTGATAGAGGAAAACGGCGTTAAATCCATATCCACGTTAAAACTGAGACCATGATAGGTACAGCCCCGGCGCACCCGTAAGCCCAATGCGGCGATTTTCGCGCCATCCACGTAAACACCCGGTGCATGATCTTTGCGTGCCGCCGGAATGTCATAGCCGGCCAGCAATTCAATGACGGCCTGCTCAAGACAATTCACCAGTTTTTTTATTCCCCAATGACGCCGCTGCAGATCCATCAGGATATACGCCACAATTTGCCCTGGGCCATGATAAGTCACCTGACCGCCCCGGTCACAGTGAATCACGGGAACCGCGTGGGCATCGATAATATGTTCAAGCTTTCCATTAAGTCCCAGCGTGAAAAC
Source organism: Gammaproteobacteria bacterium (assembly GCA_036507695.1). Taxonomy (GTDB): domain Bacteria; phylum Pseudomonadota; class Gammaproteobacteria; order SZUA-152; family SZUA-152; genus JAKEGK01. The sequence continues at coordinate 3,088 of DATCIR010000209.1, forward strand.
CGGCGGATGCTCCACGATCCAGATTTCATCCGCGGTCGCGTGGTTGCGTTGCTGGGTAAAGGCGCGCATGTCGTCCCAAACCGTTTGGTAGCCGGTTAAACCCAGATCGCGGACTATGGTATTTTGTAACATGGGAATTCGTCAAACATGAGAAATGAGCGGCGCGGCAAAAGCGAAAAGGTGAATCATAGCGCCATAACAATGTGTTTGTGGCCGGTTAGCGCCTGGTAGATGGCGTCCAGCTGCGTACGGCTTTGCGCATTGACTGTGACCGTGACCGAGATGTATTTGCCGTTGGCGCTGGCGCGTTTACGGAAAGCATCCCGCGGTGTATCCGGCGCGTGCTGGCGAATAATGCCCAGCATGATTTCTGCCGGGTTATGCGCCGCCAGCCCCAGGGCTTTGATGGGAAAAGCGCACGGAAATTGTAGTAAGGTATTCGTGCCGCTATTCACAGTGTGTTTCATCATGTGCCGGGAACAGAATTGTTGATTGACCACCGCGATGCCACGGCGCTAGCGGCTGAAGGATTTTTTGAAGGACTGATAGAGGTCCACCAGGGTATGCCACATGGGGCCGGGTTTGGCGCCGCCCACCGGTTGATTGTCAAGATATGTTACGGGCAGGATTTCCTTGGTGGAACTGGTCAGCCAGATTTCATCCGCCTTGCGCAGGCGTAACTCGGAAATCGCCGCTTCTTCACACGCGATATGATTTTGCGCCGCCAATTCCAGAATCAGGTCGCGGGTTATGCCGGGTAACAGGAACGGGCCTTTGGGGGGTGTCACCAAAACCTGGTTTTCCACAATGAATAAATTGCTGGCGGCGCCTTCGGTTGCCTCGCCATTGCGCAGTAATATGGTTTCACTGGCGCCCGCATCGATTGCCTGTTGGCGCAACAGGACGTTGGGCAACAGACTGATGGCCTTGATGTGACAATTGACCCAGCGGTAGTCATCACCGGTGATGGCGCGTATGCCGTTTTGCGCAAGGGCTTTGTCAGGCGGCGGCAATGGATTGGCCATGGCGAATACCGTGGGTTGAATATCTTTGGGCAGTGCATGATCGCGTTTGGCCACGCCCCGTGTGATCTGCAAATAAACGGACAGATCGCCGCCGTGGTTTTTGTCAATTAACTCGTTAAGTATCCGTTGCCATTCCTGGGTTGGGTAGGGATTAATGATGCGAATCGCATCGAGACTGTTCTGTAAACGCTGCAGGTGTTCCGGCAAGCGGAACAAACAGCCGTTATAGACCGGTATAACCTCATAAACGCCATCGCCGAAGATAAAGCCGCGATCCAGCACTGAAATGCAGGCGTCGCTGTCGGGAATGAATTTCCCGTTTAAATAGATGATGCTCATAAAAATAAATGCCGTGTTGGGCGTGACTTAAGGAGTGTTAGTAATTGCTCCACCAGAGTTTTACGGTATCTATCAGGTTATGCCAAAAGCTGCCCTCAACGGCGGAGCCTAAGGAAATCAAATCCCGGGTGGCAACCAGCTGGCTGCCCAGCATGATGTTAACATTGCCCAGGATATCGCCGCTGCTTACCGGCGCGATGATGGTGGCGTTGATAGACATGCTGGCGTCCAGTTTATCATATTGCCCGCGTGGAATAGTAATATATAAGTCTTCCGCGATGCCGAGAGGCACTGTATCGGGTTGGCCTTTCCAGACTTTTATATCGGTGAGTTGATCGTTCGCCGAATACAGTTTATGGGTTTCGAAAAAACGAAAACCATACGCTAACAGTTTCTGGGTTTCCGCTAAGCGCGCGCCGTCGCTATTGGTGCCCAAAACGGTTGACACCAAACGCATGTTGCCGCGCTTTGCCGATGCAACCAGGCAAAATCCCGCCGATTCGGTATGGCCGGTTTTGATGCCGTCAACGCTGTCGTCTTTCCACAATAATTGGTTACGGTTGAATTGTTTGATTTTATTGTAAGTGAATTCCTTGCGGGAATAATATTGGTAGTGCTCCGGGAAATCGCGGATCAGGGCCATACCCATCATCGCCATATCCCGGGGAGTGGAATAGTGGTCGTCATGCGGTAATCCGGTGGCGTTGACAAAATGGGTGTCCGCCAGGCCAATCTCCTGGGCGGTTTCGTTCATGCTTTTCACAAAGCTTTCTTCATCTCCGGCGACATGTTCCACCAGTGCGATTGTGGCGTCATTGCCGGACTGCACGACCATGCCGATGAGCAGGGTTTCCAGCGGGATTTTTTTGCCCACTTCGATGAACATGCGGGAGCCCGGCATACCCCAGGCTTTTTTGCTGACGGTGACTTCATCAGTGATGTTGATTTTACCGGTGCTTAAGGCTTTTGCCACCATGTAAGAGGTCATCATTTTGGTGAGACTGGCGGGCTCCATGCGTTCGTTGGCGTTGTTTTTGGCGATCACCTGGCCGCTGCTGGTGTCCAGCAGAATGTAACCGACCGCGTTGATCGCGGGTGGATCCGGTATGTGCTGCAATGAAGCGTGGCTACCGCCGGCAAAGGCACTCAGCGTCAAACAGAAGAAACTAATGCAATAAATTTTCCGTATATATTTGGGTGTGCTCATCATTAATCCAGAAACTAACAACTAATAAATTTTACTCGGTGATTATATACGACGGCGTGTAACCCAACTCGGATAATTGGGTTTCCATGGTTTGCAATTGTCGCTTGTCCGCAAAAGGACCTACGCGAACCCGAAACAAACTGTTTTCCTCTTTATGGTTGCGGCTAATCGCTACCGGTGTTATGGCTTGTGATGTCAGCCGCGTCAACAGATCTTCCGCATGGGCGCGCTGGGAAAAAGCGCCGAGCTGTACGTAATATAGAGTGGAAGGGGTATTCTTTTCATACTGGAGCCGGCTTGAAGCGCCAGCAGGCAGTGCTGTTTCAATTTCGACATCAGCGGTACCATTACCCGTGATGCCAAGTTTTTGAGCGGCGGTGTAGGATAAATCGATTATTCGTCCGTCTACAAACGGGCCGCGGTCGTTAACTCTGACAATCACCTGCTTGTCATTGTGCAGGTTTTTGACTTTTACATAGGCGGGTAACGGCAGGGTTTTATGCGCGGCGGTCATGGCGTACATATCGTAGACTTCCCCGCTGGATGTTTTACGGCCGTGAAATTTGCTGCCATACCAGGACGCGATACCCCGCTGGCGAAAATATTTTGTGTCAAAATCAACAAAGTAACGTTTTCCAAGTACTTCGTAGCTTTCAGGGTTACCGGTTTCACTCAGCGGTTCGGCGCGTGGTACGGCGTCAGGAATTTCGTCCCAGTTCAGAGCGAGTGGCGGAGCACTATCCTGGATTTTTGTGAATGTGCCGCATCCAGTCAAGAGCGATAAAACTATCAGCCCTCCCAGAACCTGTTTGGACAGAAACGGGCCTGTTGTGCGGTGTTGATCCATCAATGTTCTGGCCGCCTGTAAATGGTTTGCCGCTGGGAACTAACTATTGCCGGATGGTTTTCTGGGGCCGACGAATCTGAAGCGCTTGATTTCCTGGCCTAACTGATAGGCGGCCATGGCATAGAGCTCGCTATGATTATAGCGGGTAATAACATAAAAATTATGAAATGCCACCCAATATTCGTGCCCTTTTTCCAGTTCCAGTTGAATCAGTGAAGTCAGTAACGACGGAGTCTTTTTTTCCTCAATGGAAACGCCGTTCTTCAGCAGTTCCCCAAGCTCCAGGTAAGGTTTTATGCCTTTTTCCAGCACCGGCTTGAAATCCTCGCCATTAATTTTGGCGGGCGCCACGATGGGCTCATCTTTATACCAATTGTGCTGGGCAAAATAGTTGGCAACACTGCCAATCGTATCCACGACGCTGTTTAAAAGATCGCGTTTGCCGTCGCCATCGAAATCCACCGCATAGCGCCGGTAACTGCTCGAGATAAACTGCGGCTTACCCATTGCGCCGGCATATGAACCCTTGAAACTCAGCGGGTTGGCTTTTTCCTCGCGCGCCAACAACAGGAACTCAACCAGTTCTTTTTCAAAAAACTGGCTGCGTGGCGGATAGTCAAAAGCCAGCGTGGTCAGTGCGCCAATCACCGGATATTTGCCTTTGTGTTTGCCATACTTCGTTTCGACGCCGATGATGGCGACAATAATTTCCGGCGCTACACCATAGGTTTCGTAGGCGCGTTGCAAGTGCCCGGCGTTTTGCCGCCAGAATTTCACGCCTTCCCGGATACGGTCCTCGGTGAGAAAAATCGGGCGGTATTCATGCCAGGGTTTGGCTTCGGCGGGACGGGTTATTGCTTCAATGACGCTGGGATCGGTTTTGACTTTTTTGAATGTCTTGACGAGGTAATCACGTTCGAACTGATGCTCATTGACCATGCGTTCAATAAAAGTATTGACATCTGCGCGCTGCGTTACGTCGGCGTTGGCCAGCGGGATTGTCAGTAATAAACTGAATAATATCCATGCGGTGAATCGCTTTGCTGGTTGCATCATCATTGTGATCTACCTGGGTAATAATTTGCGATGGGTATGAATAGACATCAGAATACCGAAACTTGCCATCAAGGTCACTATTGATGTGCCGCCATAGCTTATCAGCGGTAAGGGCAAACCCACTACGGGCAATAAACCGGTCACCATGCCGATATTGACAAACACATAGATGAAAAATGTCATGGTCAGGCTGCCTGCCAGTAACCGGGTAAAGGTGTCCTGCGCCTGAACCGCGATGAGCAGGCCGCGCGCCAGGATAAACAGGTAGATCGCCAGCAGGACCAACACGCCAACAAATCCGAATTCTTCCGCATAGGCGGAAAAGATAAAGTCCGTCGAGCGCTCCGGTAGAAAATCCAGCTGGGACTGAGTACCGTTAAGCCATCCTTTGCCATAGACTCCCCCGGAGCCGATGGCAATCTTGGATTGAATGATGTGGTATCCCGAGCCTAGCGGATCTTTTTCCGGATCCAGAAATGTCAGCACGCGTTGCCGTTGATAATCGTGCATCAGGTACCAGGCAACCGGCGCGGCCGCTCCGCCTAATAAACCAAAACCTGCCAGTACTTTCCAGGACAAACCGGCAAATAGCAGCGCGAAAAATCCCGCGCCAGCCACCAGCAAAGACGTGCCCAGGTCGGGCTGTTTGGCGATAAGGATAAACGGAATGGCAATGACCATTATGGCAATGATTAACCGTTTGCCATCGGGCGGCAAGGGGTATTCGGAAAGATACCAGCAAACCATTAACGGAATCGCCACTTTCATGATCTCCGCGGGTTGAAAGCGTACAAAACCGAAATCCAGCCAGCGTTGCGCACCCTTGCCGATTTCTCCCATGATTAATACGGCAAGCAGCAAGAGTACGCCGACGACGTACAAGTAGGGAGTCCAGCGTTTCAAGGTGTTGGAATTGACCTGTGCCAGGATAAACATTATGACGAACGCCACCGCGAAGCGAATGGTCTGTTTCCAGATCATTGACATATCCTGACCGCTGGCGCTGTACAGGATGAACAAGCTGGTCGCCAGCAACGCTAAGATGCCCATCAACAACGGCAGGTCGATGTGCAGGGACTCCGCCAGGCTTTGCCGGCGCTCACCGAATTCATTTACGTTTACGTCTAATAGACTCATGATGGCGCTTTTTCAGTCTTGACAGCCGGTTTTTCCAGTTTGGGTAATAGATAATGATCCATGACTTTTTTTGCTATGGGCGCCGCTGCCGAGCTGCCGTGTCCGCCATGCTCCACAATGACCGACACGGCGATTTGGGGATTTTCAACGGGCGCAAATGCAATAAACAAGGCATGGTCCCGTAGTTCTTTCGGTATTTCGTTTTCCTTGTATTCCGCATCCTGGGCGAGGGTGAATACCTGTGCGGTGCCGGTTTTGCCGGCGATTTTATACTTGGCATCCTTGCCGACCCGGTACGCGGTACCGCGCCAATGGTGTGCGACGTCCTGCATGGCATTAATGACCTGGTTCCAATGGGCTTCGTCGATAACGCTGACCGGCGCGTGCTCAACCGGGGGTAGATACTGGATCTCCCGCGTATTGGCGTTTTCCATTGCGCTCACGACCCGCGGCCGCATACGTTTGCCTTTTTTGGATAAAGTGGCGGTGGCGGTTGCCAGTTGCAAAGGCGTTGTCAGTACATAACCTTGACCAATACCCGCAATCACAGTTTCACCGGTATACCATGGCGCCTTGCGGGCTTCTTTTTTCCATTTACTGGTGGGCATGATGCCTCCCAGTTCTCCCGTTATATCGATATTAGTGGGAGCGTTGAACCCGAATGGGATTAAATAATTCGACATGCGGTCTATGCCCATGCTGACCGCGAGATCGTAAAAATAAACATCGCATGACTGTACGATGGCAAAATGCAGGCTCATTTTGCCGTGTCCGGTTTTCTTCCAGTCGCGATAGCGGTGTTTGTCGCCCGGCAGGCTATACCAGCCGCGGCACGTGATCTGTTCATCCGCTTCAATGGTTGCGGTTTCAAGACCCGCGAGTCCCACAAAGGGCTTGATGGTCGAGCCCGGCGGATATTGACCCCGCAAGGCGCGATTGAAGAGCGGTTTTTGTTTGTCATCGCGAAGCACGGCATAAGTCTTATGATCGATACCGGTGACAAACAGGTTCGGATTAAATACCGGGGTGCTCACAAACGCCAGTACGTCACCCGTGTTTGGATCAATGGCGATGACAGACCCGCTTTCCTCGCCCAAGGCTTCCTGCGCGGCTTTTTGCAACGCGGCGTCGATGGTCAGGTGCAGGTTGATTCCCGGTTCCTGTGGCACCTGTTCAAAGGCGCGCAGCGAGCGGCCTTGGGCATTGGTTTCGATTTGTTGCACTCCCGGATGTCCATGCAGCATGGTTTCGTAAAAGTGCTCGATACCGGTTTTGCCAATAAAGTTGCTGCCTTCGTAACTGACTTTGTCAATGTTCTTCATTTCTTTTTCATTAATCCGTCCCACATAACCAATGGCATGAGACATCAGGCCGGTATCGGGGTAGTGACGGATCAAACGCGCGGCGATGTCAACACCGGGGAAGCGATAACGATTCACCGCGATTCTTGCGACTTCTTCGTCGCTTAAACCTGTTTTCAGCGGAATCGGTTTGAAGCGGTTGGAGGGTCCCAGTTGTTCCTTGAAACGTTCAATATCCGCGTCAGTAATCTCGATAATCTCGCCCAGTGAAGCGATCGTGGCATCAATATTCTTGATGCGTTCAGGGATTAATTCCAGGTTATAGGCGGGCAGATTCTCGGCCAGCAGCGTTCCGTTGCGGTCGAAGATCAAGCCGCGGGTGGGCGGGATGGCGCTGATGAAGAACCGGTTGTCCTCGGAAAGGGTGGTGTAGGTTTCGTTTTCAATAATCTGTAAATACACCAGCCGCACCACGACGGCCAGAAAGGATAACAGGGAGAGGACCAATACAATCACCACCCGCACGTTAAACATGTGGGTTTCGCGAAAATGATCTTTTAAGGTTATCGCAGGCATTGGGTTCGCTAACGGTTTCTTAAGTGTTTACAGTTTTATCGAGCACGTTTATCGCACACGGTAGAAGCGCCGTACTCCGCGCATGAGTGTGAATATAAATGGCCACAGCAGCATGCTGGATATCGATGCCAGCCAGTAAGACCAACTTTGCGCCGATTGGCCGGTGAATCCTTTTACCCATAAGGTAATGATTTGATACAGGGCAACGAGAATCATGATACTTAACGCCTGTTGCCAAAGCGGAAATAATCGAATCCGTAAATGCAGTTTGATGGCAAGAAACGCCACGACGCCAAACGCCAGGGCGTTTTGTCCCAGCAGTGAGCCTGTGGATACATCCAGAACCAGGCCTGTCATCCAGGCAATGAATACGCCAACCCGGTCCGGCAGCGCGATACACCAATACACCACCACCATGATCAACCATTGCGGGCGCGCCGCTTTAGCCCAATCCGGCAATGGCATCATCATTAAGATGAGCGCGACGATGAATGTGATGAAAATCACGATTCCGCCTTGTGATTTCGCCAGCGCCACTTATTGTTCCTCGGTTGTGCCGGGCGCCGGCTGGGGGCCGGCGGCGGGTTCGGGCTGTTGAGTTGCTGTTTGCGGTTCGGATCCGGCGCCTGTGGCGGTATCGCTCATCGGCGTGGTGCTTGCTGGTTGGGCTACTTTGTCGCTTGGCCAGACCAGTAAAACTTCGCGGGCGCGTTCCAGCAAGGCGACAGGTTCCGCGATAACCGTGGCGTATGGTTGTGTGGGATTCTTGGTGATCTGGGTGATGCGCGCCACGGGATAGTCACGCGGAAAGCGTCCATCCAAACCGGAACTGGTTAACAAATCTCCCTCAGCAATATCAGCGCTGTTAGTCATATAAGGTATTTCCAATACATCGGGTGTGCCGGTGCCCACCGCAATGGCGCGCAGTCCGTTACGATTCACGTGTACGGGAATGGCGTGGTTAGGATCAGTGATTAGCATAGCGGTGCCGGAGTACGGGCCAAGATGGACAATTTGTCCCATAATGCCTTCGGCATCCAGTACCGGCTGGCCGAGATAAACATTATCGGTGCTGCCTTTGTTAATGACAATTTTGCGGGAAAAAGGATCCAGATCCACGGCCAGCAGTTCGGCAATTAAAACGTTTTCGCTGACTTTTTTCGAGGACTGCAATAGCTCCCGCAATCGAACATTTTCGACCTGCAAAGCCGCGAGTTTTTGCAATTGCGCTTTAAACAACAAATGCTGCACGCGCAGGCGTTCGTTTTCTTCCAGCAGGGTTCCCCGGGAGGTGACGCTTTCGCTCATCCATTCTCCCATCGTAACCGGCAGGTTAACCAGGTATTGCAGGGGGTAGATAAACACCGAAATCGCCACGCGCAAGGCCTCGGCGTGGTGCTGCCGATGGTCCACAACCATTAATACGAGGGACAACACACAAACAATCGCCAGCCGGGTGGCGATGGACGGCCCTTGAATAAATAGCGGTTTAATGGAAAAAACCTCCGTGTGCGAAACGTTCTGTTATTGCTAACTTATTAGTAACTACTCATCCGTAGGCGGCGCCGGTGTCTCCTGCCGGGGGACGCCACAAGTACGTCCCTGTAGGTTGTTGTGGGCCATCCCTGGCCCACACCCTGCGGGCGCACTGCGTGCGACCGGATTCGCTCCCGGCGAATCCGTCGACTGCGGCCATCCCTGGCCGCAGACGCCCCCGG
>DATCIR010000210.1:0-4593 GCA_036507695.1 Gammaproteobacteria bacterium
CAAATGGGCTGGCAGGATGCGGAACACAAGCTTGACTGCTCCGTGGAAAACAGCGGTCAACTCAAATGCAATAAAAACAATTTGCGCAGCATGACGTTTTATCGTAAGTAAGCGTTTCCCGTGTCATACTCCAACAGAGGCGCTTGCGCGGAATTCGCGGACGGTCAACCTTTTTCCCCCGTTGTCATTCACTCAAAGGACCAAGGACGTAGAGAATTTCTATAAGATGGCTGTACACGCTTGAATTTTACCTTGACCGGAGCGTTAAATGTGATTGACGGCTCGAGGAGAAATTACGAAGCTAGGGCTGATTAATACGCGGCGATCAAGGAATGAAACGGCGTGTTTGCGCCTCGGCGTTGAAGATTTACTATTCCCCAGGGACTCACGGATTTTACTGAGGAACCTTATTCCGCTGCCGTTCAATCTGTTCCAGGGTTTCCCGGAATTGTGTTGCGTGCGCGCCACCAAGCCGCACCGCGATTTGCGCATGACTATAGGCCGCGTCCAGTTGTCCCAACTCCAGCAACACTTGCGCGAGGTTATTGCGCGCCGGGGCATAGCCGCCGTCAATAGCCACCACGCGTTCATATTGCATCCGGGCTTCTTCCCACTGCTCCAGCTGATAATAAACGTTACCCAGCGCCATAAGCACTACTAACTGCGTTGGCCACTTGCTGGCGGCAGCCTGGTACGCTTGCAATGCAACGTGCAAACGGCCCGGTTGTTCAAAGTAGGAAGCGGTTTTTAGGTAACGTAACGGATCGGCTGACGCGGGAATGCGGTTTGCATCCGTAACGACCATGGCCCATTTGTTGGCGCGTTGCCAGGTTCGTTCAAAGGTGCGTAGATTGCTAGTCTTATTTTCCTGGAGGCCGGAATGCAAGATGATTTCATTGCCTGCCACGTCAATACCTTTGACAACCGCATAATGCCATTTCGGCAGCCAGGCCAGGCCCAGGTTTTGCAGCACCAAGACGGGATTTCCCGCCTCGATTTCCGTGATCAAGTCATTCCAACCGGGCGCCAGTTCATACGCAATCCTGTCGTAAGCGCGCGCGGCGGCGAGCATTTCCGGTTGAAAGCTGCCCTTGCGTTCAGGCACATAAACCAACGCTGTCAGTTCGCCGGGCGTAACGCTCAGGCCGGACCAGTTTAATAACATCGCCAGGGCAGCCGGGCCGCATTGATATTCGTCTTGCGCAAAAAACGGAACGTGATCGATAACCGCGCGTTGGCGGGAAGACGCATCAGGTGAAGCGCGAATCCGGTCGATCTCGAGCGTGCTGCACGCACTCAATAAAAAAAGACCGCCAATACATCCACTGGCGGCCTTTCCGTAACTGATCATTGGAATTTTTCGGACTGAATTCTACTACTTTGCGGTTTTCTTGACGAACGGAAAAACATCCGTGTAGCCCAGGATATCCGTAAGTAACAAAACCAGAAATATCAATACCAGCAATCCCAATACGCTGTCCCCACCGGCGGGCAGCTCCTGCATTTTGTCCGCAAACAGGCTGGCTTCCTGATCCGTCAGATTGGCGACACGTTTAACTGCGTCATCCGGGTTAACTCCCATGGCGGTTAACTGCGAACGAACATCGTCGCGCGCCAATAGTTGATAGATACGTTGCTTTTCCTGTTGCACTAATTGCTTATCGACGATATCAGCCGTCGTCACAATACCCGCCAGCACGGACTGTGAAAAACTGGCGGCCAAAAAAGATACCAGCAGCATAAGACTGATCATTTTCCGGAATCGCTTCATACCAAGCATTTTACGTTCTCCTCTCTCTAATTTTTTTCAAGTGCGGCAATGAAAATCAATACACTGCTAATTATATGTGGGAATTTTAAGTTGTCGAGTTAACCACGCCACTTCCATCTCCACAGCCGCCATTTTCTTTTAATGAAATTTCGGTTTTTTTTCCCGCTGTTGCAGGCCTGCTTCAATGTTTCTGATTTTATCGCTCAGTTCCCGGATGGCGGGCGCTATATCATTTTCCATTTTCTGCTGGTTCTTTTTGATGTCACGGTTAATCATATACAAGGCGATAAAAACTCCCGCCAGCGGGACGCACCAAACGATCAGCAATAAATGGCGCTTTTTTTGCGTTGTATGTATGTGCGATGACTGGATGATTTGGGTGCTAGTAATGTTCAAATACATAATGGCGCCCAGCAGAATCAGGCCAAATATCCCTACTATGATCATTACTCGCGCCACCTTAGGTTGCAATAGACTGAGTCCGCGGCAAAGAATCAAAACAACCAGTGTCAAAGCAACCAGTGTCAAAGCAACCGGTGTCAAAGCAACATGTGTCAAAGCAACATGTGTTAAGAACTGTGTTAAGAATCAACGCCCCCAGGCGTACTATAGCCCATGCACCGAGTTTGGCTCCATGAATAAACCGTGAATTTTGAAAATTAATAACTAAAAAGCGCTAATTTGTTTCAAAATTGGCGCTTTTCGATAGGATTTAAATTGAACAGAATGAACAATGCAGATCAGGCAACTTTTTTACTTTTCCTGGATGCGGTTTTCACTTTCACTGCCTGTTCGCTGTTATCAGGCGCTGCGTTAATTGCCGTTGATTTCACAGGCTTGGATTGTTCCTCGGGACGTTTTTGCCGCTCATACAGAAAACGCAATACTTCCGATCGCTGGTGATTATAGTGCGAATCGGCGGCAAGCTTGACCCGGTCCCGCGGCCGCTCCAGCGTGATATTCAGGATATCGCCGATGGTGGCCGCTGGGCCGTTGGTCATCATCACAATGCGGTCCGACAATAACACCGCTTCATCCACATCGTGAGTAATCATGATAACGGTATTGCGAAGTTCTTTGTGAATTTCCATCAACGAGTCCTGCAGGTGCGCGCGGGTCAACGCATCCAGCGCGCCAAAAGGCTCGTCCATCAGCAACACTTTGGGCTGCATCGACAAGGCGCGCGCGATACCCACCCGCTGCTTCATGCCCCCGGAGATTTCCGCGGGCCTTTTGTCCAGCGCATGGCTCATGTGCACCAGCTCCAGATTATGACGGATCCATTCGTCCATTTCCTTTTTGGATTTTTGCCGTTTAAATACCTGCTTCACCGCGAGTTCTACATTTTCGTACACCGTCAGCCAGGGAAACAACGAATGATTCTGAAAAACCACCGCGCGGTCAGGTCCGGGTTCATCAACCTCCTTGCCTTCCAGGATGACACCGCCCTGCGTTGCATTCAACAAACCCGCAACAATATTCAATACGGTGGATTTTCCACAGCCGGAATGCCCGATCAGCGAAATAAATTCACCCTCCTGGATTTTAAGATTCACTTCATCCAGCGCCCTGAACGTTCCCTGCTTGGCGGGAAATTCTATGGACACTTGCGATAAGCTTAAATAGTCTTTTTGCATGTTTGCCTCGCTCAAGTTTTACTTCGTGTACCTGTGTGTAATTGTTATCTTATGTCCCGTGTTTTGTCGTGCGAAAACAGTTTTTGCAGCGTCATCATCATCGAGTCCAGCACCAAGCCAATAAAGCCGATGACCACAACCGCCACCATAATGCGGCCCAGCGAATCGGAACTGCCGTTTTGAAATTCATCCCAGACAAATTTCCCCAGCCCCGGATTTTGCGCCAGCATCTCCGCCGCGATTAACACCATCCAGCCGATACCCAGCGAAATCCGCAGACCGGTAAACATCATGGGTAACGCGGAGGGAATGGCGATCTTCACTACTTGGGTAAACCAACCCAGCCGCAGAACGCGCCCGACATTGATTAAATCCTTGTCGATTGAAGAAACACCCACGGCGGTATTAATGACGGTGGGCCACAGCGAACACAGCATCACGGTGATCGCCGAGTTGATATAGGATTTTGCAAACATCGGATCCGACGAAACATACACCGCGCTTACCACCATGGTAACTAAAGGGAGCCAGGCCAATGGCGATACCGGTTTAAAGAGCTGGATCAGCGGACTTACCGCCGTATACAGTGTTTTACTCAATCCGCACGCGATGCCCAACGGAATAGCGATCAAGGTACCCAACAGAAATCCGGTAAATACCGTTTTGATGCTGGTAAAAATCTGATCCACAATGGTCGCCTTGCCGGTGTAACTGCGGGTTTTTATTTCCGCGCTGGGGTCTTGTTCCAGTTGCTCAGCGTGGCGTTTTTCCTGCCGCTCGTAGAACGCCGCTTGCTTGGCGCGCTCGGCGTTATGCTCATCGACCAGGGTCATCGCCTGTGCCCACACATCGACAGGGCCCGGCAACTGACCCAAACTGGTTTTGATTTGCGAAGCAGCCCCCGACCATGCGCCTAAAAACACCAGCAACGCGATCATGGGCAGGCCAATAAAGCGGAACAGTTCCATTGACTGATCCTTCGGACTGTCCCTGGTTACCAGCCTGACCACGGGCGCCATCCAGGTTAATCCGATAAGTTCTAGAAAATTTATGATTTTGGTTTTCATAACAACATCCAAAGTTTGGTTTGGTATCAATTACCCGCTGTAACTACTCACCCCGTGTGCAGCATAAGTTGAAGCGGTGCTGGTGTCTCCTGCCGGGGGCGTCTGCGGCCAGGGATGG
>DATCIR010000211.1:0-7781 GCA_036507695.1 Gammaproteobacteria bacterium
AGCGCGGTGTGCTCAAGGCGGTTGAATCCCTGCAGTCCGACGCCAGCGGTGTTCGCGTAGCGGTGCGCGGCGGTAAACGCAGCTTGCGCGACGGCCCCTTCACCGAAGCCAAGAAAATGGAGCGGGTGAAACGGTCGTATTTGCCTGGATCGTATAATAAGTCACGCGCGCACCGCGACCGCGTCCTGGCGAAAGTAATGAAAGATCCGCGGCTGGCGAAAATGATGAATCCCGCCGCGCTGCCGTTCGATGGCATGCGTATGTTCTGGGGCGGCTTCAAAACGATGATCAGTGTCTGATGTGATGCGTGTACTTATATCACAGCTATGACTATCACGGCCATGACGGCTGATATCCACCGCAGCATCGCGGCGGTCTGGCGTATTGAGTCCGCGAAGATTATCGCGACTATCGCGCGCATGGTGCGCGACATCGGCTTTGCCGAAGAACTGGCGCAGGATGCACTCGTTGCCGCGCTCGAACGCTGGCCGGAGTCCGGTATCCCGGAGAACCCCGGCGCCTGGCTCATGTCCACCGCCAAACATCGCGCGATCGATTATCTGCGGCGGGAAAAATTGCGCGCCCGCAAGCAGGATGAGCTTGGCTATACGTTAGAGTTAACACAGGAGGCCACCGCGATGGATGTTGAGGCGCTCGACCATGACATCGGCGATGATCTGCTACGGCTCATTTTCACCGCCTGCCATCCGGTGCTCTCCACCGATGCGCGCGCCGCGCTGACGCTGCGCCTGCTTGGCGGCCTGACCACCGGAGAAATCGCGCGCGCTTTTCTGGCGCCGGAACCCACCATCGCGCAACGTATTGTGCGCGCCAAGCGCACTCTTACCGAAGCGCATGTCCCCTTTGAAGTGCCGCGGGGCGAAGATCTGGGTATACGTTTAGCGTCCGTACTCGAAGTGATTTACCTCGTTTTTAATGAAGGCTATTCAGCAACGGCCGGTAACGACTGGATGCGCCCCGCGCTGTGCGAGGAAGCACTGCGGCTCGGCCGTATTCTGGCCGAACTCGCCAGCCAGGAACCGGAAGTGCACGGCCTGGTTGCGTTAATGGAGATTCAGGCCTCGCGCCTGCACGCGCGCAGCGGCCCTGCGGGTGAACCAGTCTTGCTGCTGGATCAAAATCGCGCACGCTGGGATCAATTGTTAATTCGCCGCGGACTCGCCGCGCTGGAACGCGCCGAGGCAATCGGCGGTGCGCTCGGTCCTTACTGTTTACAGGCGGCGATCGCCGCTTGCCACACGCGGGCGGTCACCGCCGGTGAAACCGATTGGGTGCGTATCGCCGCGCTCTATGATGCGCTCGCGCAACTATCACCTTCACCGGTCGTGGAATTGAATCGCGCTGTCGCCGTGGCGATGGCGTTCGGCCCGGCTGCCGGGCTTGAACTCGCCGATGCGTTAATAGGGGAGCCGTTGCTGAAAAACTACCACTTGCTCCCCGCCGTGCGCGGCGACCTGCTCGGCAAACTGGGCCGCCACAATGAAGCCTGCGCCGAATTCAAACGCGCGGCGGCGCTCACCCAAAACACCCGCGAACGCGTCCTGCTTCTCGAACGCGCCCGCAAATGCGCGGATGAAACGAAGTTTATAAACAAGGATTGGAATAGCACTTAAACTAAGCGGTGAATACGCCGGCCGGAAGCACATTGGTTCATGCTATTGCCACGATAAGGTCAGCGTAAATTCAACTGATAATCCGGAATCGAAATGCTTTAGCCACCGCGTGCGCGCGGTTGACGGCGTTCAGTTTAGATTTGATATTGTTGATGTGGTATTTAACGGTACGCTCGGAAATTTTCATAATCATACCGATCTCCCAGGATGACTTGCCTTCTCCGGTCCATCGCAATACTTCACGTTCCCGTTCAGTCAATTCGGGCAACGCGGGATCGGTATTCCGCGCGGCAATCCGCTGCATAGCCTCATGCAAATGGGGAGTCACATGATTCAATAGCTGGGAGTAGTATTGGTTATCCGCGCGTTCCATCGCAAGCGATAGCAAGGTGCCGTTTTCCCGGTCGCCAACCGTGTGCGCAAACCCATCCTTAAGATGGTAATCACCGGCCATGGTGACAAATTCGAGGGCTTTGCGGTTTTGAGTGTCGAGCTTCTTAAACGCCGTCGACCAGGCAAATGAATGGTTGGTGTTGAGGGAATAATTGACGACCGGATCAACTTCTATGAAATCGTTTTCGAAATAGATTTCGCCCCACTGGTCGTTGTAACTGTGATTAACTACATTGGAAAAGTAAACCCGGTTGGTGCCCGGTGATTTTTCAATACTGCACATAACCGCGGCGGAGAATGGCACGATTTCACTGAACCGGTCCAGCGTCGCTTTCATGCCGTCAGTATCCTGGATATCCAGGCAGTCGTGAACAATATTCAAGACACTGAGCAAATCCTGCTTGCGAATATCCATATTTTTTGTAGTGTTAAGCGCCATTTATCTGATAATTGCGCAATTGATGCGGATCGCACCAACCCCTCGGGTAAGTTAAGCCAAGAGTTCCAGATAAGTCAATTGATGACTCAACGCATGGATTAATTTACGAGGCCAGGCGTTGTTGATTGGCGTTGTTGATTGGCGTTGTAGAGGTCCAGGTACCAGGATAGCCTTACCGGGCATTGATGGGAATTCTCGTTGATAAAAGCAAACCAATCCAGTTGAGCCATGATAGCCAGCAAACCATCGGTCATGCGCTGGCTGCCGATAACCTTCACCGGCAATCCTTTCTTGCGCAAGTGGCCCACCAAGGCCTGGGTCGTCACCATGTTACAGAGTCGAATTTGCCGGGAAAGGCAATATTGAAACACACCTTTATAAAGAACATCCGCAACCGTGAGATCAGCATCAATTTGATAATTGCGCCACTCTTTATCAATCGCCAACCGTGAAATCTCACAGGCATCGAGGGTGTGCAGCTCAGCATCCGCGGGTATTAACGCGGGAAAATATTCTTCCAGCATCCATTTTTCGCGGGCTGGTAATATACGCAACGCGGCGATGACCTCGTCATTCGGGCTCAAAGTGAAAAAATGCACTGCGTTGGTATCCAGTGGATCGATATCAATATCGTCCGAGGGGGCGCCTATCCAGCGCAGCTCGGCCCGGAAAACGCTGGCCCGCAAGTGATAATAATCGAAACTATATTCGGGGCTCAAACCGCACAAGGTCTTAAATCCGGCTTCCTCGGCCACTAAACTTTGTTGGGATTGATATAACTGCATGGGATTAACACCAGTACTGTGCTGCTGCTGAAAAAATTCACATAAAATTCTCTTTTTTAAAAAATAGATTAAAAAGCTATTGGCTACTGAGAACTGGTTGGCAAATTTGGGATCAACAACTCGTCTCTTTTGGAGTAAAGCAGGCGGGAATGCGCGGTGTTTAAGCTGGAGGAAACGGAATGCGGGATTCAATATGAAGCGCTACAACTGTTATAACCTGCACCTAGGAGTCTGTCGGACTTAGGACTGATCTACTGCGCCGGTGGGAGAGCGGTCCATTTTTCCGATCCTTTTCGTTAAATAGCTACGGCTATTCTCCTCAAACGATCGAAAAACTGTCCTCGTTCTCCCACCTTGCTCGCTACGATCGCCTAAGTCCGACAGACTCCTAGCAAGTGAAATCAACTTCCCAACAACCAGGGAAGGAATTAAGAACCTGGCAGACGGCTTATGGCGCAGGGTGCAGTTGTTTATTCTTGATGTGAAAACACTGATCGTTCAAGCCGGCCCAGTGCTTTGCGAAGCGTGACGTGGGCTACTGATTTTCCAATGAGTGTTCGCTGTTCGGTTTCAAGCTCGTTGGGGGGTTTGAGCTGTTTCAGATGACGTTTTGTACCTTTAAACAATGGGATCTCAAAATGCAAAGCATTCGCGAGCGGACCCTTGGCGCTAAGATAATAGTAATGTTGAATCAGATTTATTTCCTTTTTGGCCACGCCGAACTGGTCTCTGCGCCCGACGCCTTGCTTAACCACGACATATGGTTGATAAATCTTTTGCAAAAAGTTTAACGCGTCCTTGCTCGCGGTATAGCCCAATAGGTCAATCGCGTCCAGTTGATCATTTAATACCCATTCTTGGTTTGACTGCGGCTCAAAATTAATGACTTTTTTTAGATTTTCGATATTCAGATTTTCCAGTTTTAATTTATCAATAAGTTTGTCCGTGATTTTTGTCATTTTATGATCCCTCGCTCATGATGCAACCACTGTCTTCTTGGCTAATAAATGACACAAAACGTACGGACTGGACACTGTTCCAAAGGACAGTTGTTTAACATAAATGGAATGGGGAAAATTCCCCGCTCAGGTGGACGTAATTACTATTGAGAATGCCAGCTATCGATCGAGACCGGATGTACCCGAACAGACCACTGGAACCAACCAGGAAAAACGGCCCGCGTCTTGAATTAAACGCTGGGATATTTACTTGGCCAGTTGCCTTATTGCTCTATATGGTAATAGGACTGTTTTTCGGTTATCTGTACATGGGTATCTGTGCATGGGAACACTGGTTTGAACACTAGCTTGATAGCGCGGTTTGAAAGTACGGTTTGTTAATTTGTTAAGTTAATTAAAGAGCACGGATTTAAAAGTACCGCAATTTAACCATAGCGACGGAATCGTTACCCAGGAAATTTCTTTACTGCCGGTACTCCGGATATTTCCACAGAGCTCTCACTTTTACCTGTTCGCATAGGACAGGTTTTTTTGGGTTCAAGAAAACACCCCTTGTTACCCTTCCCCATTAAATTGAAACGGAAGACCCGAATCAGTAGTCGTGGAACGCTGCGAATGTCAACCCGGATTTACGCTAGTCTAGCGGTTTTGTTGCGCTTCCTGTTCCGCGCGTGATTCAATAGCCCATAAGCGGATTCGCGATCCAAATTCTGTTCGTAGCGACCGCGCAACGGCGAACGCGATAATAGATGCTCCTTGCGCTCCTCCTCGGTCAGCGGGCCGATCGGTGCGTACATCGCGGTTCTTGCTTCAGCGTAGCCGCATCCAGATTGGATTCCAGATAGGCCGGTCCAATAGCGTATCCTGACGATACGACCGCATAGATTGTAATAGTCTGAATTCTTTGCGTCTTCGCGCCTCTGCGTTAAAGTTTTTTTGGTGCTGGTCTACCCGCAGATTTTTCAGGCGAGGCGTCTTTATAAATTGTTAACTGTTAACTGTTAACAGTTCGCCAAGCGGATTTCAAGTTTCACCGTGGTTACCAGGAACTTAGACTTCCGAAAGGGTAAGAGACTGGATCCGTCTACGGTATTTCACGGTATTCAACCATTTTATTTAGTCAGGCTATCGAAAGCGTTGTACCGTAAGAACTGTTGCTTTTTACTTTGAAACAAGGTCAACAGATCCATCGAAAAGTAGATACTGTCTTCACCGTCCCGGTAACCCCAGCCAATCGAGTATTTGTTGTCGATGTGGAGCATTACGCCGGTGCGCACATCCGGTGTGTTTAATCGATCGGTATAGACGGAAGCGACGGAGAATCCAAAAGGTACTTTTTGGTTCCAAAAGTTGATCCCCAGCCATTCAACCGCTAATCCGAATTCAGCGTTGTTGCCGTCCTCCGCGCTATTTACATATTCATATACAAGCTGGGGATGTAACGCAATAACCTGGGAAGACGGAGGGCCCACGATATGGTTGGTTTTAAAATGGTCTGAATGCCACCATGTGGTTAACCAAACCTCCGGGGCGGTTTGAGACTTCGAGATATCGAGAAAGCGATCCCAGTCCCTATTCAAGTTGTTAAGCAATTGTTTATTTGTACCGGTGACAAATTGGTCATAGGCCTTACGATACACGTTGAATGCCGCTGCAAAATCCTCAAATACCGCTAGGCAATTCTTTTTTGCGTTTCTCACCTTCTGGCAATCTTCATGGTCTTTTGGAAAGCCAAATTTTTTTACTTCGGCTGGCGCAGTGGTAAAGTATCCTAAATATCTCTCGTCATCCGAATCTTGATCGGGCGCCGTGTGAAACTCCGGAACCGGGCCGGTGGCAAGTCTAGTGCGAGCCAATTGTTCCTGCATTTGATCAACGTTTTCATTTAATTGAATAGCACTGGAGTTGCCAAAGTCTTTCTTTAATGCCTGTGCCGCATATGCGCCAAACTCCGCGAATATTTGTTGAAGCCTTGAATCAAGGTCCGAGTCCCGCAAAGGTAAATCGCGTAGTATATTTTCCTTAATATCAAGGCACACCTGTATCGCTTTATCATAAACATCCTTATAAACATTATCCTCCGTTACTGCCTGCTTTTCGGACACACTGCAATCAATAGACAGACTTCCGGCGGCCAATGCCGAGAGCGACAAACCAAACAACAAAAAAGCAATCAACAGTCTTCTCATGTGCTCGTCCTTAAATTTCCTGACCGGCCTTCTTCACGGCCGTAACCAATACCTTATAGGCCTCGTAGGCCTTTTGAAGATCATCAAGATTGGGCTTATCACGGATTGCCGCCAAGGCATTTTTCAAGTCTGCAACGCCCTCATTAATCGTGCCTTGCGCGTATTGGGTAACGCACGCATCGAACTTATCCTGCTTAACGCGTTCATCAAAAATCATGAGCAATATTCGTCTAGCCACCACCGGCGCCGTCACATATTCGTAAAAATCATGGGTATTGATATTCCGCACAACCTCATTTTCAATATGCCGAAGCTCATCCATTTCGCGCTTGTATTGCTTGAACCAGGTAAAGGGATCAAGTTTATGCCGGACATTATAAAAAAAATCCGCACAGCCATTAGCGCCGGGTGCTACGGTTGATTGACCCGGATCATCCAGACTGTTAAGTAAATTGACCAGCCGGCTGACGTTGGCAAAGGTCCAGAGTGTTTTGCAATTAAAATTGCCTGGTACGTAATCGGGAATACCATCGAAAATATTGGCGCCATGACGATAAAGCTGGGCGAAGGTATCATGCACCACCGCGGTGCCCAAGGAATGGCAGATAACATGAATATTCCCGGCCCCGTGTTGCGCGACCAAATCATTATATTGCGCGGCTAATTGCGCCCGGATACGCGCCCCGAAATACGTTGTGCCATAAAGCAGCACATCCAGCCAATGCGTATAGAGGAACTCGTCATTGTTAAACTTCGCTTCCAGCGCCGTTAATTCCTGGATCAATTCTGCCGCGAAACCACCGCCTGCGAGAAAGTTAAACCCTGCCTGACGGGCCGCGGCGTTTTCCGCAAATTGCTGGCGGACCTCATCAAAAAGCACACTGTAATTGTATTCTTCAAAGCCACAATCCGCCTGATCCAGGTCAAAATCCATATCAAAGCAGTTTATCCGGTCTTTAAGTGCTTTTTTAAAAGTAGCCGTTATTTCTCCCGGCGGATGAACTCCCATGCCGTGCACCAGCAAAATAATTTGTGTCGCCATTTCCTCTCCTTTGAAATGTGGCCGCAATGGGTTTTTTCGGAAACATCTTCCCAGCGGTTTTAAGCAACCGGTTTTATGTAAATCAAAAATCTTATCTTTGCTTCACCAAATGTTAGCCGGCAATTGTATACTTGGAACATACAGGGATTTTAAATGGCATTGTAGATTTTTATAACTTTCTTTATAACGATGCTGGTTAAAAATAAACTGTCCCTGCCACCCAAGCGAGTTTCATATTGTTTGCGTGAATTGTCAATGCCGGGTACTCGCAAATGTTTGCCCGTACTAAGGCAAAGCGAGTTGGAGATTGAGAAGAAAAAAAACACGATTGTCATGCCAG
>DATCIR010000212.1:0-4848 GCA_036507695.1 Gammaproteobacteria bacterium
CACTAGGGTTCGCTCCGCGCACCCCAATGGGCTGCTTTGCCGGGGTGTAACTGAACACCCCAAAGTGCAAAGGGGGGCGAGTAGTTACCATTCCGCAATGATTGCGACTTCATGAAATCATCGATTACCCCGGGTGAAAGCGCGCTGTCAGCGCCGTAATTAATTGCATACTTTCAGTATATTTAGCAGAATCTCCCCGGTCCCGCAAAGAATATTCCGGATATTATTGACCTATGTAAAAAGATATTCTTCAATTAATCACATTACGGAATCGTATAACATCATTAATCACCGACTACTCACGCGAAAGGTACCGGGTTATGGCGTCAAAAACTGTCTCACTCGAACTGACTCGCTCCGCACACGCGCGGCTGGAAGCATTGCAGCAGCCGCTTACTGTCGAACTCGAACTGTATTTCAGCTGCATGATTCGCTTGCGCGTGGTCTTCCCTGAACAGCCGGGTGACGGTTATTTTCCGGTTGCGGTGGACAATGAAAAATTACCTGAAAAACTTACCGGCAAACTGAAAGTGTACTTTCATCCCGTCATGACCAAACATTGCGTTGTGGATGACATCAGAGGCCGCGCACCCGACACCGTTACATTTCCCATCAAAAAACCCGAGAAATTTATTCCACGCTGGTTGAAACTCGATTTCAAACACGGTAACTGGTGCGGCAAGTTTGGCTACTAGATTTTAAACGACCCCGCTTGCTTTTATAATTCTGTGATTGCGGATATGCTTATGACATGGATAACGATCACCTTACCCTGCATGTGGAATGTTATGCCGGTTATCGTGGTGAAGAAACGCCGCAACGGTTTCGTTTAAAAACACGCACCATTGAAGTTGCCGAGGTCATCGATCGCTGGCTAGGTCCGGCGCATCGTTATTTCAAAGTATTGGGCGATGATGGCGGCATTTACATATTGCGCCACGACATGAATAACAATTCCTGGGAACTGACGCTGTTCGAGGCGCGCCCCAACCGTTGATAAGTCAATCTCGCGCGCCAAATCCGTATGTCCCTGAACAGCTGAAAAACTTCAACTTCACTAACTGTACTGCCTTTTTGCTCCTTATAAACAGCCCGTTATCCGGCTAACAAGCTAGCCATTATTTGTCAGAATTGATGGGCACTTTGCCCAAATTCAGCCCGCGTTTCTCCCTATTGCTGCTGTTTAATTAGTCATAACTTAAGAAGTTTTACCACGTGCGACGACTCAGGAGAACGCCCATGAACCGCAGAAAAGAACGTTTTATCGAAACATTTGTGATGATCATGTTTCCGGTGGCGTTATTGGTCGCATGCACGACCAACGCTAACGATGATAGTGTCAGTATTAACAGCAATGCTTTCAACTCTGCTGAAATCGCCGATGCGGATGGCATTCTTAAAACCAGCGCCCTGCCTTATGGCAAGCCTCCGATGAATCTTATTGATCCGGTGGATGAACCTGCCGGTTGGAGTATTCTAAAGGGTTACGACGAGCAACACAGTCTGGATTCGCCCTCATTGCAATTAGCCGTTTACAAACCTCCCATGGACGACACAACTGGCGAAAACTCAATACACGCTGTCACGTACACGGAGACGCCGGCGGTTACGCTACCGGAAAAATACACCTTCCGCTTCGCGAGCGACAATTACACTGTGCCGGCGGACGATATGATGAGCCTGAAACAACACGCGGAGTTCCTGCTGCGCAATCCGAACTTTACCTTGACGGTAAGCGGTCATACTGATCACTTAGGTTCTAACGCTTACAACCAGAAGTTAAGCGAGCAACGCGCGCAGTTCGTGGCGGACATGTTAATAGGCTTTGGCGCACCGCAACCGCAATTGATCGTGGACGGCTATGGTGAAACGGTTCCCATCAGCCGAAGTAATTTGGAAGAAAACCGCCGCGTGGAGCTGCAATACTCGCAAACCATGCTGCTAAGCGCGATGTAGTCCCTGATTCAACCAAGCTGAACGAAAAACTTTTCATAGCACGCCCTCCCCTTGCAGTTAGCCGGTACCCCTTGCTGGTTAACTGCATTTTTTACTGCTGTTTGGCGGCATGTTTATCACACTCGTGCGCGATGCGAGCCGAACAAACGGTTTGTGAAACCGTCCACTACTATCAATCTTCTCCACCGGACAAGGCGGCGACCAAGGCCAGGTCGCCCGGCTTTACAGAGTCGAGATTGAAGTGCTTGGCCGAGGCTGCCATGCGGGTTAAGGCGGCGCTGATGCTCATCGGTGGTTTGGTGTCGCCTTTTTTGACGCGATGAAACCGCACCGGGTTAATGCGCGCCACCACGTAACTGCGCAAATAGGGCGACTTGAATCCACGCTTTTGCAAGTGTGCGATAATTCTTTTCACCTCGATGTCAATTTCCTGCAAGCGCGCGGCATACGCGTCGCGTTCCCGCAAACCCATCGGCAGGGTGCGTTCGCTGAAACGGTCGACTTTTTTCAGAAACGGGCTGTAGGCCCCGCCGGCAAAGCGTTTGTTTTGTTCATAAATAATGCCCAGGGTCAATAATTCAGGCGCTTCAAATTCCGCGGCATATTGCGGCTCTTTGGCGCGTGGATTGCGCTGCGCGAGCTTGCGCGCCATGCGGATGACTTCCAGGCTGCGGTCTTTCAGGTTGTGCGCTTTTTCGGTGTTTAACGCGAGAATCCGGAACGCGAGCTCTTCATCCGGCGATATCAGCGCGGTGATTTGCCGCAGGCCCAGCACTTTGGCGGCAGCCAGCCGGTGCCGGCCATTCGGCGTCCACAACGCACCATCCTCGCCGCGCACCACAATCAACGGATCGAGGAAGGAGCCGCTTTCTTCTATCTTCTGCGCGAGGCGCTTGGTATGCGTGGGCGACAAGTCGCGTTGAAAGGGTGTCGGCTGCACAGCGGTTATGGGCAGTGCCGCGAGCAGCATGGGACGGCCGGAAAACGGTTCGCGGTACGCGCCGATGGCGGCGCCACCCACGGCCGCCACTTCGGCCATGAGTGTTGTTACTTCCGGGCTATCGATCGCGAGCACCATTTGCGCGGCGGTTAGACCGCGCTTTTCACTGCGCGGCGCCAGCTTCCCGCGGACGGCTTTATTCTTTTTGACGGCTTTCGTTTGCGCTTTTGTTACCAGTTTGCTCTTTTTGGCGGCCATAGTCGCTCTCTATTCCAGTGGCCTGGTCGGATCAAATTCTTCGCCATCTTCTATGGGCGGATTGCCATCGTAAACAAAATTAAGCCGGCGCTGCAAATACGCTTCGCGGGTAAATATATAAGGATCCAGAGCCGCCATGTCCAATAATTTACTGGCGCCCAACAGATCAGCGCGCTGGTCAATTAAATCCAATACGAATAACGACCATTCCACGGCTGAGTTATCGATACGGTTAAAGATGGGATAGAACGCCGCATAGTCAACCCCTAAGCCGACACTGTCGCGAATAGTGCTGGGTCCGAATATCGGTAGTACAAAATAGGGACCGGTTGGCACGCCCCAATAACCCAGGGTCTGACCGAAGTCTTCCCGGTGCTTGGGTAAATCCAAATGTGATGACACATCGATAAAGCCCAATAATCCAATGGTGGTATTAAAGAAAATACGCGCGGTATCCTGCAGGCTTTGTTCGAACTTAAGCTGCAACAGGTCATTTACCAGCACGATGACATCATTTATGTTGCTGAAAAAATTGGTCAGCCCCTTGTCCACGGGCGCGGGCAGAACATCCTGGTAAAACCGGGCAACCGGTCTTGCAACGGCCCGGTCAAAGTCTTCATTAAACTGGTAGACCGCCCTGTTATAACGTTCAAAAGGGTCATACGATTCCGTTGGACCGTTGATACTGGCGCAGCCACTGGAAATCAGCGCGGCAATAATAACGCCAGCGATTCTGAAATCAAACTTGTTACGACACATTGTGGTTGTGCGTCCTGTTCAATTGCCTGTGTGAGTTCACTATCCGCTTGTACCGGAAATCTGCCGCCATGCCGGATGTTTGCTGATGTGCCGTAACGCTTTCGTTAGCAAGGTTTTACCGGGTTCCATACGATGCCAGGTTGATGCACCCGATGGATGCGGCAATGGAATCACATCGGTTTTTATGCCGTCCAGTTGCAGTTGATGTTTTTTGCCGATAATCGTCTCCAGTTTATCCACCGGCATAAACTGCGCGATCGCCAGTTTGCCCACGGGCAGCAGAAGTTTTGGTTTTAACAACTTCAATTCGGCATGCAACCAGCCCGAGCAGTTCGCCACCTCTTCCTGGCTTGGCACCCGGTCGCCGCCCTTGGGGTTTTTCCCGGGAAAGCACCGGCACACGGCGGCCATGTATACGCGTTGCCGGAACTGTTCTTCATCCAGGCCGATTTGATTGAACCATTTGAACAGGGTTTTGCCCGCGGTCCAGGCGAAGGGTTTGTGAATTTCAATTTCTTTATGGCCGGGCGCTTGCCCAATCAACATGACCGGTGATACGACTGGGTTGCCCACTACGACGGGGCGATACATATCAGGACAACGCCTGCAGCGTTTTAGTTTGGCCTGATGGGTTTGAATAAGTACCTGGGAATTCGCCACAGAGTTTTTGTAAATGACAATTCAATTATGGACGCTATTGTTTCGCGGGCAACTATTGTTTCGTGGGCAAAATAGTGAGGCCTATTCCCGGTAAACGACGTTAATGAGCTTACCGGTCGCAATATCAATACTGCAACTGAAGCCCGCGAGATCACCAACCGACACGGTTTCGACATCGCCAGTCTGCATATCATCCGGCAAAAATTCCGTATAGGCTTCATTGGGTGTATCAGTGGGATTTTCCGCGACCCAGAGCCGTTCGCCGCTTGCAGTAA
>DATCIR010000213.1:0-4815 GCA_036507695.1 Gammaproteobacteria bacterium
TGCCGGCGCGGTTGGAACCCAATGGAGATTTGCGGTTGCAGGTGAGGCCGGGGCGCTGGCATGTCATCATCAGCGCGCGGATCGTTAACGCTGTAAACGAGTTGCGCATGCCGGTTTCCTCGCCGCCCTTGCCGGAGCAGGAAACCTGGGTGTTCGATGCGCGCAGTTATTTGCGGGTAGTGGAAATTTCCGGCGTGACGCCTATCGATCCGGGGCAAACCAACTTACCCAGTGACTGGAAGTCCCTGCCGGCCTATCTGGTGAAACCGGAGAACCGGTTTGAGCTGAAACAGGTGCGCCGCGGTAATCCTGAACCCGAACCTAACCAACTGCAATTGCAGCGTACCCTGTGGCTGGACTTCGATGGCGGTGGTTACACGGTGCATGACAATATTACCGGCGCCATGCGCCGCGGCTGGCGCCTGGATTCCAGCGAGGAACTGCAGTTGGGCAGGGTGGCCGTCAATGGGCAGCCGCAACTGATTACCACCCTGGAAGGATCGGCGGTTAAGGGTGTTGAAGTCCGGCAAGGCGAATTGCAGCTGGAAGCGGACTCGCGATACGAATTGTCACGCCACGATCTTCCGGTGGGCGGCTGGCTGGAAAATTTTCAGAAAATAGAAACCACCCTTAATTTACCACCGGGATGGCGGTTGTTTTCCGCCGATGGCGTGGATAACACGCCGAACACCTGGCTGCAAAGCTGGACCTTGCTGGATTTCTTCATGGTATTGATTCTGTCCATGGCGGTATTTCGGCTATGGAGCTGGTATTGGGGACTCCTGGCGTTAATTACCTTTACCCTGATCTGGCACGAGCCCGGTAATGCACCGCGCTATATCTGGATCAACGTGTTGGTGGCGATCGCCTTGTTGCGCGTGGTGCCGCACAATACCTTGCGTAAATTTATCATGGCTTACCGCAACCTGAGCCTGCTGGCGCTGATTATCATCGCCGTGCCTTTCATGGTGGATGAAGTGCGCCTCGGCATCTACCCGCAATTGGAACTACCCCGGCATACTGTTTTTGGACAACCAGAGCTTGCGCAACCAAAGTTTGAACAACCGCCGTTGTTGCCGCAGCCCGCCATGGAAATGCAGGATCTCTCCCGCTCGCGTATCGCGCCCTTGGCCTCAGCGCCGCTTGGCGCGGTGGAAGAGTCTTTGAAAAGAAAAACAGGTGCGGCGGGCAGCGATGAATTGGCGATGCTGGTTGATCCTAATGCGACCTTGCAAACCGGCCCCGGATTGCCGGATTGGCACTGGAACAGGGTATACCTGTCCTGGACCGGTCCCAGTGATCAGCAACAGCGAACCCGGTTGGTTTTATTATCACCCGCAACCAACATGCTGTTGAATTTAATGCGGGTGGGGTTTTTATTAGCGTTATGCGTGCTGGTGTTTGAGGCCGGGCGCAGGACAATCAGCGCCAAGAAAACCGCTCCGCTGGCCCTGGTGTTTTTTGTGATGTTCAGCGCGGCGCTTTTTGTGAACCCGGACCAAGCGCGTGCCGCGTTTCCTGACGACAAGCTACTGAACGAATTGAAACAGCGCCTGACCCAAGCGCCGGATTGCTTGCCGCATTGCGCGGCGATTGCGGCACTGGATATTAATATCGAGGCTTCCCGGCTCAGCCTTATCAGCACGGTGCATGCGCATCAGCGGGTTGCGGTTCCGCTGGCGGCGCGCGCGGACCAGTGGTTGCCTGACAATATCCTGCTGAATGGCAACCCTGTACAGGCGTTATTGCGTTCCGAGGATGGTGTGTTGTGGGTGGCGGTTGGGCCCGGTATTCATACCCTGACCTTGTCGGGTAACGTGCCTGACCGGAGTTATTTTCAACTGCCGCTGTTGTTAAAACCACATCATGTCGCGGTTAAAAGCAAAGGCTGGACGGTGGAAGGCGTCAGCGCCGACGGGGTGCCGGACAGCCAGATTCAGTTTTCCCGTATTCAAAAGCAATTGCAAAACCAGCAGTTTACCCAGTTGCAGGCCGGTTTGTTGCCGCCCTTTGTGCGCGTCGAACGGACATTAAAACTGGGGCTCGAATGGCAGGTGGTGACCACCATTCAGCGCGTCAGCACGTCCACTGTGCCTATTGTGTTCGAGCTGCCATTGGTGAGCGGCGAGTCGGTGCTGGACGACGCGATCAAGGTGCGGGACGGCAAGGTGCTGGTGAGTTTAAGCAGCAGGCAAAATCAATTGACATGGTTATCGCGCTTGAAGCAACAGCCGAATCTGCCGCTCCACGCGGAAAAGACCGCCGACTGGATTGAGATATGGCGGCTGGATGTGAGTCCTATCTGGCATGTGACCAGCAGCGGCATTCCCATTATTCATCATCAGGGCGGCGATAAACATTGGATGCCGGAATGGCACCCTTATCCGGGTGAAAGCATCGAGCTTGCCATAACCCGGCCGCCGGGTGTCAGCGGCAAGACCCTGACGATCGACCGAAGCCATTTGTTGATTACGCCCGGTGGCAGAATCACTGAGTCCAGCTTAAGTTTTACGGTGCGCAGCAGTCAGGGCGCGCAACACGCGATTATGTTGCCCGCC
This sequence comes from Gammaproteobacteria bacterium, assembly GCA_036507695.1. Classification (GTDB taxonomy): domain Bacteria; phylum Pseudomonadota; class Gammaproteobacteria; order SZUA-152; family SZUA-152; genus JAKEGK01. The sequence goes on from DATCIR010000213.1 coordinate 2,559, forward strand.
GATGCGACACTCGGCGCGGTCCATGTTGATGACGTCATTCAACCCATCCGCCAGGAAGGGCGGCGCGTGACTTTGCCCGTCAACCCGGGCGAACATCAGTTCAAGCTTGACTGGCGGCTTGCCGAGGGCATCTCAAACTATTACATCAGCCAGGATATCGAGCTCGGTGTGGACAGTGTGAACAACAGTATACAGCTGCTATTGCCGCAGGACCGCTGGGTATTGCTGACCGCGGGGCCGCGATTGGGGCCGGCTGTGTTGTACTGGGGCGTGGTCATCATTGTACTGATTGCTTCCGGAATATTGAGTTTTACCAAAGTGACTCCGTTGCGTTACTGGCATTGGGCGTTACTGGGTATCGGTTTAAGCCAGGTTCATATCAGTTTTGCCCTGATCGTTGTGGGATGGTTGTTATTGTTTGGCGTAAGGCAACAACTGGTGAGCCAGGCGGGTAACTTTCTATTCAATACCGCGCAGGTTGGCCTGGCGATGCTGACAGTGGTGGCATTGCTGGTGTTGTTCTACGCGATCCAGCAGGGTTTGCTGGGTCAACCCGACATGCAAATCGCCGGCAATGGTTCAACGGCGTATGAATTAAACTGGTACCAGGATCAGGTGCAGGAAACCATACCTAATGTTTGGGTGTTATCCGTGCCTTTAACCGCCTACCGGATCCTGATGCTGCTGTGGGCGTTGTGGCTGGCGTATTCGGTATTGGGCTGGTTGCGTTGGGCGTGGCGGCAATATGGAGTGGGGGACTATTGGCGCAAGGCGCAACGAAAACCACCAGCCATTGCGGAGCAAGTGCACGAGCCGCAAGACCATCAGTTGCAAGACAAAGAACCACCCGCCGGCAAACAGACTGATACAGGGGCAGGCAATGATATTTCGAGTAAATAACCGGATCCCTGGCTGGAGTAGTCGAAAACTAGCGCGTCAATTAAGAAGCGATTCGATAATGTGTGAGCCGGGGAAAGCTGGGCTGCTTGGTAAAACAGTAAAATAATAATACATTAAAAACAATAATATACATTACTTTATTAAGGCAGGATCAGGTACTGCATTAAGTGTTGTTGGGAGGGTGATTTCGAAAAATAGCTGCGTCAGGTTTTGCAGCGTTTCAACGCTGCTAATGCACTGATAAGCAACCGCTTTTAATGCTAATGCTGGTGGCGGTTTGACCGATTTAATAACCAGGACGCTAATTTAGCGCAGCGGGATTATTGGGTTATTAAATCGGAGTAGAAGCGATGCACACCACCATACAAATAGAAGGTAAGACCGTTGCTGTATCCACCACCAAACAAGCCGATGCGATCCTTTCCAGCCGCTCGTTACCGTTAACGGTTGAAATGGAGTTGTTTTTCGCCTGCCTGCTGTGCAAGAAAGTGCGTTTTTGCGTTGATGATAAAAACCAAGATTCTTCGGTCCGGATTAACGAAAAACTCTCCGTACGCTTCAGGCCGGTCATGTTGCGTGACTGCTCACGGCAGGAAGTGGCGGAAAGGCCGGTAACTGATTTTCCCATGGTGAAGCGTTCACCGTATATACCGAAATGGCTGCGAATCGATTTCCGGTTTGGACATTGGCAGGGGGAGTTTGGTTACGTTAGTTAGTGTTGCTTTTGTTATGTAACCGTTCTCAGAAATTGAACTACGTTACCTATAATTTTCAAAAAGGTTTATGCCGTCCGCAGCAATTTCCCTGTCTGCTTTCACTATCTTGAGAAGCATTGATTAAGCGGCTTTTGTTACTTCCGCCGCGGCAGGAAATCTTTGGGCGGATATATCCAAAGGGCATAAATAATTCCCGTACTGCGTTCCTGTGCTACCAGTCAATAACTGGTATTTTTCGCCATTGAACTCAAGATTAAATGTTGCTGTCCCGGCAATTGTTGTAAAATTCCCGGATATTTTCCCTTGAGCACGATAAATGGCAGAGTAGGAGTATGGATCAGGAATTTGAGCAGTTGGCGGCCCAATTGATCGAGGCCGGCGGCAAGCTGGCGGCGAAGGGCATGGTGCCGGCAACCAGTGGTAACTTTTCAGCGAGGCTGGCCAACGGCGATATGGCGATTACCACGTCGGGCGCAGACAAGGGTTGTTTGTCGCTGCAGAACATTATGCGCACCAATGCCGATGGCGAGTCGTATGACCGGCGCGCTCCTTCGGCGGAAACCCTGCTGCATGTTCAGATCTATAAACAAGTTCCGGACGTCAAGGCGGTATTACACGCGCATTCGCTCAACGCAACCGTC
>DATCIR010000214.1:0-15390 GCA_036507695.1 Gammaproteobacteria bacterium
GCCCCGGCTTACAACATACCGGGGCATGCTTAAAAAAAATGCCGGAATGACGAAAATCCAAAAAATTGCGTTAAGTAAGCGCCATTCACGCCAGTTCCCAATTCCATACTTTGCCGTGCTATGGATGCATTACGCTGCCAATCTTGCCGATACCTGGGTGCTCACTTATCCGGGTTAATGCGTTTGGTTCCGGTAACGGTTGCGCCACTGACCGCATCTACACCCGCCAGTTATGCGATGGTGACAAATTCAGACGGTATGCGCGTTGCGAGTCCTTGGCCTTCGCTCCGAGAACAGTGAAGGCGGAGAGTTCCCCCTGTGTCAGTGATGGCCGGCTGACTTGCAAAAAAAGACAAAAGGGATCGCGAGTGGACCAAATACCGCGCCCATCACGCCCCAAAACACCGGGTTGGCGCCTCTACTCTTTGCTATAAAATGGCATAGAACCGCGCTCACAATGAAGGCGCCAACGAATACCGCAATGGCCATCGTTTTTTACCTTAAATCGAGTGAAATATATTAGTCATAAAAAAACAGTTTCATAAGTCGTCGCTGCGGACGCGCCAGCGATATCAGGCTGGCTAGCTTGAGGCAATGACAACGCGCTACACGAACAAGTTCACGATCAGAATGATTGACCATGCAAAAGCCACCAAAGATACTACGTCGAGTACCACATCAATAATAAACATGTTTTCCAGTGTCGCGAGTAAACGGGCTACCGGATTAATGTTGTTTTCTCCCTTGTCATATTTGTAGTAGGCGCACCAGGAGACTACTTTGTTAACCAACGCCATCAAAACCTGCGCGGCCGCGCCAATAAGAAACAGCCAGATAATGAATTTCGCATTTTGTGCCGCAATTAGCCTGGCCTGCGCCGCGTCGTTGACAATGAAGAGCGCCGGCACACCAAAACCAAAGCCCACCAGCCAGGCGCGCAGCGTTTTATTATAATCGGCGTAGAGATTTAAATTATCTTCCTTTGCTCCCATGGCGCCCTCTGGATTCCGTAAAGTAGATAGGTATTTTAAAATTGTCATCATCATCCACCCTGGCTTGATACCCGATGAATCTCACATCTTAAATTATTTGGTTATCTGAATAAGCAGAAATTTTGCCAAAACAGGTTAACCTACAACCGTAATGCGTTGTGCTCTCTGCGTTGAAGGCGTGGTTAGGCATTGATTGACAATAGCCTGTCCACAATCTGTGACCCAACAGCACCACTCTCGAGAAGAAGATGTCCAGCTCCCGGTATAAAGTGGCTCTCGCATCCGGGAATCAGTTTGGCAAGACTTTTGGCAGGCGCTATCGGCATCAAGGTATCCGCCTCGCCGTGCCACATCATTACCGGAACAGTAATCTTGCTCAGGTCGAGCCGCCAAGGGCGGGCGATGAGGAGCGTGTCGCGGTATGTAGCATCGCTGCCTTGCCTGAATGCTTCTTTCAAATGCTGCATAAGTTCTTCCTCCCGGCCTTTTCCGTTTGGATTCTCGATTATACGCCTATCCCATTCGCAGAATTGCGACAGCATCGCGCGTGCAAGTTTTATGGGCCTCTTTCTTACGGCATTCGCATAGTTGGAAAACAGTATCTTCAAAAAAAACGGCGCATATTTGGCCAGCAGAAAAACGATTCTGTTTCCTAATGCCATGTCGCGCGTTATCCTAAGCACCTCGGGTGGGGTCGCGGTGCCGATTAGCGTTGCCGACAAAATTCGATCGGGCAGGTGGATTGCGCATGCCAGGGCGTAAGGTCCGCCACCGGATGCCCCCGCAACGTGAATCCGATGCAGGCCAAGATTGTCGGCTAACTCCTTGACATCAGTAGCCCAGTCTTCGATCTTCCTTTCGGGCTTTGGGTCGGAGAGTCCGTATCCGGGGCGTTCCGGGGCAATAACACGGACTCCGTATTTCTTGATCAAGGGTTCATTCTCTAATCCGAATACTCTCGACCTGGGCGTGCCATGAAAAAGAAAAATCGGAATGCCTTCCGGATTTCCGTAATCGGAAAAGCCGAGAGTCCTGCCGTCATTCAGTTTCAGGGTGTTGTCTTGCATTGGTTAATCTCTCTCGTTGCGGATGCCCAACGGTAAAAGTCGTCAGCACGCGTTTGCGTGTCCGGATTGAATGAGTCGGCCGCAATTACATTACGTAGGTTTCATAAAAAATGGCCAATATGAAACCGATGAACGAAACTAAAATTATCACCGATGGAATAGCCGTAACACCAAGCATCACATAGTGCATTGTTGTTCTATAGCATGGCGCTTTACGGACCAGTAGAAATCGGGAAACGGATGAAACAACCAACAAGGTGCATGCAACAAATAATAAAATTGCCGCGACACTGATCCTAGTAAATCCTCTACCCATATCACCGTCAGGTGTATACATAAAAAACCACAAAACCGCGGACACAACAAACATAAATGCTGCAAACAGGCATAGATTGCTTGTCATTGATAAAGCATTTAGGAGGCGCGGTTGATCCATTTTTACGAGTGATAATGGTTGAATTCACCATAACGCGCGGCGTTTCGCGCTGGTCCGGTGGAATGATTGGTTGGGCTAGGCATCGTCACTTCTTCTTCGGTGCATGCCGAAGCTTGGGTTGCGCGCTAAGAAAATAGGAAATGGAACTTAACTCACGCTGTATAAAATCAACGAACAGGCTGACCTTGGCCGGAATCTGCCGGGCCGACGGAAATACCGCATGAATCCCAAATGCGGGGAGCTGCACGTGATCGAGCACTGGCCGGAGCATTCCCGACTTGATTTCGGAATCAACCATCCAAAGTGGCAATCTCGCGATGCCTGTGCCGGCGATGGCGGCATCCTTCAGTGCCAATAAGTTGTTGCTGCGATAGTTGCTAGTGACCACTATCGACCGGGAACCGGCGCCGCTCTCGAATACCCATTCCAAAGGTTTGCCTTGGTTGGAATAGACAAGGCAGTTGTGAGTAATGAGTTTTTCAGGGGCATCAGGTGTGCCGCGAGAAAACAGGTATTCTGGCGAAGCGACTGCGACGAACGGACTGTTCCCCAACTTGCGCGCTACCAAGCCAGGGGTATTCAGGTGCCCTAAACGTATGGCGACATCGATATTATGTTCCACCAGATTCAACGGCTGATCGTTCAGATCGAGATTGATCGCCAGCGTAGGGTTGAGCTGTTTGAAACGAACCACTCTAGGCGAGATGAACGTGAGCCCGAAAGGCACCGGGGCGGCGATATTTAATGTTCCCATCGCGCCGGAATTTAAGTCACCCACAACGGCATCCGCATCATCCAGATCAGCTAGGATTTGCCGGCATCTTTCGTAGTACCGGCGGCCGGCTTCGGTCAGCGACACACTACGTGTGCTTCGGCTTACCAACCGGGCACAAAGACCGCGTTCAAGGGCGCTGATTGCCCTGCTGACAGCCGACTGTGTAACCTGCATGTCGCGAGCCACAGCAGAGAAACTCGCCCGCTCGGCGACTCTAACAAAAGCACGAATTTGCGTGAGTTTATCCATTCAGGCTTCGTCACCTATGCGCAACGGGAATAGGTGATATGAATGCGCCGTGGATTCTGGATATTTGATCATGACACTACACTTTCACCATGGGTACGCGGAGTACAAATACCCATCGCATTCCAACTTAACCAGACAAAACACGAGGTAGAACCATGAAGAAAATTCTGTTTGTTTTGACCAGCCACGACCGCAAGGGTAATACGGGGGAGCCAACCGGATTTTACTTGCCGGAAGCGGCGCATCCCTGGGCTGTCCTTCAAGCGGAGGGATTTGAAATTGATTTCATCAGCCCGAAAGGCGGCAGACCGCCCATGGATGGCGCTGATTCTGCCGATGCTGTAAGTCGCCGGTTTCTGGAAACCCAAGATGTAATGCAGAAGATCGGAAATACGCCGACCCCTGCGCAAGTGCGCTCTGTTGATTACTCCGCAATCCTGTTTGTCGGTGGCCATGGAACCATGTGGGACTTTCCCGACGATCAAACCCTGGCGCATGTCGCCGCGTCGATTTACGAGGCCGGCGGTGTAGTGGGGGCAGTGTGCCATGGACCTGCCGCGCTCGTAAATCTCAAGCTCTCGGACGGGCGTTACTTGATAAACGGCAAGCGAGTTGCGGCATTCACGGATGACGAAGAGCGTGCTGCGAATCTGCATGACGTTGTGCCCTTCCTGCTGGCAACGACACTGCGGCAAAGGGGGGCGATTCATATTGCGGCGCCTAATTGGCGAGAGAATGTGGTCGTGGACGAGCGACTGGTAACGGGGCAAAACCCTGCGTCCGCCGAAGGTGTAGGGCGAGAAATGGCGCGAATGCTCAAACACATTACGAACGCTGGCTGAGAGATATATGTCAACTGATTTCTCATGGAGCTTATTATTGGTAGAGACGCTAAACGCAAAGCACACCGGCGCGTCGTCAAGAGCGCCCGGAGAAGTGCCGTGTTATGCACTAATGCTTTTTTCATAACTCAGCCAAAGTTCCGCAATATTTTGACCATAATGTTTTTTCCAGACTTCGCGAAAACGATCACCGTTCAGGGTATCTTTAAGCACTGCTTCAGATCCCTGGGTATTGGTTTTACTCAGATAGTCCACAAATAGACTGGACTATTTCCCGTGAGCGGTACGAAATCATAAGTCCATCTTGCGTACACCCACGAACAGCCCGTGAGTTGGAAAAGTAAAACGGCAACAACGGTATGACGCATCATCTCGCTCCCGGGGCGTAACGCCAGATATAGTTTCGGCTAGGCTTTCTTGACGAATTCTGATTTCAGCTGCATCGCGCCGACCCCGTCAATTTTGCAATCGATATCATGGTCGCCTTCAACGAGACGGATATTTTTTACCTTGGTGCCGACTTTAACGACGGATGAGGAGCCTTTTATCTTGAGATCTTTGATAACGGTGACAGTGTCGCCATCATGCAGCTCATTTCCATACGCATCGCGGACGACAGGTTTTTGTTCCGCGCTGTCAACGGCTGCGCCTTTTTCCCACTCATGCGCGCATTCCGGGCAAACATACATGGCGCCATCTTCGTAAGTATATTCTGAACTGCATTTTGGACATTTCGGTAAAGCGCTCATATTAATTAGTGACTCCCGATTTCGAGTTATTTAAAGTGACTTAAAAATATTTTAACTTCTGCCTGTAGATTTTCCCACAGCCTTCTATGATTGAATTACGGCTTAGCATGGCGGATTTTATAATTATTTGTAGAAAATTTTCAATCAATTGAAACCGGAATCAGCGTGAATCCAAAATGGCGGTAAGCATGCCCTTTAGCGCACCATGATTTTTGCTACGAGGGTATATAATTCTCCGACTCTATTTTTGAGTGTTAGGAATACGCCTTTGGATTCCAGGTATGTTGTTCACTGTGCGCATGCTTGCACCACGAAAACAACGCATCGTATACCAGCATACCCACTTTTAGCATTTCAAGGTCATTACGGTAATTGTAAGAAAAACCCAGGGAGATCGCCAGCAGTCCGCTTGCTTGCGGCGCCAGTTCCAGATGACCGGTATCAGCCGCTCTAACAATAAGCGCCAAGTCCGCGAGTGCTGGATCGTTGAGATGGTATTTCAACAAAAATGCGTCAAAACTGCATAAGTCTCCCACATGGCTCAACTCGACATTGGGAATGTCGTACGGAATGGCGCCCAGCGTATTTGCCATCTCGACAACCTTGTCTGGCGGTGCGTAGATGAATTCCGGTTTCTTATCAATGAACCGTGTTATTAACCACGGACAAGCGATGCGATCAATCTTGGGCCGTTCACGCGTAATCCATTTCATGACACGTTACCTGTTGGTTTGACTGACATTATGACGGATATGATGCCGGATAGCGCCAATGGTGTAAGGCGCTTTTGATACTCAAATTCTCCGTTGCTGCGTTAGTGCTAGTTGTTTCATTGAGCGTATAGCTCCATATTCAACGATAATATTGGATAGCAAATTAAAATTAAATGGAACGCCGCTCGGAAGAAGGGCAGGGAAGTCCGCTATGCAAATATTTTGATTCATGAGCAGACCAGTGCGTCGAGATGCACATCGCTGAGCATTCTATCCCTGTTTGTTTTCCAATAAGCGCCGCAACGTCTGAAGATCACTTTTAACTTGAGCTTCATTGTTCTTGAACTGCTGGTCCGACATGCCCGCGTGCTGAAAAGGAGTAAATAGCAGTTTGCTACCGCTGCCGTTAGGCACAACCCGCATGGGATTTGTAATCTTGAGACCCGAGGAAAATATAATCGTGTGGTCGAGCACCCCGTAAGGGTTGGCTGCCACGAAAGCAAAAACAGCCGACCCATCCGGAGACTCGACGATCCACTGTCCGTTAATCAAATCCACTGACTTGCAGAACGAAGGGACCCAGTCAGGGAAATTCGCTGGATTGGAGGTAAATTCGTATACCCGGGCGGGGGATTGCGTGATGTAAACCGATAGGGTTTTCGATTTCATAACTACCCGGCTCCGGCACGGATGCTAAACCTCGCAATTATTCGACTCGACTACCGCGCCGGCAAAATTCGTGTTGCCGCTTTGCGGTGTTAGGCGTTTGTCTTATCCCAGCGGTAAATGCGCATAGGCGGTATGTTGAGAAGCTCCGTCGCAATCTGCCCTGATCCCATAATAGGCTGAGTTAGCATCGCGACCCGATTACTGACCTGGTATGCCACGAATTGCCCGTTCGCGCTGAGAGAAGATGAAACCGATTCAAGAATTTGCGATCCCATGCTGCGGCTCATGGTGGAAAAAGGAATGCCGGAAATAATAGCGCTCGGAGCGTCCAGGCCATAGGAAGAAAGTATGTCCTTGAGATCACACGCGCTGCCCAGATGCGCTATGAGACGCCCATCATTAATGCGGCTGACCATGGAGTGAAAATGCGGATTAATTTCGATACTAAGCAGCTTGGCGTGCGGTGGCATCGCGCGCAGTATGGCGCGCGTGGTATTGCCGGTCCCGGGGCCGAGTTCCACGACAACATTTGCCGAAGCGATCTCGGCCGCTGCCACAATGCGCCGCTCAAGAAAACGGGAACTTGGAATAATCGACCCGATTTGAAACGGGTGTTTCAAGAATTGCTGCATGAAAGCCCACCGGCCATTCAAGTGAAATTTATTGGGTTTATTGTTTGTCATCTGCCGATCCTGGGAAGTTTGATTGTCCAACGTTGCAAATTAACAGCAAGTCACGCGGAGCGAAGGAACACAGTAACCCCTCCGAGTGAATTTGCCTTGCTAGGGTTTCTCTAAATACTTTTGCCATCAAATATATCAACTTTTAGTGAGTTTGTATCAATTTCATCAATACAACCTAAATTAACACGATAATGGCCCGGTTTCCTCATAGTTTCGTGAAACGGATAAATGCCGCAGGTCTTACAAAAATAGTGCTTTGCTATTTTTGTGTCAAACTGGTATAAACCCAGGGTTCCATTCTCAGCGTTAAAATTAAATTTATCAGGCGGTAGAGTAAAATCCGACATCACCGCGCCTTTGCGCCTGCAGATCGAGCAATTACAGCGCAAACCGCTTGTTATTTCTTCATGCGCAAACGTAAACGCTATTGCTCCGCAATGACAGGTTCCTTTATAAGTTTTCATTCATTCACCGAATGTTTATCATCGCGTATCGAGGCCGCCGAATAATCCAGAAAACCGGACCGGTCCCCTTTAGGGATAACGAGGGCTGGACCGGACCCGCGTTATCATTCCTTACTGAACATAAGTTTACTGAACATAAGTTTACAGAACACAAGGTCTGCAAATATTAGCTGGTTTACTGCCTTAAACACTACTTTTAAATTCCAAAAGGGACGGTCTAACTAAAACCTCAATTCCTGATTGCGGTTTTTTCATACAAAAAGGCTTCAAGGGCTAAAAACGCTATTCTAAAGGGAAATAAGGCGCGTTTATATTTTGTTGTAATATTTTCAATTAGTTGCGTTGGTACGCCCTGGTTATTTATTGCGCGAAAAAAAAGGGGCGTCATAATTTGCCCTCGCCAGGGCGAATAATCTGCGTGGAGCCCAGGGAGAGATTTTTCTCGGGCCTGTATGGCCTGAGGAAAGGATTTTACGAGCGCGTGGACACCGCTGTGATTTATCTTGTCGATGGATAGCATTAACTTCTCAGTTTTCACTTCCTCGCTCAAGCCCGCCACGTTTATTTTTTTATAAAATTAGTTGCGTTAACTAAATCCGTTGCTGTTATTTCTGTCCATAAATATAGTATGAAGTGAGATCGTTCCATACACCTTGATCAGTATTAAGCGCATCCAGCCTGGCTTCGTAGTCACGCTGTGCCTGCGCCACTATCTTCGGGGAAACATTCACGAGCGGATTAGGGTGCTGTCCCGGTGAAAAATCATCCTTTTTTATCCACGCACTTTTCGCCTGCTCGAGAGGAATAAACTTGCCAACGTTTTCCTCCCGGATATCAATATTCTTGAATCCCGAATCCACGAGCAACTGACGGCACTTGTCCATCGTGCCGGTGGGTTCATTTAAGACGTATGAAATACCGTAGTTCGCTAGCACTTGTCGTGCAACAGTTACCCAAACACAACAGGTATCTGGCAAAGCATGTAAGCCAAGACGACCGCCGGGTTTGAGCAAGTCACGCCAATGCTTTAACGTTGCAACTGGATCGAGGATCCAGAAAAATGCAGACGCACAATACATTCGATCGAAACTGTTGGGTGGAAACTTAAGGTTTTCAGCATCTGCCAAAATAAACTCGAGGTTGCGTAGGCCTGACGCAGAAAGTTTAGCATTCGCCTGCGTTAGCATGCCCTCCGAAAGGTCTATTCCAACTACCTTGCCGTTTGGGCCAACGAGCGACGCGGTATGAAATGCGATTGTGCCAGTACCGGTAGCGATATCCAGCACACTATCGCCAGGGCGGGGAGGTAAGTCCTCGACCAACCGCAATGCCATATTTCTATGCCATTCACTTTTATCATGATTCGTACTTCTCTCGTCATAGGTATCGGTAATGGTCTTATGGTATGCCTGTAGATCTTCAATATTCATGCATTTACTCAAGCGCTAAAATTATTTTTACCATAACCGGCAGCAAAAGTGCGGCGAAAGTCCCGAAGCTTTTAGCTTTTGGTGTTGACGGCGTCACTGGGCGTCATCGATATCAGAGAGCGCGGCCATTGAAATGTTGAATAGTGAGCGATGGCAAGTCAACGCCTTCGAGACAGCGAACGTTTACAGCGGCCATGGCATTACCAGAGGGATCAACTCCTTCTCCGAAAGGGTGCATTCCACAGGTCGGGCAGAACCGGTAATTTATTGTGCGTTTACCAAATGTGTACGTGCTTATGTTTTCCTCTGGGGTGAGCAATCGAAGTTGTTGCCGTGGCACGAACCAAAGCAGTGAACCTTTCCGTGTGCAGATTGAGCAGTTGCAGTCTATGACTTGCGAGATTTCACCTTCAACCTCAAAGGCAATTTGTCCGCAATGGCAGCTACCTTTGTAAATCATTGCTGGTCTCCTATCGATGAGTTGTGATCCTATGGTTGCGTTATTTGCTGAGCGACTGGATGTGTAAAGTTAGCGTCTGATATAACCGGCCCAAGTAAGCGGCGCGAAGCGCCGGCGTAGCGAGCCCCGTTCGAAGCGCGTGTTAGGTTTCACTGTACGCTACCGCCACCTATACGCTCTTTAAATCCCTCACGGCTTCGCCGATGAAAACCATGAGCTGTTCCTCCGGAACGCGTACGACCGCAATGCCATTTCGTTTTGCTTCGGTGCGCAGGACATCAGCTGGCAGATTTTCAGGAATGTAGAGCGTCTTAGGTAGCTGCTGTTTGTGAGATTTTCCGGACTTAATCAATCGTTTGACCTCCATCTCCGATGCCTCAGAAGAAGTGACAGGAACGAATTCCGCGCCAAGAATGAAACAACTCGCCGCGTCCATGAGGGCGATGACGTTGAAGTCACCGTCTGTTTCTGTAGAAATCGGAGCCTCGTTTAGCCTGAACACTATCCAGGCTTCATTGACCTCGAACTCGCTAGGATGAAGCATTGGACTGACCTGTTTTGAAACCTAACGTTTGCCATAAATCGCGAGCGTTTAGCGAGTCGATTTTAATGGCCTTGTGTACGCCCGGCATGGGCATAAACTATTGGGGTGAAAGTCCTCTGTAGGAAAATCACCGTCCAACTGCTTAACAGTAATTAGACGATAACTACAAATGAATGGCAAGGGCCAATCCGTGAGGAACGTTCTGGAGGGCAGAAAAATGCTCCGGCATTTTCTACATTCCTGCCTTCCATGGCAGTTAAGCCGCGAGCACCAACAGTAGGCGCTTCAGGCGAAGCAGCCGTAACCCAGCGTATCGGGGGAAGCACTGCGCCAGGTAATTGGCGCAGTGATCACTCAGAAGTCAGCAGAGTAGTCCAACACTCAGCTTAACCGCTGAGACACAGCGAAGGGTTGAACATTTAACTGGAGGACGACGCCATGGATGGCGGAGGCAGGGCGATACAGGAGTTCAATAAAGAATATAAAGGGCTCTGACCCCTTTACTACCACCCCTTTACTACCCCTTTACTCTCTTGTTACTGAACAGGCATCTGCATAATTTCAGACACTTCAAGTGAACCGCCAATCTCAAGAAAAGGGCAATCCTGTGCAATCGATAGTGCGGCTTCTATCGAGTCGGCTTTTATAATCGAGAACCCGGACATTGCGCTACTTCCTCCTTCTCTTATAGTCCCATCAGAGCTTACTGTACTTGTGTCCTTTAATGGAATGGTAGGAATAACAACTGAGTCACCGAGTGAAGATAACCATGCCGTATATTTCGCAAAATGTTTATTAGCTTCCTCCGGGTTGGATGGCTGATTACCACCCAGATAAACTAGCACGAATTGCTTCATTTTGTTTTCCTCATTAAATAGAATTTCGATTCATCTTGCCGCCTGATATGCCTGATGTTTATCGTCTTTTCCAGATTCGCCTCAGCGATTCGACAAACTGTTCATACTTACCTGCAGGCTTTCCGCTTTTCACACAACTTAACGCGAAACGTTCCCTGCGATCAGACATCCAGTCCTGCTTGTAAGCCTCGTTTCCCGTTAGAAAGTCGATCTCCTCTACCTTATCGATATCGATCACGTACTCCATCAGGAAACCGGTAAGTATTGAACCCGGTGAATATAGTTTCCACGCTTTGTCATATGCCAGCCTGAATATACTCGCTTTACCGCGAAGAACAAACCAGAGCTGGGCTGCGACAGGTTGCCCCTTAACATGTTCCCCATTAACATGTTCCTCATTAACATAAAGTACCGCGAGTCTAGACCAACCGGGCCGGGAAAATCCCGCGACAATACCATCGAGAAAGTCCACATACTGTTCATTCGCTTTCCAGCTGGCTGTATAGACCGCATAATAATCAGACATTGCCTGCGGCACTTCATCACCAGTAAAAAGACGAATCTCAAAACCGTGTTCACGATCAAGTTTGCGCTTCTTGCGGGATATTGTATTACGCAGCCAGGCAGGGCGGGCCGCCATATATTCCTTATACGACTGACCCTGCACGCGATAAATCCAGTTATACAATCGAAATAGTCGTTCACAGTGATACCCGGCCGTTTCCATGCTCTGTTGCAGGTCATATATCCTACTGTCATTGTCGGCAACCGGCTCCAATAGTAATGCTTTAAACGGCAACTGACTCAAACCCTGAACCAGGCAAGCGAGAACCTGCTGTTGATCTTCGTCTGCAAGCAGCAGGCTATAGTGTGTAGTATATCGGTGCTTGAGGGAGTACCAGGTACTCCCATCACACTTCATCAGGGGCAGGATTACCAGCACTTTGTTTCCGTCCACCACGCAGGCCAGCAGCATAGTTTGATCATCATCAAGTGCTGCGGCCAAATTCGCAAACCAGGGGCGCGAGAAAAAGATACTGCCATTCTCTCCCTGTTCAAAGAGCGCATTAGCACTGTACGGCAGTTGGTCCCAGTTGGAGTAACACTCAAATTTCATTAACAAACACAGCTAATGTCAATAATCTCCGAACGGATTATCTGAAACAAAGATGTTGAGATATGGCGCATACGTTAATACAGCGCCTTGCAGGATACCCAGGTCATTGAACGCATCTATCACCTGCGCCTGGTATGCTTCATTTTGCGTATCTGTTTTTAGTGTTTCCAGTGCTGATAGTAATGGATTGATCTCCTGGGTATCAATATACGATTTCAGCATCCGGAGCGCGATATCGATATCAGCTACTTTAACAGGCTGCCCCTTGTTTTTTATTTTTTCTAAAGTTTTATCTGAATTGCTTTGCGTTTTATCAGCCAATGTAACACTCCGAGGACTGTAGAATCCGGGTATACCACACCATGAACATACCAATGCAACAAAGAAAGAGAAAAACTAGTATAGCAATTATTGATTCCAAGGTCTTTCTTTACACATAAAGCCGCAAATTACCGGCGGCAAAAAGTAGAGCGACGAGGAACAAGGAGCGCCGCTTTTTGCCGTCCGAGTGAATTTGCCTTGTTAGCCAAAATCATATTGGATCCCTACCGAATTCCAAGACTGATGGGCCGAACTGCGAAACAGCTTTTTCTTTAACTTCTTTTAACAAAAGGCGTAATTCAATAAGATCATTGCCGATATCCGCTATTTCATCTTCGTCATCTGATGTATCACAAATCTCAGCCATTTTACTTTCTCTTTCGATTAATGACTCTAGGAGTATTTTCGCTTCAGATTGAACAAGGCTTAGATCAAGTTTTTTCATACCGCCTTACCTTCTTTTTTGTAGATACGTTTTGCATGCATGGCCATTTCTTCTAGCAGACCTTTATATTTATCAATTGGCATGTTTTGAACTGGTGCAATACAATAATGATGCTTTTTATCCTGGACAAGTTTTAAACCAATAGGTACATGTGTACTTTGAGAGAATTGCCAAACCCAGCCAGACATCGGGGCCTCGTTAATTCCTGCCTTATCAAATACGCTGACACCCTTTCCATTGGCAATAATCACTTCAATTCCATTAATGATGGTTGTATTCACATCTCTCGGTCGAACATTGCTCAACCTAGGGCTATTCGAGTTGCCTAGCCTAAATATCTCTTCTGGAATTATATAAAATTCTGATGCTTGGTAACATTTTTCATCTCCTTTCCTTGTTAATATATGGCTAACGTGGAAGTAAGCGGACTGCGCGTCTTTTCGTGCAGGTCCGCTCGACTGCCGGGTTATGCGCCGCCAACACGCTACCTATTCCGTAAGTCTTTCTTCGCCGACTTGATGTATCGACCAAAGTCCCGATCCTTCTTTCTTTTCTCGGCATTCGACATGTCGTTGAACGCCGATTCTTCTTTGAGTTTGAGAAAAGCATCAAGGGATTCCTGGCTGATCTCGCCGGTATGCACGGCCGCGAGTACGGCACAGCCTGGCTCGCCTGTATGGCTACAGTCTTGATAGCGGCAGCTGGACGCGAGAGCGATGATGTCGGAGTAGCTGTTTGCTATGCCGCTTTCCGCGCCGAGGATGCCGAATTCGCGCATTCCTGGGTTGTCGATGACCAGCGCGCCACCGTCGAGACGTATCAGCTCACGACGAACGGTCGTGTGCCGTCCTTCTCCTGTCCCGCTGACAGACTTCGTTTCCATTTTTTCACGGCCGACCAACTGATTGATCAGGGTGCTCTTCCCAACCCCTGACGAACCGACGAAACAATAGGTCTTTCCAGGCAGCAACAGCCGTTTAACATCCTCTAGGCCGTCTCGTGTCACGCTACTCAAAGGCACTATCGGCGAGGTGATACCGATAGACTGGATTTCCGCTAACTGCGTGGCCAGCACTTCAGGTGTCACCAAGTCAGTCTTGGTCAGCAGAATGTACGGCTCGGCCCCACCCTCCATCACCATGACGAGATAGCGTTCCAAACGCTTTGGATTGAAATCGAAGTGGCAAGACTGCACGATGAGCACGTAATCCACGTTCGCTGCAATCATCTGGTACTCCATGACGTTCCCAGCGGACTTCCTGCGCAGAGACGTCCTGCGCTCCAGTAGCGCGTGGATCACGCCAAAGTCGTCGCCAGACTGCTTTTCCACACAGACCCAGTCGCCTACGCACGGCAGTTCCTGGTTCAGGTGGTGATGGTGCAAATAACGGCCAGCCAACTTAGCCCGAAAGTTCCCGTCCTGATCCACGAGCAGCAATTGGTCGCGGTCGACCGCGGCTACGCGGGCGACGGTATCCGGCGGTTTGCAGTCTGCCCGCTGTGCAAACCAGTCGCTCCAGCCCAGTTCACTCAATCCACAATATTTATTCATCATCTTCTGTCTATCATCGAATGTCCGCGATGCTACGGCGCATAACGACTTTTTGAGCCTCGCCGGCCCGGAATCTTACCGCGAAGCGCCGTGATGTCCCACGGCGTCGGCTCGAAAAAATTGTTATGCACCAATCACCATGGGCCAATGACGTAATCTAGAACTGCCAGTAAAAAACAGTAGAAAAGGGGGCGCTTCCCTTTTAATAGCATATAAGAGCATATAAAGGGCTCTGACCCCTTTACCTTGACCCCTTTACCTTTGACCCCTTTACCCTTTACCCGGCAGTCGTTCATCTTTGACGATTTTCATATAGCCATAACGCCGCCAGCAGAGGCCTCGCGAAGCGAGGTCCTGCTGACTCGCTTTGTTATGAGTTTTTTATTAATGGCAATAAGCCAATTAAAGTTACAATACAGCCAGAAATAAAACATAAAGCAGCTACTGATTTCAGCCCTTTATAAATCCAAGCTAGTCTCTTAAAAGTTTTGTCTCTTATATTATCGAAACTTGACATTGGCTTACCCTTATGAAAAAACGATTCAGAGACCTTCTGCCTGCGAACGCGGTCTCGAACCGAATTCGTTTCCCCAACAAATTTCATTACGAATAATAACAAAATACCAGTTACAAACAAAGTGCTCCCTAAAAATAGTAAAGACGTTGGACTATCTGCACTAGTTATATATCCAATAGTAATGGTGGCCGCGCCCGAATTTGTAAGCCATAGTATTTTCTCAAACTCATTAATTGCACGGGTTTCTTGCTCCCGAGCGCGATTGAATTCTTCCCACAAAGAATTACTCGCTTCATCAATCTTTCCTGCTTTAAATAATTCTTCCGCTGTCGGATCTTCTATGCTCATAAGCTTGCATTACTCATAACGCCTGCCTTCATTTGGCGCTTGCCGCAAGCGAAGCGCCGCGGTAAGCGATCAAATGGAAGGCTTGGTTAGACATTTTCATTCCAGACTTCCCGCATGCTATTTTTTACTAACGAAGCAAAAGGTTTCATTAGACATGCGG
>DATCIR010000215.1:0-7649 GCA_036507695.1 Gammaproteobacteria bacterium
CGTGGTGGTATTTTGATTATTATCCGATAGGCGTGAGCGATCCCGTGCCCGTGGCGGGCGGTGGTACGGGAATAGCGCAACCCTCGCCAGCCACGGAACCGGCGCAATAGTGTTTTTTTCGCATTAGGGTTTGCGCAACAACGCTTCCGCCTGCCGGGTTAAATCCTTGAGGGTGTTTTCCATCTGCAGGCGTTGCGGTTCCAGGTCTTCCGCGTGCAGGCCCTTGGGCGTGGTAAACGGTTCGCCGATGACAATGGCAATCCGCGAAAACGGCATGGGGATTAAGAAACGATCCCAGGAATTTAAACGCCAGGCGCGGCTGGCGGCGTAAGCCAATGGCAGCAGCGGCGCCTGCGTCAATTGCGACAGCATCAAATCCCCCACCTTGAACACATGCTGCGGTCCTTGCGGACCGTCGCTGTTGATCGCCGGCGAGATTTTTTCCTTGACGATCAGGTTATACATATCCCGCATCGCTTGCGCGCCGGTGCGGGTTTCCGAGCCGCGGATCACCGTGCCGCCCCAGCTGTTAATAACATTCGTGGCAATCTCACCATCCTTGGACGGACTCACCAGAAAACCGATCCGGATTCCGCGTTTCGACAGCTGGTACAGATACCAGGCGCCGAACAGAATCTGTTGATGCCAATAGCAGGGAATGAACGCCTTGCCGCCCGCGGTGACGCGTTCGACATGTTGTTCGCCCACGATATGCGTGACGCGGCAGGTGGACCAGATGACGCGGATCACCCGCTTAAGCAGGGCTGCAAGGATGGAATAGACCAGACGCTGCCGGGCGCTGAGTTCAGCCATGGTGGAAATTCCGGTGATCCCCCGTTACACAATTGAGGCAATCGGAGCATGGGTGGTACTGCACGTTGATGCTGGAATCCGAAGCCGCCGAATACAACGGTTTTTGTCGTGGTGGAAATCTGAGCTGGCCATACTTGAAATCCGCAATCGCCGACTGTTCCATGGCCCTGCCCAGCAACACCAAGCCCAGGATGGATACCGTGGACTGTTTACTATTTCTCACACGCCCGATAGCATCGGCGTTGTCCGCCGGTAGCCGCCTCAGGAACGCATGGCGCCCACCAGGTAGTAGAACGCTGTCCAATTGTGAGTAATTAACTGATATCATCCCGCTAAATCGTGCTAATATTGCGCGAAAATTTGCCTAATCCTAACACATGACCGTCTCGCAGCTAAACAACTCCATCGTCCCTCCCGGACCCAGCACGCCCCACGACATCACGGTTAGCGAACAGGACTTTCAACGCCTGGGCGAATGGCTGACGGCCTATGGTGATATTTTTCAGGTGCCGCAGGTAAGCCGGAAAGGCGCGATGCTGGTCATCAACCATCCCGAAGCCATCAAACACGTGCTGGTCACCAACAGTAAAAATTACGCCAAAGGCGTCGGATTTGAGTTGGTCAAGATGCTGCTGGGTAACGGTATTATCGTGAGCGATGGCGCGACCTGGTGGCGGCAGCGGCGCATGATCCAACCTGCATTTAACAAAAAAGTGATCGCGCAACTGACGCAGCAAATGAAACAAATCAATTTGCGCCTGCTGGAAAAATGGCGGGCGCTGGCGGAGCAGCAGGCCGTCATTGACATCACCGAAGCCACCAATACCCTGGCGCTGGAAATTATTCTGCGCGCCTTGTTCAGTGATGACTTCGATGCGATTTGTGAAACAAGCGGGGACAATCCTTTTGCCATTTTAACGGATGATTCGGCGCGCGATTTAAAACTAGTGGTGAAATACCGGGCGCTCACCAAACTCGTGGGTGAATTGATTGCGCAACGCCGCACGCGCGCGGAGCAACCACTGGACTGGTTATCGCTTTTTATAGATGCCCGTGACAAGGAATCCGGTGAACCCATGAGCGACAAGGAAATGATCGACGAGATCATGACCATGATTGTCGCCGGCTCCGAAACCAGCGCCACCACCATGAACTGGACCTGGTACCGGCTCTCGCAACATCCCGCAGTTGAGCAGAAGGTGCATGCTGCGGTTGATCACGCCAGCTATGATCTGATTCCCGGGTTTGAGCACCTTGCGGAGTTGGGGTACATTCACCAGGTAGTGGAAGAGGTTTTGCGCTTATACCCGCCGGTCTGGTTATTCACGCGCAAGACCCTGGAGGACGACACGATTGCCGGTTACCGGGTTGCCGCGGGAACGGATATTGCTATTTCACCCTATTACATCCATCGCCATGCGGTGTTCTGGGAAAATCCGGAGGCGTTTGACCCCAACCGGTTCGCGCCGGAGCAAGAGAAAAAACGCAATAAATACGCCTATATTCCGTTTTCCGCCGGACCGCGGCGTTGCATCGGGGACTTTTTCGCGATTGTTGAAGCGCAAATTCATTTTGGACTCATGACCCGGCACTTTACCCTGCAGCACGTTGCCGATAATCCTGTTGAACTGCAACCTGGAGTAAATTTGCGAACCAAGCATGCCATTCACATGCGCATCAAACCAAGAAAATCCGCCAACACATGATGAACTATTCCCATTTAACCGAGGCGCTGACAGCGCAACGATCCGGCAACCGAGGTATTACCTTTATTGAAGGCAAGCAGGATCATCGGTACCTAAGTTACGCCGAATTGTATGACCGGGCATTGATGCACTTGCACGATTTCCAGCAGGCGGGCCTGACGCCGGGCGCCCAGTTGATTATTTTGCACCATGACAACCAGACCTTTGTCGAAGCCTTCTGGGCTTGTATGTTGGGCGGTATTGTGCCCGTGCCGGTTGCCATCGGCATCAGTGATGAACACCGTGGCAAGCTGTTTCGCATTTTCAATAAACTGGAACGGCCGTATTTGTTTACCTCACGGGAACAACTGGAACGGCTCGAACATTTTGCGCGGCAACATAACCTGCACGAATCGCTGCACGTGGTGCAAAGCAAGACGGTGCTTGCCGATACGCTTGAAAGCCATGCGCAACGCGGCCGGTTACATGCACCCAAACCGGACGATGTGGCATTTATTCAGTTTTCCTCCGGCTCCACCAGTGAACCCAAAGGCGTGGTGCTGACGCATCGCAATATCGTGACCAATATCAATGCGATTAAAGTGAGTGGCGGATTCTCGGCAAAGGATGTCAGCCTGAGCTGGATGCCGCTGACCCATGACATGGGCTTGATCGGTTTTCACCTGCACATGCTGGCGATCGGCATTAATCAATGCCTGGTGTCTACAGAATTATTCAGCCGCCGGCCCTTGCTCTGGTTTGAGAAAGTCAGTGAGTTCAAAGTCACAGTGACCTGCTCGCCGAACTTCGGTTATAAACATTTTTTAAAAGCCTTGGGCAATAAAACCCTCGACATAGGGGATTTATCGCACGTCCGCCTGATCTTTAATGGCGCCGAGCCCATATCGATCGATATCTGCAACCAGTTCCTGGATGTCATGCAGGCCTACCGGTTGCCGCGGGAGTGCATGTACACCGTGTATGGCCTGGCCGAAGCGACCCTGGCGGTGGCCTTCCCCAGGCCCGGTGAGCCGTTCCGGGCCGTGTACCTGAACCGGCACCGCATGCGGGCCGGGGAAGCCGTGCAGTTTGTCGGCCAGGACCACCCGGATGCGGTGCCGCACGCGGTCGAAGGCCAACCAATCCTCGATATGGCGGTGAAAATCACGGACGAAGCAAATGCGGCCTTACCACCCGGTCATATCGGCCTGGTGCAGATCCGCGGCGGCAGCGTGACAGCCGGTTATTATCTGGATGACGAGGCCAATCGTAGCGCGTTAACCGGCGATGGCTGGCTCAATACCGGGGATCTTGGCTTTTTGACCGAGCCCGGGGAACTGGTGATTACCGGGCGGGAGAAGGACATCATTTTTTCCAACGGGCTGAATTATTATCCCCACGATATAGAGGCGGTCGCGCTGCAATTGCAGGAACTCGAATTGGGCAAGGTGGTGGCATATGGACTGCGCCGGCCCAATGCCGACACCGATGATCTGTTGGTATTCATATTGTTCCGCGCGGATCTGAAGGACTTTATCGGTATCGTGCGGGATGTCATCCGCCATATTAATGAACAGACCGGTTTGCAGGTGACCCGGGTAATACCGGTCAAACGCATACCCAAAACCACCAGCGGCAAGTTGCAGCGGCGCTTGCTGGCGGATGCCTATCTGCAGGGTGAATACGATACTGAGATTGCGGAAATCGACCGGTTGATAGCCGCCGCGCATGCGCAGGCCAGCGCGGGTTTATCGGCGAGCGAAGAACGTCTACAGGCCATTTGCAGGGAGCTGATCAAGGACAAAACCCTCAGCCGGGATGATAACTTTTTTGAAATCGGCATTAGCTCGCTGACCCTGACCGAGATTCATCAGAAAATCGATGAGACCTGGCCGGGTGTAGTGGATATCACGGATATTTTTGATCACCAGACCCTGGCCGAGCTGGCGGCGTATATCGATGCCAAAACCGGACAGGTCTAAGTTATTGCTGCAGTGTTTTTTTAACGCAAAGACGCTAAGACGCAAAGAACTAACAATTAAAAAACAACCCGAACCTAACTCATAATTTACAAGAGTGTGATTTCGGGAGGCGCATTTCAAAATCGTTTGGCGGTACGACTGCATGATTGGTTTTAAATTGAAGTCTTTGCGTCTTAGCGCCTCTGCGTTGAAGTTTTTAATGTTTTGGGTGAGCAAGCTTTACGGCTTGGCGCTTGGTGCCGCGGGCGCTAGTTTATAAATGCCGCCATCTTCGGCATATTTCAGAAAATAGATTTCACCGTCGTTAGCCTCCGCGAAACTCACAATATTAAATTCCGTGTTGAACAGCAGTTCCGATCTGGGATTTCGTTCATACGGATCAAGGAGCGCCCAGAGCATTCCGTGCACGAAGTCGGCATACAGGTAATGGCCTTGCAGCGTGGGCAGGGCGGCGCCCCGGTACACGAAGCCGCCAGTCACGGATGCGGCCATACCATCGCGGGCTTTTTCAAGCGGCATATGTTTATACACGGTGATGGGCATGGTATAGGGGGTGAATTTATCGCAGTCCTTGAAATTGTATTGGGCGCGTCCTTCAAAACAGCGCCAGCCGTAATTTTTGCCTTTTTCCACCCGGTTGATTTCCTCCCACTCGCCTTGCCCGACGTCGCCCAGCCATAATTGCCCGGTTTGGCGGTCAAAGCTCCAACGCCAGGGATTGCGGAATCCCCAGGCGTAGATTTCGGGGCAACCGCGCTTGCTGCCGCAGCCGGGGCTTTTCGCGAAGGGATTATCCGCGGGAATGCGGTAGTTTGCCGTACCGCCGTTTTTAGCCGCCACAGCGCCGCGCACATCGATACGCAGCAGTGCGCCCAGCAAGCTATCGATATTCTGTGCGTCGTTGTTCTGGTCGCCCCACGCGCCACCGTCGCCAAATCCGGCGTAGAGCAGGCCATCCGGACCAAACAGGATATGGCCGCCGTTGTGGTTGTTCCAGGGCTGGTCTACGGCCAGGATGACGGTTTCGGAGTCCGCATCGATGCGGGTGTTGTCTTTATTGACGCTAAATCGGGAAATATAGGAACGCAGCGTTTTGCTGTTATCGGTTTTCGGGTCACTGCTGCTGGTATAGGACAGGTATACATAGCGATTCGCATTAAAAGCCGGGTCAAACGCCATGCCCAGTAAACCGCCCTCGAAGGACTCATCCACCCGGCTGTCGCCGATATCCAAATAAAGGGATTTTGCAGGTGTTTTTTCGTCATTGGTGAAGTAATAAACCTTGCCGGATTTTTCCAGGACATACCAGCGCGAACTGTCGCCGGGTTGCTGCAACAAAGCGGTGGGATTGCGGAAAGTTAATTGGGCAAAGGTGTGCTGGTAGCTAACGGTGCTGGCCAGGCGGTTGGGATCTTCGGCGGCCACCGGCGTGTTTGCGGTAAAAAGGCTGAGCGCGGCAAGCAGGATACAGGCTGGGTACGGTATTATTTGGGTTTTGATCGGCATAAGCTATGTTCGCTGCATTAAAAACGTAAGGTATTGTACGTGGTTTGGTGGTCAATGGTAGCGTAATTCATTGCGCGCTGAACAATTCAACCATCGAAGCATTTATGAAATTTTGCGGGCAGCCTCAGTGCTGAATGCCCGGCTTGGTTTAGCACTGGGCTGCGGTGAACATTTGCAAGTAATTCAAAAATCGCAGGCCTTCACAATACGTTTGGAGCCCAAAAACGTCACAATCGGCTCAGTGCCGCGCCGGTATTGTTAAGCTGGAAATTACGCTCTGGCATGGGTGAAACCGGGGTGAATAAAATACCGGACAAAGGAATTAGTTGTGTGTATCAACCCGGGACGGTGTTGTCCTATTAAGAATTTTGGGTGTTACTACCGGTGAGAGAATTAAATTTTTAGCATTTCAGGCCCGTTCCCCGGAATTTTTGCGTACTTTGTTCATAGGCTGATCAAATAGTGTGGCGCATCACAGTTCCTGGCCTATAGTACGCATTGTTCTTTAAGTATGTTTTTGCTACGTTTACACAGAACTTGTATGCTGTTTTTTTTGGCGAAACAGTACTATTATCTTCACCATCATCGTTAACACAGGGTATAACAAAATGACTGACAATGATCCCAAAGATACACAAGATAAAAACCGAGATGACAACCGAGATGACAAC
The DNA here is from genome assembly GCA_036507695.1 of Gammaproteobacteria bacterium. Taxonomy (GTDB): domain Bacteria; phylum Pseudomonadota; class Gammaproteobacteria; order SZUA-152; family SZUA-152; genus JAKEGK01. The sequence goes on from DATCIR010000215.1 coordinate 6,658, forward strand.
CGAGATGACAACAGTGACACCGATAAAACAGGGAAAGGCGGCTCCCAGACTTCGAAGTTCGACTCCGTCAAAGATTCCACCCGGGGTCTGTTCGAAGAAGCCGGACACCTTGGTGAAAGTTTGTTCGAAGATGTCAAAGAGGGTTTCGGAGCGATTAGCCACAAGATGGGCGATGTGGCCAGGTCAGCAGTCGGGACAATCTCTGAAACTGCGGGAGACGTTGCGCATAAACTTGAAGGATCCGAGACATATAAAAGCGCGGTCAATACGGTAGGCGAACTCGGGGAAAAAGCGCTGGGCGCCGTTAGCAAAGGCGCCGGGGCGTTGAAAGCCAAAGTCGCGGCGGTCAGGAAGAAAAAACCTGCCAAGAAGAGCGCTGCCAAGAAAGCTGCGGCTAAAAAGACCACCGCCAAAAAAGCGGCCAAGAAAAAGAAAAAAGCATCAGTGAAACCGAAAGCCAAGAAGAAAGCGGCCAAGAAAAAAACCGCCAAGGCTAAAACAGCGAAGAAAAAACCCGTAAAGAAGAAAGCCGCTAAGAAAAAAACCGCGAAGGCAAAGGCAGGTAAAAAGAAGACTGCCAAAAAACGCCGTTAAATAATATTCACAACGATTAATTGATTATAATTTATGGTATTAAGCCGGAGCAAAAACTGCTCCGGCTTGCCGGCATTTCCCGCGCTAAATTGTGATGGACTTCAAAAAACCTTCCTGACTGTGTCACCCTATGGTCATCCACGCCAGCTCGCTTATACCCGCGAAATCGGGTCAAGCGCAGCGTTGAAAGGGACGATATTGTGATAGGAGGTAACGACTAATCAATGCCTCTCCGCGGTAACACAGCCAAGCATTTTCACGTATTCCATTACACCGGGTGTGATCCGGCAAAACCCTTTTTTTGAGGTAACTACTCACCCCGTGTGCAGCATAGGTTAAAGCGGTGCCGGTGTTTCCTGCCGGGGGCGTCTGCGGCCAGGGATGGCCGCAGTCGAGCC
>DATCIR010000216.1:0-10364 GCA_036507695.1 Gammaproteobacteria bacterium
ATGCGTGTCGCAATAAACCTGGTAAAGGAAGGTGCCGCGCATGCGTGCGTCAGCGCCGGAAACACCGGTGCGCTGATGGCGACGGGACGCTTCGTCCTGAAGATGATCAGCGGGGTGGACCGGCCGGCGATTGTGGTCACACTGCCAACCATCAAGGGACATACTCATGTGCTGGATATGGGCGCCAATGTCGATACCAGCGCTGAAAATCTACTGGAATTCGCGGTCATGGGTTCGGTGCTGGTCCATGCGTTGGAAAATATCGCTTCACCCACGGTGGGACTGCTCAATATCGGGGAAGAAGAAATTAAAGGTAATGAACGCGTTAAGGAAGCGGCGCGATTACTGGAAAGCAGTGGCTTGAACTATATCGGGTTTGTCGAAGGCGACGATATTTATAAAGGAACGGCGGACGTTATCGTGTGCGATGGTTTTGTTGGGAACGTCGCGCTCAAGACCACCGAAGGTGTCGCGCAACTGATTCGGCATTACATGACGCAGGAATTCAAACGCAATATCTTCACCATGCTGGCCGGTCTAGTGGCGTTGCCGGTCCTGAAATCATTTCGCAAGAAAATTGATCCGCGGCGTTATAACGGCGCCAGCCTGCTGGGATTACAGGGCATCGTGATCAAAAGCCATGGCGGGGCGGATGAGCTTGGCCTGGCATGCGCAATACGCGAAGCCAGACTCGAAGTGCGGAAAAACGTGCCGCAAAAGATTCGTCAACAATTGGAAAGCTATTTAGCAGAGAGGCAAGCCGTTTGATCTATTCGAGGATTGCTGGCACCGGCGGTTTTTTACCGGAAAAAGTATTAACCAATCACGATTTGGAAAAAATGGTTGATACTACGGATCAGTGGATAACTGACAGGACAGGCATAAAAAAACGGCATATCGCGGGAGATAATGAAACCACCTGCGATCTGGCCGAAAACGCGGCGCGTTTGGCTATCGACGCGGCGGGCATCGATACCAAAGATATTGATCTGATCATCGTAGCCACTACCACGCCGGACCAGGTTTTTCCCAGCACCGCCTGTTTGTTGCAGGCACGCTTGGATATTCATGGTTGTCCTGCGTTTGATATTCAGGCCGTTTGTACCGGATTCGTTTATGCGATGGCGGTAGCGGACCAGTTTATCCGGGGGGGTATTTCCAAAAATGCGTTGGTGGTGGGTTCCGAAACCATGTCCCGTATTGTCAACTGGACGGACCGCGACACCTGTGTGTTGTTTGGTGATGGCGCTGGCGCGGTGATACTGCAAGCCAGTGACGAACCAGGCATCCTGTCATCGCATTTGCATGCGGATGGCAGCTATGAGCAATTGCTCACGGTTCCCTACGGTATATCCAACGGCTATGACCATGTCAAAGAGGGTAACGCCTATATCAACATGCAAGGCAATGAAGTTTTTAAAATCGCGGTGAAGACCCTCGAACGAATTGTCGATGAAACCCTGGCCGCAAACAGTCTGCAAAAATCCGACATCAACTGGCTGGTGCCGCATCAGGCGAATATCCGGATTATCGCCGCTACGGCCAAGAAGCTGAAAATGTCCATGGATCAAGTCGTGGTTACGGTAGGGGAACATGGCAACACGTCAGCCGCGTCGGTTCCTCTGGCGCTGGATGTGGCGGTGCGGGATGGCCGGATCAAACGCGGTGACATACTGCTCTGCGAAGCATTCGGCGGTGGATTTACCTGGGGATCAACGCTGATTAAATACTAGCGTAGTGGATTGTCAGCGAGCGCTGCATAGCTGAGTTACTCCTGCACCAAAAATTATTCCGAGGATCATTAGTCATGTCGTTAGGATTCCTTTTTCCGGGCCAAGGTTCTCAATCCTTGGGTATGCTGGCGCCATTAGCGGAAGCCTATCCGGTGGTGCAGCAAACGTTTGCGACTGCATCTGACGTGCTGGGTTTTGATCTGTGGCGTTTGGTGCAAAACGGTCCCGAGGACAAGTTAAATGAAACGCAAAATACCCAGCCCGCCTTATTATGCGCCAGCGTGGCGACCTGGCGGGTATGGAATGAAAAACAAGGTCCGCAGCCGGTAGTCATGGCGGGCCACAGCCTCGGGGAATATTCCGCCTTGGTGTGCTCCGGAGCGATCGCATTTGAAGATGCCGTGATGCTGGTCGCCAAACGCGGCGAATACATGCAGCAAGCGGTGCCCGCCGGCGAAGGCGCCATGGCGGCCATCTTGGGTTTGGCCGATGAGCAGGTGAAGGCCGCATGCCATGATGCCGCGCAAGGCGAGGTCGTCAACGCGGTTAATTTTAATGCGCCGGGTCAGGTGGTGATTGCGGGTAAAACAGCCGCGGTGGATCGCGCAGTAGAACTGTGTAAAGCAGCCGGTGCGAAGCGGGCGGTCAAGCTGGCGGTGAGCGCGCCGTCACATTGCCGGTTAATGGAACCTGCGGCGGAGCGCTTGATGGCGCTACTGGAATCCATCAAGATTCAACCGCCGCTGATTCCGGTGATTAATAATGTGGATGTGGCGAGTGAGACGGCAGCGGATAAAATTCGTGACGCGCTCAAGCGCCAATTGTGTAATCCGGTGCGTTGGGTGGAAACAATTCAAAAAATGCATGCCGATGGCGTGGACCGGTTGATTGAATGTGGTCCGGGTAAAGTGCTGGCCGGTCTTAACAAACGCATTGAAAAATCCATGCTGGTGTTGCCCGTATTCAGCCCGGAGACGCTTGACGAAGCGTTGGTGTAATACTGGTTGGGGCGTAATCCCAGTTGGATAGTGCCAGCGTATGATATTAAAAAGGGGTCTTCCGAAGAATCAGTGGGTAGCTTAACACCGGTATTCAACGCAAAGACGCCATGACGCAAAGGAAACCGGATTATTGTTAAAGAACTGTAGTGTACTGTTTTTTGGATTCCGGATAGGGCGGCCCACAGCGTTTGGCAGCGGATAAGGTTGCACTAAGTAATAGTTTGAATTCTTTGCGACTTCGCGCCTTTGCGTTAACGTTTTTTCAGGGTCGGATTGTCCACAGATTTTTCTGACGAGACTTAAAAAGGAGGGAGGGATCATGAGTCTGGAGAACGAAATTGCCTTGGTAACCGGCGCCAGCCGGGGAATCGGCCAGGCTATTGCGCTGAGATTGGGTAAAGACGGCGCCACGGTTATCGGTACCGCAACATCGCCTGCCGCTGCGGAAAATATTACGATCAGCCTACGGGAAAATGCGATCAAGGGAATGGGCTTGGTATTGAATGTCACTGACCAATCGTCTGTCGACGCGGCAATGGAAACGATCAATGCCGAATTTGGCGCACCGACCATTCTGGTTAACAATGCCGGCATTACCCGCGATAACCTGCTGCTGCGCATGAAAGATGATGAGTGGGATGACATAATCCAGACTAACTTAACCTCAGTGTACCGTTTATCAAAAGCTTGCCTGCGCGCCATGACCAAGGCGCGCAAAGGCCGTATTATCAGTATCAGTTCCGTGGTGGGCGCGGCGGGTAACGCCGGTCAAACCAATTACGCCGCGGCTAAAGCCGGTCTAGTGGGATTCACCAAGTCCCTGGCCCGGGAAGTGGGAACCCGGGGCATTACGGTCAATGCGGTGGCTCCCGGTTTTATCGATACCGATATGACCAAGGCGCTGCCCGAGACGCAACGAGAGGCGTTGCAGAAAGCTATCCCACTGAATCGTTTGGGGCAGCCTGAGGAAATTGCCGCGGCAGTGGCTTTTCTGGCCTCGCCAGAGGCCGGCTACATTACCGGGGAAACCCTGCATGTGAATGGTGGAATGTACATGGCGTAGTGATTGTACAATTCGCAAGTATCCGTCAATCTTTAGTGATTACATCAAGATAGGCAAAAATATTATAGTGCTTTATAACTTGTATCAGAACGCCGTTTTCACTAGAATACCGACCGCAGCCAGTATAGGCGTAGAAAATTAATAATGTGGAGGATTAATCCGAAATGAGCACCGTTGAAGAGCGTGTAAAGAAAATAGTTGTCGAACAACTGGGCGTAAAGGAAGAGGAAGTCACCAATGAGTCCTCCTTTGTTGACGACCTGGGCGCTGATTCCTTGGATACGGTAGAGTTAGTAATGGCCCTGGAAGAAGAGTTCGAAACCGAAATACCGGATGAAGATGCTGAAAAAATTACGACCGTTCAACAAGCAACCAACTACATCAACGAACACTTAAAGTCTGCCGGCTAAGATTCTGCAGTCGGAGCCGTGTGGTGATGCACGGCTCCGATTCATCAAGTGTTTGAATTTTACGTCAAGCATTCATAGTTATTCTGCATAGATCTTTCAAGAGGTAAGTTCTTTTGATCAAGCGGCGCGTCGTTATTACCGGGCTGGGAATGGTATCGCCAGTGGGTTTAACAGTTTTCGAATCCTGGAGAAACATACTGGCGGGTAAAAGCGGCATCGGTCCCATCACCCATTTTGACGTAAGCGCTTTCTCAACGCGGATTGGCGGCTCAGTGAAGGGGTTTGATCCCGCTAACTGTATACCCGCCAAAGATATCAAAAAAATGGACCCCTTTATTCATTACGGCGTCGCCGCCGCCAAAGAGGCCATTGAAGATTCCGGACTTGAAGTGACTGAACGCAATGCAACGCGTATCGGAGTTGTCATCGGTTCGGGTATCGGGGGAATTACCGGCATCGAAAAAGGCCATGAGGCTTACTTGAATTCCGGTCCCCGTAAAATATCGCCGTTTTTTGTGCCCGCCAATATCATCAACATGATTTCCGGCAACGTATCTATCATGCATGGGCTCAAAGGGCCTAATTATGCGATTACCACGGCCTGTGCCACGGCGACACATTGTATCGGCGATGCGGGACGCATGATTGAGTATGGCGACGCCGATGTAATGATCGCTGGCGGCGCGGAAATGGCGACCTCGCCCACGGCGCTGGGAGGCTTCTGTTCCGCGCGCGCCTTGTCGACAAGAAATGATAGTCCGCAGACCGCCAGCCGCCCCTGGGATAAAGACAGGGACGGTTTTGTGTTGAGCGATGGCGCCGGTGTCGTTGTACTGGAAGAATATGAGCACGCCAAGCAGCGGGGCGCCACCATTTATGCGGAACTCGTCGGCTTCGGCATGAGTGGCGATGCTTATCATATGACGGCGCCGTCAGAAGGTGGCGAGGGCGCCAAACGTTGCATGGAACTGGCCATGCGCAACGCCAAAATAAATCCCGATCAAGTGGATTATATCAACGCGCACGGCACTTCAACGCCGTTCGGAGATAAAGGCGAAACCGACGCGACGAAAGCCGCTTTCGGTACCCACGCGAAAAAGCTGGCTATCAGTTCCACCAAGTCCATGACTGGACATTTATTGGGCGCGGCAGGCGGTATCGAAGCGATCTTTAGCGTGTTGTCGATCAGGGACCAGGTCGCGCCACCCACGATCAATATTTTCACACCGGACCCGGAATGCGACCTGGATTATGTCCCCGGCGAAGCGCGGTCCATGAAAATAAACACCGTACTTTCCAATTCATTTGGATTTGGCGGCACCAATGGGACCCTGGTGTTCAGAAAAATCTAACTTTTGGAAAGTTAGGGCACTGAATACCAAGAACCGGGTATGCAGTGTGTTAAAATCTGTGGGCCTTGGTTTACAGAGAAACGGTTCGCAGAGAAGCCAACTCTACGCTAATTAACACCCGCTAACGTCCAATGCACAACCTAAATCTGCCGAGTGTCGTTCACTGCACCGGTGAGCCACCGGATCTGCTAGCGCTTCACGAAATGAATCCGGAGCGTTACCCGTATCTACTCCAGTCGGTCGCGCAAACCACCCAACAAGTCCAGTTTGATATTCTGTTTGCATGTCCCCAACAAACCCTTGCGTTGAATTCTAGCGGTGCACTTACGCTGTCGAAGGCCGGCGCTGAGAAAATTGCCATTACCGAAACGTCCGATTTCCTGGCGATGTTCGATCACTATTGGCAGGCGCAACATTCCGCACACGCCAATTCCTTGCACGACATTCCCTTTCGTGGCGGATGGTTTCTGTTCCTGGGTTATGAACTTGCGCAACAAATCGAACCCAGTCTGAATTTGCCCAAAGACCATGCCAGTGATTTACCGGTTGCTTTTGCCACGCAAATTCCCGTCGCTGTAGTTATTAACCGCCGCAGCGGTGAATGGTTCCTGGTTGCCGAGCAAGCCTTCGAAGATCAACTGGCGCTTATCAAGAAAGACATCGAGACGCTCGTTCAGGCCGGCTTATCAAGCCACAAGGTGCTGGCAGAAAAAATCCTGCAATCCATTGAGGAGGAACCGGCGGAAAAATACCTTTCAAGCGTGAAACGGATTCTGGACTACATCAAAGCAGGGGATGTGTTCCAGGTGAATCTGTCCCGGCTTTGGACCGCCAAGCTGCATTCGAAGGTGTCCAACAGCCGGCTTTACCGCCGGTTAATGCACACCAATCCCGCGCCGTTTTTTGCGTTGGCGGTTTACCAGCAGCACGCCATTATCAGTTCGTCTCCGGAGCGGTTAGTTCGGGTATCGGGCGAACGTATTGAAACCCGGCCCATTGCCGGCACCCGGCCGCGCGGCGCTACGGAACTACTGGATGCGGAAAAACTCCAGGAACTCATCGGGCATCCCAAGGAACGCGCCGAGCACGTCATGTTGATCGACCTGGAGCGTAACGACCTGGGGCGCGTCTGCAAGCCCGGCACTGTCAAAGTAAATGAATTAATGACGCTGGAAACTTACGCGCATGTGCATCATATCGTGTCCAATGTGCAGGGAACCTTACGTGAAGATTGTACGCCAGGTAAGGTCATTCGCGCGGTATTCCCCGGTGGAACCATTACCGGATGTCCCAAGGTGCGGTGTATGGAGATTATTGCGGAATTGGAAGCACAGCCGCGGGGCGCCTATACCGGTTCAGTCGGCTATGTGAATCATGACGGCAGTATGGATTTGAATATTCTGATCCGCACGCTGGTAAAAAACAACAATGTTATCAATTTACGCGCCGGCGCCGGCATCGTCGCGGACTCAGACCCGTATAATGAATTGGAAGAAACCCGGGCCAAGGCCAAAGGTCTGTTGTTAGCGCTCTAGTTTTCAGTTAAGGTTCATGGATTGATCCAATCACGCACCTCACATTTTTAAATTTAAATACAACTGCCAATGGAGCCGATTTTTTTAATCAATGGAGTCGCCGGGAATCACGTGCCCGTTACCGACCGGGGACTTAATTATGGAGACGGCCTGTTCGAAACCATAAAAATCAGCGCGGGTGCGATCCAGTATTGGCAGCAACATATGGCGCGATTACAGCGGGGTTGCGAACGGCTGCGTATCCCACCGCCGGACATCACATTGCTTCACACGGAAGCCTCACAGTTAATAAATCAATACTGCGCTGGCGCCAACGCCGTTCTTAAAATAATCATCACCCGCGGCAGCGGCCAACGGGGTTACAAACCACCAAGATCGGTCATGCCCACGCGTATTGTTGCGATACTTCCATTTCCGGATTACCCGAACAGTTTTAAAAACCTGGGTGTAAAAATTACCATCTGCGAAACACGATTGGCCAGTAATCCGCGTTTGGCCGGTATAAAGCATTTAAATCGATTAGAGCAGGTGTTGGCAAGCGGCGAATGGGAGGATCACGATATCGTCGACGGGATCATGTTGGATAACGACATGCACGTTATTGAAGGCACCGGGTCCAATTTGTTTTGGGTATATCAGGGCAGGCTTTATACTCCCAGTTTAATGGAATGCGGTATTGAAGGCATCCTGCGCGATCGCGTGCTGCAATTGGCAGAAAAGTTGCAAATTACCGTCATGATTGGCCGCTATTTTATTGAAGATTTGTTGTCAGCCGACGAGGTATTTATCACCAACAGTATTCGTGGTATTTGGCCAGTCCGGCAGATCGATCACAATTCCTTCAAACCTGGGCCTTTAACACAGCAATTGATGGACGCCATTCAATAGTATTTGTCATCCGTGAAACGCTTGATTATTAAAATAGCCGCCGCTTGCGTGGTACTCGTCGTTGTTATCGGCAGCTGGCTGCTGGTGGACATCAACAAGTTTCAAAGTACACCCGTCCAAGTGGAAGGGGAGGGTTTGCGCTACGAAATCAAGACCGGCGATACCCTGACGCGCGTGTCGAAAAACCTGTATGCCGCCAAGGTCATCGATCACCCCCGCTACCTGGTGTTATTGGGCAAACTCACCGGCACCGCCAACCAAGTTAAAACCGGCGAGTATCTATTCAAGCCAGGTACAACGACTAAGCAGTTACTGGAACAGATTGTAAAAGGCAATACGATTCAATATGGCATGACGATTGTGGAGGGCTGGAATTATTGGGAAATGATGGCGGCCTTGCAGCAAAACGACTATCTTGAACATACGCTCAAAGGATTGAATCCCAAACAGGTGATGGAAAAACTGGGTAAACCCGGTGAACACCCGGAAGGCCGGTTTTTGCCGGATACCTATCACTTTCCCCGGGGCACCACCGATGCCGAGTTTCTTCTGCGTGCGTATCAGGCGATGGAAATCGTTTTGGAAAAAGAATGGGAGAACCGCACGGCTGATTTACCGCTAAAGTCGCCCTATGAAGCCTTGATCCTGGCGTCTATTATCGAGAAAGAAACCGCTGTTCCCAGTGAGCGCCCGGCGATTTCCGGTGTGTTTGTCAGGCGTTTAAACAAAAGGATGCGCTTGCAAACCGATCCAACGGTTATCTACGGCATATGGGAAAAATTTGACGGGAATTTGCGGCGCAAGGATCTGGTAAACGATACCCCTTACAACACCTACCGGCGCCACGGATTAACTCCCACACCCATTGCCATGCCGGGGCTGGACTCCATACGCGCGGCATTGAACCCCGATGACAGCGGTGCGCTGTATTTTGTCGCCCGTGGCAACGGCAGCCACGTATTCTCCGCCACATTGGAGGATCACAATAAAGCCGTGATTAAATACCAGTTAAATGGCAAGGCCCGGCCGTTTTCCTCCCTGCGTGACACAAAAAACCCGGCACTAAATAACGTCAAATAATAACAATCAAACGGATACCCGTTTATAATAACGCCCCCATGTGCACAGGAAAATTTATTACCCTGGAAGGTTCTGAAGGGGCCGGCAAAAGCACCGCCATGCAAGCCGTGCAGGCGTGGGCGACACAGTCCGGACTTGATTTCGTCACCACCCGCGAACCCGGCGGCACACCGCTGGCCGAAAAAATCCGCGACTTATTGCTTGATAAAAATCACGCCGCGATGGCGGATGACGCCGAGTTGCTGTTGATGTTCGCGGCGCGCGCGCAGCATATTAACGAATTGATTAAGCCCGCGCTGGCTGCGGGCCGCTGGGTTATCTGCGACCGGTTTACGGATGCGACGTACGCGTATCAGGGCGGTGGCCGGGGTATTGCAACGGAACGTATTGCGCAGCTGGAACAATGGGTACAGGGCGGGCTGCGGCCGGATTTAACACTATTGCTGGATTTGCCCGTCGAGCAGGGTCTGGCGCGCGTGGGGCAACGTGGCGGCCTGGACCGGTTCGAACTGGAAAAAGCCGGTTTTTTTGCGCGCGTGCGGGCGGTTTATCTGGATCGGGCAAAACAGTTTCCCGGCCAATATCGAATAATCGACGCATCCCAGAGTGTTGACGCCGTACGCCAGCAAATTCACCAGGCATTAACCGCATTTAAGGACCGGCTACAAACATGAATAAGAAATTCCTATTGCCCTGGCAGCAGCCGGTTTGGCAACATCTGGTGCAGCGCTACCAGGGAGAACAATTGCCCCACGCGCTATTATTAAGTGGCGCCGCTGGTCTGGGAAAATTGCATCTTGCGCAAAGTTTTGCACGCTGGTTGTTGTGTTCGCAAAACCACGATCCCGCCACCGCGCGGGCAAACAGCGAACCCTGCGGCCAATGCCAGGGTTGTCATTTGATGAACGCGGGATCACATCCGGACTACCTCGGGGTGGCGCTGGAACCTGATCGTCAACAAATACCGATCGACACTATTCGTGAGGTGAGCCGTTATCTCTCGCTGAAGAGTCAATTCGCGCCTATGCAAATTGTTGTCATCGCGCCGGCGGAAGCAATGAATCAATATGCCGCCAACAGCCTGCTGAAAACGCTGGAAGAACCCACGCCCGGAACGTTGATTATTCTAGTGACCAGTCAGCCTTCCCGGTTGTTGCCAACCATCCGCAGCCGCTGCCAGAAGCTGGAGTTTTCCCCTCCCGGGCGGCGTGACGCCTTGGACTGGCTTACCGCCCAGTTGCAGAATAGTGCGAGCAGCGTTGCACACACCGATACAGCGCGATTGCTGACACTGGCGGGCGG
>DATCIR010000217.1:0-11695 GCA_036507695.1 Gammaproteobacteria bacterium
ACGCGGAATGGTCGTTCCATTCCAAGGAGTTGCAACGCCGCCATGCGCTTTGACGATCGTGAAGACAAGCGTGCAATCCACTGCGTAGCGTTGCTCACCCAACAGGTGAACCTCTTTCGTGCATGAAAATAGAATGACATCAGTTGGGTAGCTATTTTATAAAGAGGTCAACTGCGGAATCTAGGTTTAAGGTTAGTGATCCGGCTGAATATTGAGTACAGCGCATGGCAATACCCAACATTAAAAGTGATTTCGATGACACCCAGAAAATTCTGCTGTCATTTGCCAAGGCCCAGCTTTCTAACATCGATACCGCGCGGATCAAGAAAAACTCGTTCCAGTTTTTTGCCATAACCGCATTCCTCTATGGCGCCGTACAGCAACTGGGAAAACAATCCACTTTGCCAGTCCAACTGGTAAACAAATACCTGTGTAGCGTGTTGTGCGATGCCTTTCGCCTGCCGCAATACAACGGTGAAGGTCTGGTGAGCTCCATCAATCGCATGATGGAAGAATATTATTTGCTGGAAAACATCTATCGCGAGGGGGAAGCCGCGGCGGAACGCTGGTTAACCCATGATGAAGCGGACTGCGCGGAATTAAAAACACTGCTCGGCAACTACCAGGAATTCACCATGCTGGATATGAGTGCCGCGGGAATGAAATCCGGTTCCATGAAATCAAATTCGCCTTATACGGCCGATACCAGCGGCGGCAAATCTTCTTTGGCAGGCAGGATCATGATAACTCTCATTGTGATTGGCGTGCTAGCGGGTGTCGCGTACATTATTTCCGGCTTCAATCCTTGACTGAATTCCCGGTTAACCTGGGCGTAAACCTCGCGGCGCACGCTAGCCAAATAAGCCTGCGCCACATTACCCGGGCACTTGCTGGCGTACGCGTAGGCGCGGGATACAACAATATTCATTCACGGCGCGTTTAAGTTTGCAGCCGCCGATATCAATAGTAATTTTACTCGAATCCTTTCGCGGTAATTTTGTGCGCAACGAGCTTCACCGTGCTGCCGTCAATAGGAAGAATATAAGTGACGATATGACGCGCTTTTTTATCTCCCGCATGCAGGGTATCCAGCTGGAACACAAAAAACTTGCCGCTGTAACGCGTATCAGCCTGCCGGTTGGTGATTCTGAATGAATCTATTGGGCCCATAAAATCCAGGAATTGCCGCAAACGCAATTCCCACATCTGCCTCGGGATGCCTTTATAAAAATCCTCGGAATAAAACGTTAATGCTAAATTCACATCCTTGGCCTGCAGACTGGAAAAAAGCTTATTCACTTCGGGCTCCAGGTTGAGGCTCGGCATCGGCGCATTACAACCCGCTGACAGCAGTGTCAGCATCAAAAGCAGGCGCCGGGCCGCGGACTTTGCACTAGCAAATAACATAAGCAACAAGCGCTCGTTGAAATAATCGCTGTGGAAAATGTGAATGACGCAGGCTCAAGTTACGGACTCAGGCCGCAGGCGCAAGTGGCGCAAACAAGCACTCAAACGCTTGCCATTAAATGAAAGAAGACAAAAATGCTGATAAAAACCAGATTGAAAAGAAAAATTTGCAGATCCAACGTGCCTCTCCCCGAAATTCCTGATGCGAATACTTCTAGCATTTCCCAGCCGGTTTTGTCCTATTGACTCAAATTTTTGCGAGCGGGTGATAGGGCTAGTATTATTTCAAACCGGATTAAAGTTTGTCAATCGGCTCCGGCCTGGGTGTATCTGACCAATAGCGCTCCAAGCGCTTGATTCCACTACCCCCCCAACCCTATGGGACGCGACAATTCACTCCGCATGGCGATAATGTCGCTTAAGGTAAAATCCCGCAGCAGGCGGGTATATTTCTCGTCGATTCTCAGTAGCTCCGCTGCATTGCAGGCGTCCCGCTCGGCTAACCACATTTCAATCAGCCAGCTGGCGGCCGCACGGCACGCCCAATCCGGGACTAATTTTTCATCCTTGAGCCAGTCCTCGATGTAGTACGTGTCTGCATACATCTTGTTGGCGCGTAATACGATGCCCTGTTCAATCTGATCCAGTGACAGCCCAAACGAACTATTGAGAACGTTTAATAGATTCATTGACTTAAGCACAATTCCCTTTTGAATCTTTGCATGAAACCGTTAATTTAGCCGCAATGAAACCGCCTAAACGTGCAACTTATACCGCCCCAGCGGGTTAGTCAATTTCTATAAGGTGTATTTTAATCCGCCGGTTGATGAAGCGCTTCCTCTATACCATTTGCAGATATTGGCGGCGCCATACCTACAGCCAGGGCGCTTATTAACCCGCATTGATGGCTTGTTAACCTCCTGCGATAGCGTGCACATGCAAGGTTTTGGTGCAAACATCCCTGTCATCAACATCATCAGCATGATCATCAACCAAGTGGCGGCAGAGTTTTAAAATTGAACCCAATTTTGACAATAATACCGGCGGGATTGCAATGCCGGTTGGCTTCGCCGTATTATTCTTTACCATCCTGTCCGGGTTTGTTGATGAGATAAGTTGTCGCTTTATCTTGTTCGGTTAAGTTTTTGGAAAAAAAGAATGCACACACCCGCATAAAACTTTTTTTATCTTGCGCGCCACTTGGACAGGAAACACCTGCAAGCTCTCTCGCTAGACGGAACCACGCCTTACTTGCAAAAAGTTTATGAAAGTGTTTATGAATATGCTGACGGAAAGCGCTTATGGAACACGCTGACTTACTGACACTGATATCCCTGGCTTTTGCCTTGGGTATGTTGCATGCGCTGGATGCCGACCACGTGATGACGGTATCCGGGCTGGCCAGCACCCGCGTCAGTTTGCGCAACAGTGTGCAATTCTGTTTGCGCTGGGCGGCCGGCCATGGCTTCTCGCTGCTGACTATAGGTGCTGGTGTATATCTACTGGGTATGGCGATTCCGCGCAACCTGAGCCAGTATGCGGAGAGCGCGGTTGGCGTCATGCTCATTGTTATCGGCGCCTGGATCATTTGGGAATTAAGAAGGAAAAGCGCCCATCTGCACTTTCATCATCACGGCGATTTGCCAACTCACGCTCATTGGCACCAGCATCAGCACACACAAACACCCCAGCACGGCCATCACCCGCACCGGCATGACCGGGACCCGCATGCTCACCAGCATGGCGCGGTGATTGTCGGCATCCTGCATGGCACGGCCGGCTCCGCGCCGCTGCTGGTGTTACTTCCCTTAGCGAAACTGGGCACGCCGCTTTATGCGCTCGCTTATTTATTGCTATTCAGCGCCGGAGTGTTGCTGGCCATGATCCTGTTTGGCGGACTTATCGGCGGCGTTTATCACTGGCTATCCAAACTGGGAACGCGCTTTGTTAAGGCGCTGCGGATTATTGTCGCGGTAAGCGCCATGAGTTTTGGCGTCCACCTCCTTTCCGGAGCGTTCGGGTAAATGCAGCCAGCCGTTCACCATTCCTGCTGGAAAGCGCAACTTGCATTGGAGTTCGGGGCAAAAGCCAATCGCACCGTGGTTTTAAATCGCAAACACAGCGGGCCACTGGTGATCCAGAAACCGTTTTATCCGGAAGGCGCGCCCTGTCATATTTACCTGCTGCATCCGCCCGGCGGATTGGTAGGCGGTGATCAATTGACCCTGGACACCCGGCTACACGAACATAGTCATGTATTAATAACCACGCCGGGCGCCGCCAAGTTTTACCGCTCCGCCGGCGCGGCCGCACAACAAGCTCAGACTTTCCATCTCGCCAAGCAAAGTCTGTTGGAGTGGCTGCCCCAGGAAACCATCGCGTTTAACAACACCCATGCATTGACCCACACCCGCGTTTACCTGGACAGCAGCGCAAAATTTATCGGCTGGGAAATCACTTGCCTGGGCCGGCGCGCGAGCGGTGAATCATTCAATGCCGGCCGGTTTGCGCAAAAAATGGAAATCCATATTGAAAATAAACCGGTATTGATTGAGCGCGCACTATTTGAGGGCGATAGTGAATTGCTTTCCTCGCCCTGGGGGCTTGCAAACTATCCCACAGTCGGTACCATGATCGTTACGCCGGCGAACCGGCATTTGGTGAATAAAATCAGAGAATATGTGCAAGCGGAATCACAGGAATTGTTCAGCGTCACATTGATGGATAACCTACTCGTCTGCCGCTACCTGGGCCAGCAGGCGGAAACCGCGAAACGAATGTTTATCAAAGTTTGGAGCATCGCGCGGCCGCAGCTGCAGAACATCGAAGCCTGCGCACCCAGAATCTGGAATACTTAGAGAAGCTCAAAACAATGACTCTGTCGTCATGCCAACGTCTTTTAAAGCAATCCCCGGCTTGTAGTTAGCCGGGTCTTGCATCCAGATACAGTCTTTAAAACCATGGATTCCGGCGTTCGCCGGAATGACGAAAAGCTGCTAAACAACGCATTCAGAGCGCACATTGATTGTTACAAAAGCACACAACAGAAGAAGTTAAGGAATAAACCATGGAACTCACACCCCGCGAAAAAGACA
Organism: Gammaproteobacteria bacterium; assembly: GCA_036507695.1. Taxonomy (GTDB): domain Bacteria; phylum Pseudomonadota; class Gammaproteobacteria; order SZUA-152; family SZUA-152; genus JAKEGK01. The sequence goes on from DATCIR010000217.1 coordinate 4,503, forward strand.
AGCTGTTACTTTTTACTGCTGCACTGGTGGCCGAACGGCGCAAGGATCGCGGCATCAAGTTAAATTACCCCGAAGCCGTGGCCTATATTTCCGCCGCGATATTAGAAGGCGCGCGCGAAGGCCGCAGTGTGGCCGAGCTGATGAGTTATGGCACGACGCTTTTAACACGCGGCGATGTGATGGATGGCATTGCGGAAATGATTGATGAAGTACAAGTCGAAGCGACCTTTCCGGATGGCACCAAGCTGGTAACCGTTCACAATCCCATTGTTTAAAACCATCTGGAGATAACCGTGATACCCGGCGAATATTTTATAGATGACGGCGAAATTACCCTGAACCAGGGCCGCAAAACTATCACCATAAAGGTTGCCAATACCGGCGACCGGCCCATCCAGGTGGGATCGCATTATCATTTTTATGAAACCAACAGCGGCCTGTCGTTTGACCGGGAAGCGACGCGCGGCTTTCGTCCCAACATACCCGCGGGCACCGCGATTCGCTTTGAGCCGGGGCAGGAGCGCGAAATCGAACTGGTGGAATACGCCGGCGACCGGCATGTATACGGATTTAACGGCAAGATTATGGGGCCGCTGGAGGACAACGCATAATGGCTAAAATCAGCCGGCAAGCCTATGCCGAAATGTACGGCCCCACCACCGGCGACCGGGTGCGCCTGGGCGACACCAGTATCATTATCGAAGTGGAGGCCGACCGCACCACCTACGGTGACGAGGTAAAATTCGGCGGCGGCAAAGTGATTCGCGACGGCATGGGCCAAAGCCAATCCACCTCCCATGAAGCCGTTGATGTGGTGATCACCAATGCATTAATCCTGGATCATTGGGGCATTATCAAGGCGGACGTCGGCATCAAGGATGGCCGCATCGCCGGCATCGGCAAGGCGGGCAATCCCGGCGTGCAACCCAATGTGGACATTATTATCGCGCCCGGCACCGAAGCCATTGCCGGTGAAGGCATGATCCTGACCGCGGGCGGCATCGACGCCCATATTCATTTCATTTGTCCGCAACAGATTGAAGAAGCCCTGATGTCGGGCGTAACGACCATGCTCGGCGGCGGAACCGGGCCGGCGACCGGCACCAACGCCACCACCTGCACACCGGGCCCGTGGAACATTCACCGCATGCTGCAGGCGGCGGAAGCATTCCCCATGAACCTGGGTTTCCTCGGCAAAGGCAACGCCAGCCTGCCCGATGCCTTGACCGAACAGGTGGCGGCGGGCGCGATGGGATTAAAGCTGCATGAAGACTGGGGCACCACACCGGCTGCCATCGATAACTGTTTAAGCGTCGCCGATGAACAGGATGTGCAAGTCGCGATCCACACCGATACCTTAAATGAGTCCGGTTTCGTGGAAGACACCATCGCGGCGTTTAAAGGCCGCACCATTCACACCTATCATACCGAGGGCGCCGGCGGCGGCCATGCGCCGGATATTATCAAAGCCTGCGGCGAAGCCAATGTGTTACCGTCCAGCACCAATCCAACCCGTCCTTATACGGTGAACACCATCGACGAACATCTCGATATGTTAATGGTGTGCCATCACCTGGATCCCAAAATCGCCGAAGACGTCGCCTTTGCCGAATCCCGCATCCGCCGGGAAACCATCGCCGCGGAAGATATTCTGCACGACCTCGGCGCGTTCAGCATGATCTCCTCGGATTCGCAGGCCATGGGACGGGTGGGCGAAGTCATTTGCCGCACCTGGCAAACCGCCCATAAAATGAAAATCCAACGCGGCGCATTAAAAGAAGACAGCAGCCGCAACGACAACTTTCGCGCGAAACGGTATATCGCCAAGTACACCATTAATCCCGCTATTACCCATGGCATCAGTCATGAAGTCGGCTCGGTGGAAGTGGGCAAACTGGCGGACCTGGTACTCTGGAAACCGGCGTTTTTCGGCGCAAAACCGGCGCTCATTATCAAGGGCGGCATGATCGTGGCGGCGCCGATGGGCGATCCCAACGCCTCCATCCCCACACCGCAGCCCGTGCACTACCGGCCGATGTTCGCCGCCTTCGGCCTGGCGCGCGCGGCCACCGCGCTGAGCTTTATTTCCAAAGCGGCGCTGGATAGCGGTATTGCGGAACAATTAAAACTGAACAAACGGGTATCGGCCGTCAGCAATACACGCAAGCTGCGCAAACAAGACATGGTACACAATAGCTATCAACCGAAAATGGAAGTGGATGCGCAAACCTATGAAGTGCGCGCTGATGGCGAACTGTTGGTGTGCGAACCGGCGGATGTGTTGCCGCTGGCGCAGCGATACTTTTTGTTTTAGGAACAGCGGTGCGCAATGCACACCCTACGGTAAGCATCCGTGATGATTGAGATACGTCAACCCGTAGGGTGGGCACCGCCCACCATTAACCGCGTATGAGCGGCTGCAGCGACGCAAAGGGTGGAATAGCGGTGTGCAATGCACACCCTACACAAAAGGTCATATCAATAAAAACGCATCTAAAGAACACGATTATGTCATTCATCAAAGTCACCGAGCTTCTGGACCACCCAACAACGGCGCAGGCAACACTATCCCTGCCGTTTGAGCTGCGGCAAAAAAGCCGGTTGAAAGCCAGGCTCGAATCCGGCGAAGAAGTCGGACTCCTGTTGCCGCGCGGCCATGTATTACGGGGCGGCGATTGCTTGAAGGCCGAAAACGGTCTGATCATTGAATTAAAAGCAGCACAGGAACCGGTGACCACAGCGACCGCACCGGACCCGCTAACCATGCAGCGCGCCTGTTATCACCTGGGCAACCGTCATGTGCCATTGCAAATTGCGGAGCACTGGATTCGTTACCTGGAGGATCATGTACTCGATGATATGGTGCGGGCGCTAGGTCTTAAGCTAACCCACGAGCAGGCGCCGTTTGAACCGGAAGCGGGCGCTTATCACCAGCAGCAGCAACATCATCATGACGACCGTCATGAATTACATGAACATCACGAACATCACCATAATCATAAACACCATCACGACTAGCGTTTCCTATGAAAACAGCACCCTCCTCTTCCCTGCGTTTGTGGCAATTGATTAGCCCCGCCCTGCCCATCGGCGCCTTCGCCTATTCTCAAGGCCTCGAATACGCGGTGGAACAAGGCTGGGTCCACAACGAAGACAGCGCCGCGCAATGGATCACCGGGCTCATTAATCATTCGCTGTCGGCGCTGGATGTACCCCTATTGGCGAGACTCTACAAAGCCTGGCAAGCCAAGGACATGGAACGTGTAAGCTATTGGAATCATTACCTGCAAGCCGCGCGTGAATCCAATGAGCTGCTCACCGAAGACCGGCAGATCGGCAGCGCCTTAAAGCAATTGTTAAGTGATTTAAAAATTTACCAAACCGATCAATGGCCGGAGACGGAGCCACCCAGCTTTGCCACCATGTTTGCACTGGCCGCGGCGCACTGGATGGTGACCGTGAACGAAACCTGCCAGGGGTTTTTATGGGCGTGGAGCGAAAACCAGGTGGCGGCCGCCATCAAGCTGGTGCCCTTGGGTCAAACCGCGGGGCAACGGATTCTGACCCGGGTGATTGATGAAATTCCGCATGCGGTTAAACGCGGACTCGAACTAACAGACGAGGAAATCGGCATGACCGCGCAGGGACTGGGTATCGCTAGCGCTTTGCATGAAACACAGTACACGCGGTTGTTTCGTTCGTGATGGAAAAAGGGACAGATCTATTTTTTCCAAAGACAGCCGGGGATATGCTGATATTTGAAAATAAAAATAGATCTGTCCCTTTTCCCTTACGCTACATTACAATTTAATAGCCGGAACTTTGAAACTATGAGCAAACAAGCATTACGTGTGGGAATCGGCGGGCCGGTGGGCTCGGGTAAAACCGCCTTGGTGTACGCGCTGTGCAAAGCCATGCGCGATGATTATCAAATCGCGGTGGTGACCAATGACATTTACACCCAGGAAGACGCGCAATTCCTGATGCGCAGTCAGGCGCTCGCCGAAGACCGCATCATTGGCGTGGAAACCGGCGGTTGCCCGCACACCGCCATCCGTGAAGACGCTTCCATGAATCTGGCCGCGGTCAGCGAACTCAATAAACGATTCGGCAACCTCGATATCGTGTTCGTGGAAAGCGGCGGTGATAACCTGAGCGCGACGTTTAGTCCGGAGCTCTCCGATCTCACCATTTATGTGATTGATGTGGCCGCCGGCGACAAGATTCCCCGCAAAGGTGGACCCGGCATTACCAAGTCTGATCTCTTGGTTATCAACAAAACCGACCTCGCGCCCCTTGTTGGTGCATCCCTGGAGGTCATGGAACGCGACGCGAAAAAAATGCGCGGCGAACGGCCGTTTGTGTTTAGTAATCTCAAAACCAAAACCGGACTAAAAAGCATCATGGATTTTATTATCGATCAAGGAATGTTGCCGGAATAAGACAATTCAATGATTCTTGTTCGGCAGATATACAACACCTGCGCGTCTGTTGAACATACCTGCTTCGTACTTATTTATTTATCTTCTTTTCATTAACTCCCCTCACGCAACGCCCCATCATTAAGCATTTAAAAATTTTTACGCATTCTTTTAGTGCAATTGAGTTTGTGACCGCTTCATGAAATTCCCGAAAAAATACCCTAACTGCATGTAAGCCATACCTTTTTCTTGTTTGGCATACCGGATGCTATATGCCTAACAAAGCAAAGCGCTAACTCGCTCTTTGTTTCGAGCCACGGCCGATGCATTGTACGGTCAGCTCCTTAACCCTTGCATTTTAACTTGGATGAAATAATCAATTGGGGAGACTCACAATGAAGCTTAATAAAAAGTTATTGCCGTTAACCGGAGCTGCAGCCCTTGCCTTGTCCGGCATCGCTGCACCCATGACCGCCAGCGCGGACGTGAGCGCCAGCATGGCGTTCTCTAATATGTACCTGTGGCGCGGGCTGAACATATCGTCAAACTTTGATGAAATTGAAGATAATAATGGCACAACTCATTTTCTTGGTTCCGGAAGCCCACAAATCAGCGGCAGTCTGGACTACACCCACGCGAGCGGATTCTATGCCGGCGCCTGGGGCAGTAACGAAGGAATCAACGGCACTGAGACGGATTTATACGCCGGATTTGCCGGAAAGCTCAGTGAATTCAGTTATAACATTTCCTATTGGTGGTACTTGTATCCGGAAGCCGGCGGCGTCGGTCCTGAGACCGGATTGTCCGACACCGACCTTTCCGAAGTCGTCCTTACTTTAGGCTACGGGCCGGTGTCAGCAGGTATCTACATGGGTGTCGACACGGAACTGCAAGGCGTAGACGGCAGTGACTATTTTTACTACACCCTTGGCTTTAACTTCCTGGAAAAATTCAACCTGACTTACGGTGGCTGGAGCTTTGACGAAGACGGCAATAACGAATACAGCCATCTTACATTCACCTACTCTCCCACGAATGAATTATCTTTTGTCGTCAGTAAGGCCATGGAAGATATCGAGGACTCTATCGAAGAAGACCCGTTGTTTCAGGTCACGTACAAAAAGTCGTTCGACCTGGCAGGCAAATAAAGCTGGCTTCGCCGCTTGATTCAAGACCGTAAGTAGATGAGTTAAAAGTAACAACGCCGGTATGTTCGGTATTTCATACCGGCGTTTTTAACAATCGTGTTAAAAAAACCAAAGTAAAAACCAAAGTAAAAAACCAAAGTAACAATCAAGGTATTAATCAAAGTAATAAACAAAAATCCCATTCCGTTAACCGTTATCATGGACTATTTAGAAGGGGAAGTATGATGAAACAGAAAATCCTATTCGCGAGTTACTGCGTTGCAAGTTTGTTCGTATTGATGATTCAGCCGGTGATGGCCGCCGATACTATTAAAGTCGGCGTACTGCATTCATTGTCCGGCACCATGGCGATCAGTGAAACCACGTTGAAAGACACGGTTTTGATGATGATTGATGAGCAAAACAAGAAAGGCGGTTTGTTGGGCAAGAAACTGGAAGCCGTCGTTGTTGACCCCGCCTCCAATTGGCCCTTGTTTGCGGAAAAAGCCCGCGAACTGCTGACCAAGAACAAAGTCGATGTCATATTCGGCTGCTGGACCTCGGTATCGCGCAAGTCCGTGCTGCCGGTCATCGAAGAGTTAAATGGCCTGCTGTTTTATCCGGTGCAATACGAAGGTGAAGAATCTTCCAAAAATGTTTTCTACACCGGCGCCGCGCCCAACCAGCAGGCGATTCCGGCGGTTGATTATTTGATGAAAGACATCGGCGTCAAGCGCTGGGTGTTGGCCGGTACTGACTATGTGTATCCGCGCACCACCAACAAAATCCTGGAAGCTTACCTGAAAGCCAAAGGCGTCGCCGAAAAAGACATCATGATCAACTACACCCCGTTTGGCCACTCCGACTGGCAAAGCATCGTATCCGACATCAAGAAGTTCGGTTCGGCCGGCAAAAAGACCGCCGTGGTTTCCACGATTAATGGCGACGCCAACGTTCCATTTTATAAAGAATTGGGCAACCAGGGTGTTTCCGCGGAAAATATTCCGGTTGTGGCTTTCTCCGTCGGTGAAGAAGAACTCTCCGGCCTCGATACCAAGCCACTGGTGGGACACCTGGCGGCCTGGAACTACTTTCAAAGCATCGATGCCAAGGAAAATGCGGAGTTCATCAAAGCCTGGAAAAAATTCATCAAGGATGACAAGCGTGTGACCAACGATCCCATGGAAGCCACCTATATTGGTTTCAAAATGTGGGTGAAAGCCGTCGAGAAAGCCAAAACCACCGATGTGAACAAAGTGGAGCAAGCCATGATCGGCGTCGAGGTCCCCAACCTCACCGGCGGTAAAGCCAAGATGCTGGCCAACCATCACCTGACCAAACCGGTATTGATCGGTGAAATCCAGGAAAACGGCCAATTCGCCACGGTTTGGAAAACGGAAGGTACCGTACCCGGCGACGCCTGGTCGGATTTTCTGCCCGGCAGCAAGGACACCGTTGCCGACTGGACCGCTCCGATCAAATGCGGTAATTATAATACGGTCACCAAAAAGTGTTCCGGACAGAATTACTAAACCACTGGTTGTTAGCAAACTGAAGAACTGCCTATAAGTCCGGGAGTGGGAATGCCACCAGTTGGTATTCCCACAACCCGCCTTTGTTCTAAACCAACTCGGTTCTAAACCAA
>DATCIR010000218.1:0-10388 GCA_036507695.1 Gammaproteobacteria bacterium
GAAGACGGCCAGACCGCTAAATTGTTAAGGGAAATGGGCTGTGACCAGTTGCAGGGATATTATTACGCCAAACCCATGCCAGTGGGCGAGCTTTATGAATGGATGACCATCGATAATAAAGTGGCCTGGACGCTGCGCTGATCCGGCTACTGCGAAGCATTCACGAAAGATCAAGGCTCATCATTCACGCCGAGGCGCCAGGACGCAAAGAATGCGCATTTTTAATAGCCTTCGACAACGCTGATTCATTTCTTGAACACCGCGAATTCATCACAATATCTACTTTCACGCCCATTACAATTCCATAATAATTCTTTGCATCTTAGCGCCTCTGCGTTGAAGAATTTTTGGTTTCCAGGACTTGCAGATTTTACTGAATAACCGCTGTTTTCAGAAAACTAACTATATTTCTGCGCTTATGTTCGATTTATCCATTCATGCTATGAAGTGCCGGTTGCCTTGAGCCCGGCTTTTTTCAGAATGGGCGCGAGGTATTGCCCGGTATAGGAATTTTTGCATGCGGCGACCTGTTCCGGTGTGCCGGCGGTTACAATTGTGCCGCCCTTGTCGCCGCCTTCCGGACCCAGATCAACGACCCAATCGACAGTCTTGATCACATCCAGGTTGTGTTCGATGATCACGATCGTGTTGCCATGGTCCCGCAGGCGATGCAGCACATCCAACAATTGCTGGATGTCATGAAAGTGCAAACCGGTGGTGGGCTCATCGAGTATATACAACGTATTGCCGGTGTCGCGTTTGGATAATTCGCGCGCCAGTTTTACCCGCTGCGCTTCACCGCCGGACAAGGTCGTTGCGCTTTGACCGAGACGGATATAACTTAAGCCGACATCGATCAGGGTTTGCAGTTTGCGGGACAGCACCGGCACCGCATCAAAAAATTCCCGCGCATCTTCCACCGTCATTTCCAATACCTCGTGGATACTGCGACCCTTGTATTTGATTTCCAGCGACTCGCGGGTGTAACGCTTGCCTTTGCAAATATCGCAAGGCACATAGATATCCGGCAGAAAATGCATTTCCACTTTGATGACGCCGTCACCACGGCAAGCTTCGCAGCGGCCGCCTTTGACGTTAAAGCTGAAGCGGCCCGGATTATAACCGCGGGAACGCGCTTCCTGGGTGCCGGCGAACAGTTCGCGAATCGGCGTAAACAAACCGGTGTAGGTGGCGGGATTGGAGCGCGGCGTGCGGCCGATCGGGCTTTGGTCAATATCAACAACCTTGTCGAACGCCTCAAGGCCGGTAATTTTTTGGTACGGCGCCGGGTCATTGGGATTGCCGTTAATGTGTTTGGCGGCGTAACGGAACAGTGTATCGTTTATCAAGGTGGATTTACCGGAACCGGATACGCCGGTGATTGCTGTCATCAAGCCCACGGGAAGTTCCACATCAATATTCTTTAAATTGTTACCCGCTGCGCCTTCAATTTTAATCACCTTGTTCCTATCGAACGGCGTGCGTTGTGCGGGAATGGCGATGGCAATTTTGCCGGATAAATACTGGCCGGTCAGGGATGCGGGCTCATTCATGATTTGCTGCGGTGTGCCCTGCGCAACAATCCGGCCCCCGTGCACTCCCGCGCCCGGGCCGATGTCCACCAGATGTTCCGCGGCAAAAATAGCATCCTCGTCATGCTCCACGACGATCACGGTATTGCCCATATCGCGCAAATAAGTGAGGGTGTTGAGCAAGCGCTGGTTATCCCGTTGATGCAGGCCAATCGATGGCTCGTCCAGAATGTACATGACGCCCACCAGGCCGGCGCCGATCTGGCTGGCCAGCCGGATGCGTTGCGCCTCGCCGCCGGAAAGTGTTTCCGCGCTGCGGTCCAGCGTCAGGTAATTCAGTCCGACATTAATCAGGAACTGCAAACGTTGCCCGATTTCTTTCAGGATTTTTTCCGCGATTTCCCCGCGCCGCCCCGGCAGTTTCAGGGTTGCGAAAAACGCATGGGTTTTTTCGATGGACAGCGACGTCACCTGCGGCAGAGAATTATCGTTAATAAACACATTGCGCGCCGCCTTGGATAGCCGGGTGCCGTTACAATCGGGGCAGGGCTGGTGGCTGAGATACTTGGCCAGCTCTTCGCGCACTACATTGGAGTCCGTCTCCCGGTAGCGGCGATCCATGTTGGGAATAATGCCTTCAAAGCTCTGTTTGCGTTTGGTGACAGCGCCGCGGTCGCTTTCGTAGTGGAACTCGATTTTTTCATCCTTGCTGCCGAATAAAACAATGTCCTGGATTTTTTTCGGCAATTTATTGAACGGTTTTTCAATATCAAACTTGTAATGTTTTGCCAGCGACTGGATCAGCTGGAAATAATACGCATTGCGCCGGTCCCAGCCGCGCACCGCGCCGGCCGGCAAACTCAAGTCGGGATGTAATACTATCCGCTCCGGATCAAAAAACTGTTTGCTGCCCAAACCGTCGCAGGAGGCGCACGCGCCGGCCGGATTGTTGAAGGAGAACATGCGCGGCTCTAGTTCGGGAATCGAATAGCCGCATTCGGCACAGGCAAACTGTGAGGAAAATACCATATCCGCGGCGTTTTTCTCCTCCATATACGCTATGGATGCGATGCCGCCGGTTAACGCTAACGCGGTTTCCAAAGAATCCGCTATGCGTTGCTGTAAATCGGCGCGGACTTTAAACCGGTCGACCACAACTTCGATGGTATGCTTTTTATAAAGGTCGAGTTCCGGCACGGCATCGAGCTCATGAAGTTCACCGTCGATGCGCGCGCGAATGTAACCTTGCGAACGCAGGTCGGCCAGCAGGTTGATATGTTCGCCCTTGCGATTGCGCACCACCGGCGCCAACAGCATGAGTTTCGTGCCTTCGGGAAAGGCCAGTATCTGATCCACCATCTGGCTGACGGTTTGTGCTTCCAGGTGAATGCCGTGATCCGGACATTTGGGGGTGCCGGTGCGGGCGTACAGCAATCTTAAATAGTCGTAGATTTCCGTAATGGTGCCCACGGTGGAGCGGGGATTATGGGAGGTTGATTTCTGTTCAATGGAAATAGCGGGCGATAAACCTTCGATATGGTCCACATCGGGTTTTTCCATGATGGATAAAAATTGCCGTGCATAGGCGGAGAGCGACTCCACATAACGCCGTTGACCCTCGGCGTAAATGGTGTCAAACGCCAGGGAAGACTTGCCTGATCCGGAAAGTCCCGTGAAAACAATCAGCTTGTCGCGAGGTAAGGTTAACTCGACATTTTTCAAGTTGTGCGTTCTGGCGCCGCGTATGTAAATCTTATCCATCGTCGTTCCCGCTAACTTAATTTCCGCCAACTTATTTTCGCTAAATTTGCGAACCTGTTAATATACGTCGTTTTCACACTTCGACGCAAAGGGGCAGTGCTACGTGACGCGCAATAACCCGCCACATAAATATAAAAAGAAAGACGGGATGACGCCATCTGAACGGAAATCGGTATATTCGTTAGCAAGCATCTATGCCTTGCGTATGATGGGGTTGTTCATGATCCTGCCCGTGTTTGCGTTGTATGCGGAGAAATTGCAAGGCACTACGCCTACCCTGGTGGGCCTGGCGATCGGAATTTATGGCCTGACCCAGGCCGCCCTGCAAATACCGTTCGGCATGGTGTCTGACCGCATCGGCCGGAAAAAGGTCATCACGTTTGGTCTCTTGATATTCGCCGCCGGCAGTGTGGCCGCCGCGACCGCGGACACCATGGCCGGCGTGATTATCGGGCGCGCGTTACAGGGCGCCGGTGCGATTGCCGCGGTGGTCATGGCGTTAACCGCCGATCTCACGCGGGAAGAGCATCGCTTGTCAGCGATGGCGGTGATCGGCATCAGTATCGGTATTTCGTTCATGGTGTCCCTCATGCTGGGGCCCATACTGAATCATTGGATCGGCGTGGATGGGATATTCTGGTTGACGGCGGCTTTGGCGGTGGTAGCCATCGCGGTGTTGAATTTCATCGTACCCAGTCCGGTGCAGAGTTCGTTTCACCGGGATACCATGACCGCGCCGCAACAATTGCAGCAAGTCATTACTGATCCGCAGCTGTTACGCCTCAATTTCGGCGTGCTGGCCTTGCATATGATGCTAACGGCAACTTTTGTGGTATTGCCGCTGTCGTTGCGGGATGTTGCCGGCCTGAGTACGGAAAATCATTGGCTGATTTATGCGCCGGTCATGTTGCTAGCCATGCTCACGATGGTGCCGTTTGTGGTGATCGCGGAAAAAAAACGCCGCATGAAAGAAGTATTTGGCGCCGCGATTATGACCCTGGCGATCGCGGAAATCGCGCTGGTGTTTATGCACCAGTCCATCGCCGGAATTGTGTTTTCATTATTCCTGTTTTTTGTGGCGTTTAATGTCTTGGAAGCGACCCTGCCATCGCTGATTGTTAAAATGGTCGCGCCGGACCGGAAAGGCACCGCGATGGGTGTATTTTCTACTTCCCAATTCAGCGGCGCATTTTTCGGCGGCTTACTGGGCGGCTGGCTGCATGGCGCGTTTGGCATGGGCGCCGTTTATGGTTTATGCGCGGCAGCGGCTGTGACCTGGTTTCTTTTGGCCGCCACCATGCAAAACCCGCGCTATCTCAGCAGTCATATGATCAAGGTGGGAAAAGTTGATGAACAGCAGGCAAGACGCCTCGTCAATGAATTGACCAGTATCACCGGCGTGGCGGAAGCGGTAGTGGTCGTGGAAGACGGTATTGCTTATCTAAAGGTTGATCTGAATGCGCTGGATCGGGAGCGGTTGCACCGGTATTCTGTTGCATAAGTTTGTTGCATAAGCGGACAATCAAGATGATAATTTTGTCAGACAGGGGTTTGAATCGTGTAAATCCAATCGGGGAGAATTGATTATGGCGCGTGGTATTAACAAAGTGATATTAATCGGCAATTTGGGTGCAGATCCTGAAGTGAAATATATGCCAAGCGGTGATCCCATTACCACGGTGCGGCTGGCCACCAGCGAAAGCTGGAAAGATAAAAGCACGGGCGAAAACGTCGAAAAAACCGAATGGCATCGTGTGGTGTTTTTCAAGCGCCTGGCGGAAATCGCCGGGGAATATCTGAAAAAAGGCTCCAAGGTTTATATCGAGGGCCGCCTGCAAACCCGCAAGTGGCAGGGGCAGGACGGGCAAGACCGCTATACCACGGAAATTATTGCCAATGAAATGCAAATGCTTGATAGCCGGGGTGGTACCGCATCGATGAGTAGTGGGGCGCCAGCGGCCAAGGAACCGGCATTTGCCAATGAACCGGCCGGCGGTATACCGGATTTTGATGATGATATTCCGTTCTGAGCGCGGATGCCGGCCAGAACCAGTTTAAGCAACAACATAACGCGCTTTTAGAGCGCGTTATTTTTTCGGACGTCGATTTCAAAGCCAAATCGTGGTTACAGAAAAACACACACCCGCAACCATGGAAGATAAGCAAAACACGCGGCCACAACCGGAGCCGCCGAAAAAACCGGGGATGCTGAACACGATTCTGCTCAAGGTGCTGATGCTGATAGTATTCGCATTAATGATCGGCATGTGCAGTATCAAGTACCTGAGTTAATCGCGAAAGTCATGCACCGCCGCCCGCCATTATTCCAAGCCAGGCCGCTTATCCCTTTTCCATGCGCATCGTATATTCACGGCGTGTCCGCCAATGGCGCCCCAAGGCGTATCCATGCAGGTAGCAAGTTTATTTCGAAGGTTAGCGTAAAATAGGATTGTTGTTACGCCTTAGCGCCGCTGCGTTGAAGAATTATTGTGGCTTTGGGAGCCAGTGATTTTTCTGACTAGCCATTGTTATTTGGGCACTGCGTTACTAATGTTGCCGGTGTCCGGCGGCAAATGCCAGGACACGGCAAACGTCGCCGCAACAACCAGGATACCCAATACCAGCATGGTCGCGACTGGACCGGCGCCAAAGCCTGCGGCCAGCGCATACAATCCCGAAGCCAGCAGCATGGCCAGGTTTTCAAAAAAATTCTGGATGCCAACGGCGCCGCCGGCGCCGATGGATTTATGCCCGATCTCCTGCAGCGCCGCGTTAATGGGCACCACAAACATGCCACCCGCGATACCGGCGCCGAGCAAGCCTAGCCTGGCTAACCAGATGTTGTCGATGAAACTAATGGCTACGACAATAAAGCCCATGGCGTACGCGGCGAGCCGTGCGCGGCGTAAATAGGCGAGGGGTATGAATTTTGGAACTGACACCGAGCCGATGGCGATGCCGATGGCGACAAACATGGTGAGCATGGCGATCTGGGTGGTATTAGTGATCAACAGCACCGCCGGCACCCAGGCAACTAATAACACCCGCAACACGGTCGCCGCCGCCCAGAACAAACTGACACCCAGGGTGGCAAACCGCGCGCGTGGCGTCGACAGCAAGCGTTTGATGTTGGTTTTGAACATGGGTAAGGCGTGAATGGACTGGCTAAGCACGACTGGCGTGCGCGAGATAAAGTAGGCGATTGCGCTGGAGACGACATACAGGCCGATCACAATAGCCAAGGCCAATGGTATTGATAGATTGGCCAACACCGATCCGATCAGGCTACCGAGTAAAATCGCCAGGATAGTCGAGCCTTCAATCCAGCCATTGGCTTTGACCAGGTCTTTTTCATCAACCAGTTCCGGCAATATGCCGTATTTGGCCGGACTGTAAACCGCGGCCCCGATACCCACGACCGCGTAGGCAAGTAGCGGTTCGACTCCGGCCAGCATCATGCTGGCGCCTACGGCTTTAACGATATTTGCGCTGCTTAACACCATGGGTTTGGAGCGGGAATCCGCGTAAGGTCCCACCCAGGGCGCCAATGCGACATAAGCGACCAGGAATGCGGCTTGTAACGCCGGTATATACCACCCCGCCGGGCTCACCCACAGCATCACCTGGGTGATCGCAGTAAACAACAAGGAATTGTCGGCAAATGCCGTCATGAATTGTGCGCACAGTACTTTGATAACGTCTTTAGTCATGGCCAGTAACCTGTCTCAGTAGTTGTCATTTTTTGCGTATCACATCCGCGGTTTACCAAAGCTTCAAGAATAAAGACTCATGCCCGTGAGCGAGTGCCGGCGGAAGGGAAGCCGCCGTCAAGCCTGCAAGGATGTATTTACAGGGTCCCGCGAAGGGGTAGAGGCTTTATCAACTCATAGTTTAATAAGCTGCGGGTTCTTCCGCTTCCTTGCCGGGTTGCACTAGTGTTTGCGCGCCGGAATAGTCGACCTTGCCGGTGCCCAGCAGGGGCACCGCAATCACCGCCTGCACCTTGCGCGGCACGTTAATTTCGCCGATGTTGTCACGGTGCGCCTGCTGCACCAGCGCCTGCCGGTCGGCGTTCTTTTGGGTGGTGAGCAGGATAATCTGCTCGCCTTTGCGTTCATCCGGAATAGCCACCGCCGCATGTTGCGCGTCAGGCCATACTTTTCCCGCCAGCGCTTCCACCGCGGTGAGTGACACCATTTCACCGGCGACTTTCGCAAAGCGTCTGGCGCGGCCGCTGATTTCTATGAAGCCCTCTTCATCGATGTTGACAATATCCCCCGTGTCATACCAGCCATCACCGTGTTCGGTCGCAGGCGGCGTCAGTTGACCGGGATTGTGATGCAATAAATAACCGAGCATAATGTTGGGCCCTTTCACATACAGCCGCGCGCCGCTGGTTAAACCGGGAACCTTCTCCAGCTTATGCTGCATGCCCGGCATCAAGCGGCCGACAGTTCCCGGTTTATTCGCCATGGGGGTGTTGACGGCGAGCACGGGACTGCACTCAGTGGCGCCGTAACCTTCAAATATGCGCACGCCAAATTTGTTTTCCCAGACCTCCCGGGTTTCTTCCTTGAGTTTTTCCGCGCCGGCAAACACGTAACGCACGCTGTAAAAATCATAGGGATGGGCGAAGCGCGCGTAACCGGCCAGAAAGGTATTGGTGCCGAACATAATAGTGGCGTTGATGTCGTAAGCGACTTCCGGGATTACGCGAAAATGCAGGGGAGAGGGATACAAAAAGGTTTTCATGCCTGAAAGCATCGGCAGCAGCGTGCCGGCGGTTAGCCCGAAGGAATGGAACAACGGCAAGGCGTTCAAGGCAATATCCTGCGCATTGAAATCAATACGCGCCGCCATCTGGTTCATATTGGCCAGCAGGTTTTCATGCGAGAGCACGACGCCTTTGGGCGTACCTTCGGACCCGGAAGTAAACAATACTACCGCCGGCGAATTGGGAGGCACACCGCGCTGGCGGTGACGCCGTTTAAGTCCACGGTCAAATTTCGCGATAATAATGCCGCGCAGCTTCTGGTACAGGGAAATGTGTTTCGCGATATCTTCCAGGTACAGCACCTTGACTTTGCGCGCCAGCTCGTCCGCCACTTCACCCAGCTTTGCGGTGCGAATAAATTGCCGCGCGGTGATCACAGTGTTGATTTGCGCGGTTTCGCAGGCGGAAATCATGCCGTGCGCACCCACGGTAAAGTTCAGCATGGCGGGGATGCGGCCATAGGCGTGCAATCCCCAAAATGTCACCACGGTGCTGAGCGCGCCCGGCAACATGATCCCGACATATTCGCCCCGGCGGCTGTATTGGCTAAGCGCTTTGCCTAAAACCAGCGTCTTGGTAATCAATGTATCGTAATTGATGGGTGTGCGCTGAATGTCTTCCGCGATGACTTTTTTGCCGCCATGGATTTTACGCGCATCAAGCAACTTATCGAACAACGACGTGCGGTAATTGCTGGTTTCAAATATCAGGTGGGTCATGATATCCGACAATATCTTGCCGGCTTTTTCCCGCCGCGCCCTGCCGCGATAGGATTCATCGACTTCGATAATCTGCGGCTCCTGAATGACGAGTAAGATGTTCGGAAACAGACGCTGCCGCACCCGGCCGCGCAAGTGCGAGAACGGGGAATATTGCGCGCCTTCGATACGCACCGGTAACACCTGCGCGCGGGAACGCAATGCCACCAGGCCAGGACCCTGATAAATCTTCATGAGCGAGCCGGTTACGGTAATCCTGCCTTCCGGAAAAATGACCACGGTCGCGCCTTCTTCAACCCGTTTGATCAGGCTGCGCATGGATAATGGATTGGTAGGATCCATGGGGAAGGTGACGAAAAACAATGACGCGACGCGCAGCATCCAGGACTTGGCGATATGGGTATTGACCGCGAACGTCAGCTCCCGCGGCAGAAAGGCGAACAACAACACCACGTCGAGATAAGAGGCGTGATTTGCCACGATAATCGACGGCCCTTCGAGTTTGCCGATATGCTCCAATCCCCGAACATCGACGTTATAGAGTTTGATTAGCAGCCAACGAATTACAGCTTTAAATATTTTCATTTTTGTCTCCAATATTAAACAGGAATGTCCGCGGCAATGCCTGCGACAAAGTGATTAATCAGGGAATCTGTCAGCGTTTGAATGGATTGAGCATCATCCACTTCAAGTTTGTTCGTTACCGCCAGCGCACAAATACCGTGTACACCACACCATAAGGTTTTAGCGGTTTGCGCAATTTTTTTGCGGCTTTGGCCGGCAAGCAACGGTTGCAGTTGTTGTTCAACCAGTTCAAACATCCGGTTTACTTTCATGCGATACCATTGCGGCGCTTCCACGCCTTTTGCCAGATTATGTTCGAATATCATTTTCCAGCGGTGCGGGTGCCGGGTGGCAAATTCCACGTACGCTCTGCCGATAGCAAGGATACAGGTGCGCGGTTGCCGGCACGAAACCGTCGCTGCCAATAATGACTCGTATAACATATCCAGGGTGCGCGCATTAACGTGTGAAATCAGTTCATCGATATTCTCGAACACCAGGTAAAGCGTGCCCACCGTGTAGCCGATCTCGTGGGCGATTTTGCGGGCGCTCAAACCCTGCAGTCCATCCCGGGTAACGAGTTTCTCCGCGGCGCTTAACGCCATTTCCTTGATTTGCTCTTTAGTGTGATCGCTTCTTCTGGCCATGACAACCTCGTATAGTGTCCGACGGGATTATTGTGAAAAATTACCGTAACTGCTCACCCCAAAAAATAATTGAACTATTGAACACCGTTAAGTATTAGGCTAAAGTCTAAATGAACAGTGTTTATTTATCAACTGAAAATAAACACTGTTCATTAAAAAGCGTAATACGTCACAAAATTGTGGCAGTAAGGGCTTTTATTCAACAACGATTGTAACTACTCACCCCGTGTGCAGCCTAGGTTAAAGCGGTGCGGGTGTCTCCTGCCGGGGGCGTCTGCGGCCAGGGATGGCCGCAGTCGACGGATTCGCCGGGAGCGAATCCGGTCGCACGCAGTGCGCCCGCAGGGTGTGGGCCAGGGATGGCCCACAACAACCTACAGGGACGTACTTG
>DATCIR010000219.1:0-4670 GCA_036507695.1 Gammaproteobacteria bacterium
TTTTGGGGATCGTAGGTTTTTTCCATCGCGTGTTTTTATGCTTTTGAGATTCAGGCGCCATCTGGCTGCCAACTGAGGTTTCCAGGATTATACCCGTCCCAACCGGAAAACGGTAACGCAGGCACAGCAAAAAAGCCGATGGCGCATTGTTACTGTTAATAGGCAACTAGCAGCCTGTCGGACTTAGGCGAATAGGAAGCTTTAGGCGGTATTCAATTCGTGGGTGGTAAGTTCATAACCCCGGTCTTTATAGAACTTGAACCGGGCGCGGGCCAGGGCACGCGAAGTTTCTTCGGCATCCACCAGTTCCGCGACGCGATTAAACTGGCTGAAGAACAACGGGACATCCGGGCTCAGGTTCAGCAACACATCATCGGTTTGCGGGGCCTGTTCCTGGCAGCCAATCAGCACCGGTTCGCCAGCGTCCTTACCCGGCTGGTAAATACCGTGGGGAATAAAACTGCCGGGTGTGAAGCTCCACAAAGCGTCATCGAGCCGCTTGGCATCCTCTTGCGAACTGACATGGATATAAATCCGGTGTTGTAACAGGTAAACCTTGTTAACGAGTTTGCAAGCCATGGCGTCGCGGGCGGCCTGGCCACTGCCGGGCAGTAAATAAAAATCAATCGTGGTCACTTCAGGATTCCTAGGCTTGTTTCTTTAAATGTTCAACATGGTCGATCAATAATTGCGTTAACAGCGGGACCGGGCGCCCGGTGGCGCCTTTGTCCGCGCCGGATTTCCATGCTGTACCGGCGATGTCCATATGCGCCCAATGATACTTCTTGGTAAAACGCGACAAAAAGCAGGCCGCGGTAATGGTGCCCGCATCCCGCCCCGCGACATTGGGGATATCGGCGAAATTGCTTTTTAGCTGTTCCTGGTATTCATCCCACAAGGGTAAACCCCAGGCGCGGTCGGCGCTGGTTTTCCCCGCGTTTAGGATTTCGTGAATGAGTGGATTGTGGTTGCCCATAACACCGGTGGCGTGATGACCCAGGGCGATAACGCAGGCGCCCGTTAGTGTGGCGATATCGATAACGTGGTCGGGATTGTATTTCTCGCAATACGTAAGCGCATCACACAGGATCAGGCGTCCTTCCGCGTCGGTGTTGAGAATCTCCACGGTCTGGCCGGACATCGTGGTAATAATATCACCCGGGTTGGTTGCGTCGCCGTCCGGCTTGTTTTCGCAGCTGGGTATGACGCCCACCACGTTAATAGGCAGGTTCAATTCCGCGCAGGCTGTTAAGGCGCCGATGACGCTCGCCGCTCCGCACATGTCATATTTCATTTCATCCATGGCCAGGGCCGGTTTTATGGAGATGCCGCCGGAATCAAACGTGATGCCTTTGCCGACCAGGCAAAGCGGTTTTTGTTTCTTATTGCCATTCATGTACTCGATCACAATGAGCTTGGGCGCCTGCCGGCTGCCTTTCGCGACCGCGAGTAAGGCGCCCATGCCCATTTTTTCCATATCTTCTTTTTCATGGACGGTGATCTTCAGGCTTTTATACTGCTTGCCCATGTTCTTGGCATGTTCCGCCAGATAGCTGGGGGTGCAAATATTAGCGGGCGTATTGGCGAGATCCTTGGTAATGGCGACACCTTTGGCAACCGCCGTGCCTTCCGTCACGGCCTGTTCACCGTCACCCAGGTCGCTGCGTTTAGGTACACTGAATATCAGCTTGCGCAGTGGACGCCGAATTTCGTCTCTTTTGGATTTAAAGTGGTCGAAGCGATATAACGCATCTTCGGTAATCTCAACGGCCTGGCGGATTTTCCAGTGGGTGTTCCGTCCCTTGACATTGAGTTCCGAAAGGTAGGATACGGCCTCCATGGAGCCGGTTTCATTCAAGGTGGTGGCGGCTTTGGCGATAATTTGGCGGTACTGGCTGTCGCCAACTTCCCGTTCCCGCCCGCAACCAACCAGTAAAACCCTTTCCGCCAGCGTATTCGGCACATTGTGCAATAACAGGGTTTGGCCGAGCTTGCCTTCCAGGTCGCCACGGCGCAGCAGCGCGGAAAGATAGCCGTCAGCGGCGTTATCAATTTTTTCCGCCGCCGCCGATAATCGCCGGGGTTCAAAAATCCCGATCACAACACACGCTAAACGCTGTTTTTCCGGATTGCCGCTTTTTACGCTAAATTCCATATCGATTCCCTAGTTATTATTATTTAGTCAGTGTTGTTTTATAGCTTTTGTTGCATAACTCCCAGCCTGGAAACCCTACGGCAACTAAATCACCTTGAACACCAAAGCGGGTTTGATTGCGTTATGGCAATAACGCAATTTTTCCGGCGAACCGGTTTTTCTATCGTTAATGTTTCTACATATTGTAGACTACTCGGGTTTTCATATTTTTAAGAACCATTTTTTAGAGCCATTAGGCGCTGCTGGAACACCGGAAGCCGGGTATTGACTAACCTGTACCGGTAAAATATATCGGATCGGCAAACTGCCGGGCGGTAGCGACGGACGGTTGGGTAATTTTAGCGGAAGTTTACTCAAATCCACTTCCTGGCGAAAGACTGCGAAAAACCACATCCACAACAATCGTGATTATTGACAGATACCTGATTTCAGAAATCCTGCAGACCATGCTGGCGGTACTGCTGGTGCTGCTGCTGATTTTTATGGGCCGTTACTTTGCGCTGTTCCTTTCCTATGCAGTGGACGGGGATATCACCGCCTCGGTCGTGGTTGATTTATTGCTTCTGCGCACAATGAGCGCGTTCAATATGATGATACCGTTTGCGCTGTACATTTCAGTGCTGATTTCCTTTGGCCGGTTATATAAGGACAATGAAATGACCGCACTGGCCTCGTCCGGGGTGAGTATTTCACGGATTAATTATACGATCATGGGTTTGGGCTGGTTCTTTGCCGTGCTGGTTGCCATTATTGCGCTGTGGATTTCGCCCTGGGCTGACGACAAACAGAAACAAATGGAGATCGAGGCGGGCAAGGCTTCTATCGTGGAAAGTCTGTCGCCCGGTCAATTTAACCAATTCAGCAAAAGAAAAGACGCGGTTATCTATGTGGGCGCGATTTCTGACGACCGCCAGTCTTTCCAGAATGTGTTCCTGCAGCTGGAAGTGAATAAAAAGCTGGATGTCTATTCGGCGGACCATGGCTATGTGCATCGGGATGAGGAGACTGGCGACCGTTACCTGGTCATGGTGAATGGGTACCGGTATTTGGGCAATCCAGGAGATCAGGATTTTCTCATCCAGGAATATGAAAAATACGCAGTGCGCCTTGCACTGCCAAGAATCGGTAAACATATCCGGCCAAAAAGCGCAACACCGACCACTCAATTACTGCAAGACGCGCAGCCCAAGGACATGGCGGAGTTACAGTGGCGCTTATCGATGCCCATTTCCACGGTATTGTTGGCCATGCTGGGCCTGGTGATCAGCCGGACCTCTCCGCGTCAGGGACGGTTCGCGAAACTGTTTGTCGCAATTCTCGTTTATGTCATCTATAACAACTTGATCAGTGTCGCCCGGTCCTGGGTTGAACAAACCAAGGTACCGGTGGACGTGGGTGTCTGGTGGGTTCATGGGCTATTAATTGTCTTCGTCGTGTTTTTGCTCAATCAGCAAATAACCGGACGCTGGTTTAAATTCAGGACGTCGTGAGTAACTCAGCCAGCTATGCGTATCCTTAATCGATATATCGCGAAAAATATTCTTGTCAGCATCCTGTTAGTGATGGTTGTCATGCTATCCCTGTTTGTCTTCTTTACGTTTCTGGAAGAACTGAAGGACACCGGTAAGGGACGATATGACACGGTTAAGGCGCTGATTTTTGTATTGATGACCTTGCCTAATATGGCCTACCAGCTGTTGCCGATTGTTGCTTTGATTGGCTCCACCATTGGATTGGGAATATTAGCCGGTAACAGTGAGTTGACCGCCATACGTAGCGCCGGCGTTTCAATGGAACAAATTGTATGGTCGGTACTGCGGGTGGGATTGGTGGTGATCGTGGCAGGTGTCATTGTTGGTGAATGGCTGGCTCCCATGAGTGAACAAAAAGCGCAAACCATGCGCGCCGTGGCGCAGTCAGACCGTTTATCGCTGGAAGGCAACCGGGGGTTGTGGGCAAAGGATGGGCCTCAGTACATCAATATACAAACCATTTTGCCGGGCAGACGCTTAAACGATATTTTTATTTATGAACTGGATCATGAACATCATATGACGCATATTTTACGCGCCAAGAGCGCGTTCTATCGCGACGGAAAATGGGTGCTGGAAAATGTCAATCATAGTTATCTCGTGAAGGGTGATGTGATTGCGCATCACGAGGATCAGCATCTATGGGATACCAATCTCAGCCCTGACCTGTTCAATGTGGTAACGGTAAAACCTTACGCCTTATCGGTGTGGGGACTCTACCAATACATCGAGTATCTGGAAAGAAACGGCCTGAGCGCGGATAAATACAAGCAATCATTATGGACCAAGGCCACATTGCCGGTAGTAACGGCGGTCATGATTCTGCTTTCCATCCCGTTTGTATTTGGACCCTTACGATCGGTGGGAATTGGCTCGCGGATTCTGGTGGGTGTTTTAGTTGGCATTGGTTACCATCTTTTTGGCCAGATGTTCAGTTACGTGGGTCTGGTGTTTAAGCTGGCTCCCGCGTTTACTTCCCTGTT
>DATCIR010000220.1:0-43004 GCA_036507695.1 Gammaproteobacteria bacterium
GTCTGCGGCCAGGGATGGCCGCAGTCGAGCCTACAGGGACGTACTTGTGGCGTCCCCCGGCAGGCGACACCGGCACCGCCCATGGGTGAGTAGTTACAGCGGAGTAAGATAACCTGAAGCGTATCCGATCACGCTAAAGCGATTTTCATATAATAACAAGCCCGGAAATAGTGATTGGAAATAACTGATTGCACTCGTGAAAAATTTGCACCCTTATAACAGCTGGCTTAGACTGGGGGCTAGCAGTCTGGCCATTGCCGCGCGCGGAAACGAACAATAACATCCAGAGTAAGGAAGCTCCGCGCGTAAGATAAGTTCCGCAAGCTAGCAGTCGTTGCGGCGAGCTTGTTCCGGCGCAAACTGAAAACCGGTAATTTCCATGTTTCTGGAATGTTTCTGGCTGGAATGTTTCTGGATAGCGGCTTGCGCCGGTTTGCCGGTCTATAAGCAACCGGGAATGCATTAAAGCGTCCGGAGCGATAATTTTTTACCCTGCATAATGGGGTTAGTAGGGGGGCGATCTCATTTTGATTCACTTGGATCAACTGATTGGATTGGCTAAGGGCTTGGCTTTAGCTTTAATAGTCAGCATGCTCGCGCGCAAAGTGAGTTGGACTGGCCGCTATTGAATTCTATGCCTGTCACATCAAAAAAAATACGAATGGTGGGGAAGCCGCTTGGGTACTGGATAATCCTTGGCTTACTCTGGGTGTGCTCAGAGGCTTGCTTCGCCCTGCCCCTGGTCCCCATGGCCTATAGCGGGAGTTTGGGGTATTACTACAGTTATATAAAAGCGGAAGAGGCGGAATCGGAGACCGCGCTGCTCACCGCCACAATATCCGGCAACGGGTTTGTCTGGCAGCCCTGGTTTGTGACGCTGGGTATTGGACTGAGTATTGGGTATTCCGATTCGAACTCTAACACCGGGGGTGGTAGTTCCTCGACCACGGGTTCGGGCAATCTTCAGTTTTCAGTTTTTCCGCAAAGCCGTTTTCCGTTTGTGCTGTCACTGAGCGTCACGGATAGCCGGTTGGAAAATACCGCCGCCGCGTTCACCGCCGATGATCATTTCATCAATTACCGGCTTTTTATGAGCCAGTCCTACTTCAGCGCCGGTGGTTCTGTGGCACGCTTGTCTTACGACCACAATGAGTTTGAATCGGACCGCTCAGACTCCAGCAGCGACAATATCAGCGCCAGCTTTTATTCTAAAACCAGGCGTCATCGTTACGGCGCCAACGCGAATTACTCAACGTCGGAGCGGTCGAATTCCGATTTAAAGCCCGAGAATTCGCTCCTGGAATTTCAGCACGATTATTCAACCGGATCGGATATGTCGGTAAGCTCGCTGGCCAGTTATACGGAAAATGACAGCGGTGTTGGCGGGGACGCCGGTGTTTTTCAAATTACCCAGGCCAACAGTGTGTTCTCCTGGCGTCCCATCGATCGTCCTTATACGCTTTCCGGCGGCGCCCGAATCGCCACATCGGAAAGCGGCGGCGGCGATAAGACGGATAACCTGGCCACGAATATCGGCGCCAATTACCGCCTGACACGCTCGTTGAATGTTCTGGCGCTGGCAACGATTAGCGCCACGGATACCGATACCACGCAAACAGTAACCGATACGGAAAGCGTGACTGTGAATTATTCGTCGCTGCAATACTTTGTCGGCGGATTCAGCTGGAATTGGAACGCGGGAGCCGGATTCAACAATTCCCATACCTCCGTCGACGATGATAGCGAGAGTGAGCAGAACATTGCTGGCAGCTTAGGACAAACACTAAACCGCAGCTGGGCCACGGGCCGGAATTCCACGATGAATATCGCGTTTTCGCAAAACGGCAGCGCGACTAAAAGCACGGATGCCGATGAGCCGGTGTATGGTTTGGGGAATGGCGTGAGCCTGGGCTGGAGCCGGCGCGGGATCAGGTCCAGTACGTACTCATCCCTGTCGCTATCGGATTCGCGCAGTTTCGGCGAAACCGATACCTCGTTTCAACAATTGCTCGGCCAGTTAACGCAGCGCAATGAGTTGTCGCGGGTAAGCTCATTGTCGGCCAACGTGCTGTTCCAGGCCAACCGGCTGGATAGCTCCGAGGCGGCATCGCCCGCTGAACCAAAATCCCTGGCGGCGAGCCTGACTTACCTTAATTCCCGGACTTTTGGCATCTTTCCGCTTCGATTCGGCGCCGAACTGGAGTACCACAAGCAGTTTGAGGACAATGGAATTAAAGGATCAGAAACGCTGGAATTAGAAAACCGGTTTGATTATCAAATCGGCCTGCTGACCACCAATATGACGTTCCGTATAATGAACACGGTGGGGGGGGCAACCTCGGAATCGCTGACTTTTTCGATTACTCGAACATTTTGAAACCAGGCGGTTCGTGTAGTATAGTCCAGGTTCCGATCAAGAAATAAAAGCACAAATATAAGCACAAATATAAGCGCAAGGCGCGGAAAAAAATCGATTCACGACAACCTGC
Source organism: Gammaproteobacteria bacterium (assembly GCA_036507695.1). Classification (GTDB taxonomy): domain Bacteria; phylum Pseudomonadota; class Gammaproteobacteria; order SZUA-152; family SZUA-152; genus JAKEGK01. Next base: position 2,490 of record DATCIR010000220.1, read on the forward strand.
CATGTCAGGCCGGCATATCACATATACATATAGAGAGGAGGGCTCTATGTTTCGATCCGTAATAATCGGGCTACTTAGTGTAGTTGCTGTACTTATCCTGCCGCCATCGGCAAAGGCGGAATACGCTGACGTGGTCATTAACAATTACGCGGACGCCGCCGGTATGCGGCCCGTGGTTTTTCCTCATTGGTATCATCGCATTCGCTTTCGCTGCAAGGTATGCCACGCCGATCTCGGTTTTGAATTTAAAGCCGGCGGCAACAAAATCACCATGGCGAAAATCATTGATGGCCAGTTCTGCGGGGCCTGCCACAATGGTGAAATTTCTTGGTCGGTAGAGAACTGTGGAATGTGCCATTCCGGAATTCCAGGCACGCCGACATCCATACATGGCAGTACCGTTCAACGTCTCGTTGCGCCAACCTACAAAGCGCTTGAAGAAAAAGAAAAAGCAAAAGAAAAAGAAAAAGAAACAGAAAAACAAAAAGAAAAAGTGCCGCAAAAATGATGGCAAAGGAGAGGGGGAACTAACATGATTATGAAGAAATACTTGTTTATTATAACGGCGCTTCTATTGGCCGTTATGTTGCTGGGAACGGTGGCCACGGCGGAAGAAAAAAAACAGGAAGCCAAAAAACCCGCCGTGAGTTCGGCGAACGTTTTTAACCGCTTATTGAAAAAAGAAAAGACAAAGAATGCGGCGCCCGCGGAAGATGGCATCCATGACGTGGAAAATGACAACACCCATGCATTGCAGCCGCCGTTGATTGCCTATGAAGGATTGCCGACGACCGAGTTTGGCAACTATGTGGACTGGGTGAAAGCGCTGAACGATGGTTTATTAAAGCCGCGCTACGACCTGGCGGATCCCGCGGTGCAACCGCTGATTATGGACCTGGATATCGTCCGTGAAGTTAAAGCATCCTTGCCGGACGTGGTTTTCCCGCACAAACCGCATACGCAATGGCTGCATTGTTCAAACTGTCATCCAAAAATCTTCGCACCGCAGAAAAATGCGAACGTTATGAGCATGTCCGCTATCTTGCTGGGCCAGAAGTGCGGAGTTTGCCATGGCAAGGTTTCCTTTCCCGTGACAACGGCAACGTGTAAGAAGTGCCATTCGAAAGCGAAACCAGCCGACTGGACACCACCGCAAAGTGAAGCGAGCGTGAAAACACCCTGGCGTTAAGGGTTGATGTAACGTGGTCTGGGTTTGTGAATATGGGTTTGTGAATCTGGGTTTGTAAATTTGGGTTCACGGGGTGATTCATTTCGCATGGCATGGCGGTAGTAGTGATCTCTCGACGGCGCGTGGCGGTTAATCGGGCCACGCGCCGTTGCTGTATTAGTGCTTAAGTTTTACTCCCATATTGAGTAATAAATTTGCATACCCTGGGTATTTGGTTTCTAATTTAAGGCATTTCATCCACTATCGAATCTTTAACGAGAGCCAATTTATGAATGCCATATCAAAAAAACTCCAGAGCATGGTATTGGTTTTTCTGTTTTTAGTATTCAGTTTGTCCGGGTGTGGTACGGCCGGGGTTCAAGAATCGGCCGGAGAAAAAACCGGCGCACCCACGGCTGCGGTAACAGCCGGGGCGAGTGCGGAAAAAGCGCCGGATCCGGATATAAAGCAAGGACCGGAAGAATCCGGCGTTGAGGTCATCGCCAACCAGGCGGGCAAGGATACCGGATTAACGGTTGCGCCGATTGCGGCGCGGGAACCCGCTTCCGCGCCAACCCAAGTGCCTGTGTCTTCCGGCCCGGATCATTTTGTCATTACGGTCGCCGCGAAAGATCAGACCCATGCTCACTATGGCAAGGGACACGAGATGGCGTTTCTCGTGAACAACGAGCAAGGCAAGGATCTGGTTTTGGAACGCGGAAAAACCTACCGTTTTGATGTGGCGACGGATCCCATGCATGATGTTTATTTTTCCTTAAAGGAAATCGGCTGGGGCAGCACACCCTATTCAGAGGGAATAGAAGGCCAGTACACCTATAAGGGAACCATCACCATCACACCGACCGAAAAGACACCCGATGAGTTGTTTTACGCCTGCCGCAATCATCCCTATATGGGTGGAAAAATTCATGTTGTGAACGCCGGTGAAACCGTTGCACCGGCAAAGAAAGCAAGCACCGCGGCGGTTCCCGCGGCAGCGGTTCAGAATAAGCCGGTCAGCAAGGCGGACGCCAATCAGAAGTTGATGTTCGCCGACATGCTATTAAAATCAAAAAACAGTGAAACCATACTGAAAAGCAACAACAGCGAGGCGATCGCGCTGTATAAAAAAGCCGAAACCGGAGTGGGCTCGGCCAGGCAAAACCTGGAAGCCGGTAAAAATGCTCAAGCTTACCAGGAGGCTGAAAACTCCATTGCCCTGTTAAAGCAGTCCGCCGGCCTGGTGCCCGGCGAAAACGCCATGGAGCACCTGGAAGAACAAAATCGGGAATTGCTGGCATCCATTCACGGGTTTGAAGCGGCGCACAAGGATCACTATGAGAGAGTCGCCAAAAAGCAGGGTAAAGACGCCGCGGTTGGTTATGATAAAGCGGAAGTGCAAAAACTGATAAAATCCGCGGAAGAATTTACCAGCAAAGGCGAGCATGCGAAAGCCAACCGGGATTTGCACGAGGCGCAGCATAGTATCACGGTTGCACTGCAAAAAATGCTGCACAACCAGACGATTGTTTACGACTTGAAATTCGAGTCGGCGCAGGAAGAATACGAGTACGAATTAAGCCGTTTCAAGGGTTATGAAGAACTGGTGCCGGTCGCAATTGAGCAACAAAATCCCGCCGCAGGTCCGCGGCAGTTAATGGAATCGTTCGTTAAAAAGGGGCAGGATTTGCGGGATCGCGCGATAGAAGCCGCGGCAGACCGGGACTTACCGACCGCAATCGCCATGCTGCACGATGCGACCAATGATGTGCGCCGGGCATTGCGGATGATCGGTGTAACGCAGTAACCGGTTGGGTTGCGCGGCCTGAGTAGCCGCGCTGGCTTTACTTTATATCAAGTAGCTCTACTTTGTTACTTTAGTTTATGCTTATGAACAATCCCGCGCGGGAGGCGGTATGCATGCCGCCATTTAAAGTAACAAAGTAGAAGTAGACGACAGTCCAAAGGTCGGTCATTAGTCATCAGTCATTACAGAGTATTGATAAAACGGGAAACACGGGACCGGGGTTTTATGCGTAAAAAAATGCTTGCTGCTTTCACTATAAGGAATCGATCCGGAAAATCCGCCGTGCTGTTGCTCCTGCTGGTGCTTGCTATCGGCGCGGGATCGGTCGCGGCCGTGGAAGGCGGCCGTCATTTCCAGTTGCATGGCGATGCGGTGGCGGTTGACAAGGATGGCATTCATGATCCATCCAATGACGCCGTAAAAGCCTTGCAGCCGCCGGTGGAAGCCATGAAGGATTTCCCGCGTGATGGGCGCGGCGTTGTCAACTGGGTGGAAACGTTAAATGGCGGCCTGATTCAACCGCGCACCGGGGTGAAGGGCGAAGAAAAAATGCATTCGGTGGATTTTGATGTGATTTTTAAAAACACCGCTTCCATGCCCTATGTCCGGTTCCCTCATTTGCCGCATACGCAATGGCTCACCTGCAAGAACTGTCATCCGGCCATTTTTCTGCCGCAACGCGGCGGTAATTTCGTCACCATGGCCGCTATCATAGAAGGCGAGTATTGCGGTGTTTGCCACGGTAAAGTCGCGTTTCCTCCCCTGGAGTGTAATCGATGCCACAGTGTCTCGCGCGAAAGCGTCGGTTTACGCTAGTCCTGCCGGTTTTACTCGCCTGCGCCGTGCAATTCGGCTGCTCCATGGCGGAGATGGAGCGGATTGCCATGGAAAACCGCCTGGCGGATCTTAAAACCCAGCCGGGCGGCGCCGCCTCCAAATCGCGGTTTCTCGCGTTTGAAGCCGTCATTAAAGGCGGCATGAAGGAGGAAGCGGGGCTAACGGGCGCATTCAGGCGGCTGATGATTGGCCCCGACCGGGAGATCCAGTTTCTTACGCCGGTCGCGGTGGGTGGTGTCGACAACTACCTGTATGTCGCCGATTCGGGTTTGCGCATCGTGTTCCGTTATGATCTGGTGAATAACACCATTGAAACACTGGGTAACGCAGGCACCCAGTTTGCCGGGGAAATGGGCAACATGTATGTGGCGCGGGACCGGAGCTTTTATATCGCCGATCCAGCCGGCAAGCAGGTGCTGCATTTCGACGAGCTGGGCAATCTTATCGCGGCGTTTCAGGATCTGGCCAACTTGTCGCGGCCCTTGGATGTTATCTACGATGAAACAACCGGTGATCTCCTGGTCGCGGATGGCGCTTTCAGTCATATCGTGGTGTTTAACAAATCCGGTAGAGCGATACGCACCATTGGTCAGCGCGGCACCGGACCCGGGCGTTTCCGCGCGATCACGGCCATGACCATGAGCGATGATGGACTTTATGTCTTAGACAGGCTCGAGCTGCCGGTGCAGGTGATCACTATCACCGGCGATTACAAGTATGCCTTTGGCGAATCACACCATAGTTTTCCCAGCGCGATCGCCGTGAATGCGGACGGCGTGGTGTATGTGGCCGATAAATCGGATAACGCGATTCGTATTTATCAGGACGCGGAATTATTATCGGTATTCGGCGGCACCGGTTCCGCACCCGGACGCTTTCGGGAAATAACCAGTATGTGGATCAATAATGATTTATTGTACATTGCCGATAGTATGAACCGGCGCGTGCAGGTTTTGCGCATGACCGTTGAAGAGGTAGCCGCGCCGGCGCCGTCAAACCCATGAAACCCATCACTGAATCACTGAACCGTTGTGCGCTTTACCCGGGTTTGGTGCTTGCACTGTTATTAACGGCCTGCGCCAGCCGGGAATACCGCGTGGATTACGAAGTGCAAGCGTCCGATGCCCAGGTCTGGCCGGCGCCGCCGGAAATACCCCGCTTCCGTTATGTCGGCACGCTGACCGGCGAGGATAACGTCAAGCCAGTGGAAGAAGGCAAGCGCTTCGGTGACTATGTCACCGACTTCTTCAGATGGGTGGTGGGATTGGTTGGCCCCAATCCGATACCCTTGGTATTGCAGCGGCCGCAGTCCGGTGTGATGGATGATAACGGCCGGCTGTACATTACCGATGTGAGCCGTCAGTCAATCATGGTGTTTGACTTGCAAAAAGGCACATTAACCGAGTGGGAGCAAGCGACGCCTAACACCGGTTTCCTGACACCGGTGGGCATTACGCTGGGGCCCGCGGGCAGTATCCTGGTGGTGGATGCGGATCTGAAACAGGTGCTGCAGCTCGATGCCACCGGAAAGCCTGTCAAGGCGTTCGGCGCTGACACCTTCAAGCGCCCCACGGGCATCGCCCGGGATCCGGTCAAAGGCCGGATTTATGTTGCCGATACCCACGCGCACGATATAAAAGTTTTTGATGATAACGGCGCCCTCCTTAATGTTTTTGGCGAATATGGTACGGACGGCGGTGAATTTAATAGCCCCGCCCACCTGTCATTTGCGGAGGGGCTGCTCTATGTAACCGATACATTCAATACCCGGGTGCAGGTTTTAAGAGATTCTGGCGAATTTAGACGTGAATTCGGTAAAAGAGGCTTGTATGTCGGGGATCTGGTCCGGCCCAAGGGGGTCGCCACCGATAGCGAGGGCAATATCTATGTCATTGAGTCGTTTCACGATCATTTGCTAGTATATAGTGCTAACGGGGAATTTTTGTTGCCGATTGGCGGGACGGGCGCGGGTATCGGACAGTTCTATTTGCCTTCCGGGGTGTGGACGGATAAAAACGACCGCATCTATATTGCGGATATGTTCAATGGGCGGGTGGTCATATTGCAATACCTGGGTGGGCGCTATGCCCGTGGCGCGGTTCAAAACGCGGTTCAGCCATAGTAGCGGCCGGTGCGGTTCAAAAAATGGTACAAGGTGAGCATGCGAGTTAACAACGTTATAGTGACGGGGGTTATCGGACTGGTGGTGCTACTAATCTGGCACGCTAATGCCAATGCTGACCGTGTTTCCGATATTCAAAACACCAAACATAATTTCTCCGCATTGCCTACGGATCCGAATTTCAATGTGCAACGGACTGTCAGGGCAACGCAGGAAGTCCAGATCTGCGTGTTTTGCCATACACCGCATGGCGCGGAAGCATCCGTCGGCCCCTTGTGGAACCGGCGGTTATCGACCGCGAATTATCAAACCTATGTGAGCGGTTCGCTGGACGCGGGACGGCCCGGGCTGGATCCTAGCAGTGCGGCGCAGGCGCTGCAGCAACCTAACGGGGTATCCAAACTTTGTTTGTCCTGCCATGACGGCACCCTGGCGATCGGCGCCGTCAATGTGTTGTGGGGACGCTTTACGGATCGCGTTGGCACGACCGCGGAGATTGCCATGCAGGGCACCGGCACCGGCGGCACGATGCCCGCGGGAGAGGGTACGCGAACCGGCTTTACCCGCAATCTCGGCATCAACCTTACCAACGACCATCCGATATCGGTTCGTTACGATGCCACGCTGGCGACGGTCGATGGCGAAATGCGCTTACCCAGCCAGGTCGACGATATTGTCGTGCGCAGCGTTGATCCCTGGCCTACCAACCAGGGACAGCGTACCCGCACCGAATATATCCATCTGGAACCGGATCCGGGCACCACCACGGGCGGTTTGGTGCAATGCAACAGTTGTCACGATCCGCATATTCGCAGCACCGATCCCACCGAAAACATCAAGTTCCTGCGCCTGAACCGGTTCCAGAAAGTTCAGCCCCAGCAAGGCCAGTTTAGCGCGGCCAATGATATTATTTGCCTGGCCTGCCATGACAAAGCGGGCTGGGTGGGCTCGGCGCACGCCCATCCGCAGGTGGCCGATGAAACCTACACCACGGCCGCCGCCCAAGTGCGGGAGTTCCCCACCTCGGGGGATGGCACCCAAGTGTGGGAAAGCGCCTGCCTGGCCTGTCACGACGCCCATACCGTGGAAGGCTCGCGCCGCCTGCTGCGGGAAGGCACCGATGGCGGCGTCATTACTTCTTCATCCGGTTACCGCATTAAAACCGGTACCGGCCAGGCGGCCATTGAAGAAACCTGTTATGCCTGTCATTCCGCGGACGGCGCCACCTTGGTGGGCCAGGGAACCACTACCAATTTCCAGGTGCCCGATATCAAGACCGATTTCACCACCATGCGCATTCACATGCCGATTACTAATGCCGATCAAGCGGCGGGACAGGAACGGCATGATATTGGTTCACCCAATCCGGACGTTACCGATCCAAATGGTTTGGGAAAGGATTTTATTGAGAGTCCGGTTAATATGGGGCGCGGCAATTTAACCAACCGTCACGCGGAATGCACCGATTGCCATAACCCGCACCGGGTTACTAAAAAACGTCTGTTTAATGCGGACCCTTTTGCGCTCGACCCGGCCGGTACCCACAATCATACCCAGCCGCATAATAACCTGGCGTCGGGCGTGTTGCGCGGCACCTGGGGCGTGGAACCAGTTTATGGTTCAACAACCTTTATGAGTATACCGAACAGCTTTGACATCAAGCGCGGTAATCCGGGCATCAACGCCAGCACGGCGGTTAACGCGGCCTATGTCACCCGCGAGTACCAAGTGTGCCTGAAATGTCATTCCAATTATGGCTACAGTGACGCGAACAATAATTTTGGCACCAGCCCGCCGCGGCCCCAGTTGGGCTCGTTCAGCGGCGGCACCCCACCGGGAACCAATGACCTGGACAATTATACCAACCAGGCCATGGAATATCAGTCGCCAACCGATCATCTGGGTGAAGGAACCTCCGGTTCTCCCACGGGCGCGGCGGCGGCGTACGCCACCAATAACCACCGTTCCTGGCATCCGGTGATGCGTGAAACCGGCCGCGATAGCGCCGAGCGCGGGGGCGCCAATGTGAACAATTGGCGCACGCCGTTCCAGACGCTAGGCACCCAAACCATGTATTGCACCGATTGCCATGGTTCGGATACCAATACCGCGGATGGCGTGGCGCCGCGTCCCAAGGGGAGCGGAACCAGCGAAGATGGGTTCCCCTGGGGACCGCACGGCTCGATTAATGATTTCCTGTTGAAAGGCCAATGGAGCGGCAACCGTCTTACCAATACCGATGGTACGGGTAATCTGGGCACCGGTGGCGCGGGTTCGGAAAACCATTTGTGTTTTAAATGCCATGAATACAATCAATACGGCGACGCCGGCGGTGGCGTCACGGCGCAGAACAGCGGTTTTCGCACACCCAATGCCTGCATGGGTATGGGCGCCGGCTGTATGGGTGGCGGCGGAATGGGAATGGGCGCGATGGGCCCGAACAATAACTTGCACATTTACCATACCGCGCTGGTGCAAAACTGGCGTTGTAATTTGTGTCATGTCGCTATTCCCCATGGCTGGAAAAACAAGGCCTTCCTGGTGAACTTGAATGACGTGGGTCCCGAAGGTAATCAACCGGCGGGCACGCAATTGCGCAATGGCGCTGCTGGCGGCGGTGGCGGCGGCATGGGTGGCGGTGGTGGCATGGGCGGTGGTGGCGCTGCGGTGGACGCGTTTACCCTCGGCCCTTATTACAATCGCGCGGCGTTAAAAGTGGTTAACTTTGCGGTGAGTGGCCAGTGGCTGCCGAATGATTGCGGTTCCGCCGGCGCGCCGGGAAATGGAGCGGTTGGCGTTGCCTGGATGTTCAATAGCAGTGAAGCGTGTAACAATTTGCCCTAAGCTTTAAACGGCAGCCGTTGATCTGAAAATACCGAAAATAGCACGTCGATCCGGCAGCAACTACCGTCCGTCTGTTTAGCCCGCGGTTCTATGGTTAGAGGTTGGAACGCAGTTTTTTTAACGGCACGTGTTTATTAATTTATAAACACTGCCGGTGAATTGCGCCGGGAACACGCTGGGTGTGCCGGCCTTTATCAAACCGGATTCCGCTTCCCGCGATGTACCGCGGGACTTTATAGAGTGGGTGTAGCATGGGCTTTATTTTTTTTAACCGGCGGGCGCAGCGCTTGCTGGGATTATTTTTACTGGCCACAGTAACAAGCGCTCAGGCCGGTGTGCCCCGGTTCGCCTACGTAACCAATCCCTATGATCATACGATTTCCGGGTATTTTCTCGACGCAGAAAGCCGGATGTTCTTTAACGGTATGGTGTATACCGGGGACAAATTTCCCGCGGCATTGATCATTCACCCAAACGGGAAATTTATTTACAGCGCCTCACGCACCGTGGATACCGCGCTCATTTATAAAATCGATCCGCGGACAGGCTGGTTAACGGAAACACCGGGTCCGCGCTTGCCTACCCGGCTGCGCTCGCCGTTCTCGTACGGATTTCACCCCTCGGGTAAATTTCTTTATGTCGCGGGACGCGGCGGCGGGGTTGCGGCGTTTACGGTTGATGAAGCAAGCGGCGCACTGGGTTATGTGCCGGGTTCCCCCTATAAAGCCGGTGACCGCACCCGGTCTTTGACCGTACATCCGTCCGGCAAGTTTGTCTATGCGTCCAACGCCTACACCAATAATATTTCCGCCTACCGCGTTAACCAGTCGACCGGGGTTTTAACGGAGTTGCCTGATTCGCCGTTCTTCGCCGGTGAAGCCGGCCCCTTTGCCAGTACGATTGCAATGCTGCCGGATGCAACCGACAACAAAGGCGGCATTCCTTATTACACCGCGGCGCACCCGTCGGGCAAATTCGTCTATGTGGTAAACTGGATGGCCGCCAGTGTGTCGATATTCCGGGTGGATGAAACGTCGGGGGATTTGTCCCTCATCGGCAAGCCCACAGCAACCGGAGATGCGCCCTATGCGGTGGCGGTGCACCCGTCCGGAAACTATGTGTTAGTGAGTACCTGGGGCGGGCATGACATTTATGTCTATACCGTTAATCTGCAAACCGGGGAATTGGAGCCTGTACCAGGCTCGCCCTTCGGCACCCTGGGATTTAAGCCCGTTGATATCAAGTTCAACAGCGATGGCAGCTTGGTGTTTGTGGCCAACAAAGACTCGAATAATGTGTCGATCTTTGACATGAATGTCACTACGGGTAAGTTAGCGCTGAAAGATTTCGCCATGACCCGGGCAGGCGCCCTGGATGCTGAACTGGTGACGGTGGAACAGCCGGTCACCCTGCTGCCGCATTATGCGTTTGTCCTTGATCAAGTGTCTGAATCATTAATCAGCTACCGCATCGATATTGCCACGGGTGACTTCAAGGAAGCGGCGCGCGCCAAGACGGGTAAACAGCCGGTAGCGGTGGCGCAGGATCCGCTGAACCGGTTTGTATATGTGGCCAACGCCGGTTCCAACAATGTGTCCGCGTTTGCCATTGATAGCGCTAGCGGGGCGCTAACCGAGGTTGAGGGTTCACCGTATGCGGTGGGTGAAAATCCGCGCTCCATCGCCGTCGACGCCAATGGCTGGTACCTGTATACCTTAAACCACGGCAGCCAGGACATGTCGGTATTTTTAATTCACGTGAAAAAGGGCCAGTTGGCGGAAGCGCAAGGCTCGCCGGTGCCGATCAAAAAACAGCTGCTGAACCTGGCAACCGACCCGACGTCGCGGTTTGTATACATTAACAGCCGCGACGGCAAATCCGTAAGCGTATATCGTTATCGGCAGGCGGTAACACCGTCGATCTTTGAAATTTCCGAGCATGGTTCGCCGTTTGTGTTTGATACGGTTCCCAATGATCTGGTGGTTGATCCCACCGGCCGGTTCGCCCTGGTGCTGCAAGGTGAAGCGCAACAAGTATCCATGTTTAACGTGCATGTGGCAACCGGCGCCCTGGAACCCATCAAGGAAAACCTGCAGCCCTACAAGATCGCTGGCAAACACGCTGTGCAAGCGGCGTTTCATCCCAGCGGCAAGTTTGCCTATGTGTTAAATGCCGGGAGCAAGGATATCGTGCAACTTAAACTGGACCGGCTTAACGGCAAGGTAAGTGAAATCGACAAACCGGCCGCCATCCAGGGCAAGCCCTTGGCGTTCACCATTGATCCCTCCGGCCAGTATCTTTATGTGCTCAATGAAAAGGAAAAAGGTTTGGGTAAATACCGGATTGATAAAACCACGGGAAAGTTGACCAGGCTCGGTGAAGTTATGTTGCCGTATTCACCGGCGGCGCTGGTGATTTCGCGGGAATTTCAATGAGATTGATGTTCGCGAATTTGACGCTGTCAGGACGCGTGTGCGTTGCCGGTGCCTGCGTGTACTACAAATGTTAAATTTTCTAAGAAAATTCGCATCCTTAAAAATCGCCCTGCTTGGAATGGCGCTGCTGGCGATTGGCGCCATGCTCAGTTATGGTAATCCGCTGGGCACGCCGGTCTGGGTGCTGGTGGCGCCGATGGCGTTGCTGGCCGTTAACCTGGTCGCCGCCATTACCACCAATCCCCGCATCAATCAGCAGCCCGGGCTGTTGGTGTTTCATGTGGCGTTATTGTTGTTGCTGTTGCTCGCCACCGTTGGGCGGCTCACGCACCTGGATGCGCACTTGGAACTGGTGGTTGGAACCGGGTTTGAAGCCGATAAATTACTGGAAATCAACGCCGGGCCTTTGCATCCGGGCAGTTTTGACAGCGTGCACTTTGTGCAAGGACCATATACCGTTGAATACTCACCCGGCATGCAGCGCGGCTTGACGCACAGCCACGTTAAGGTAAAAACCGCTGCCGGTGCATGGGAAGGCCGCATCGTGGGTGACGACCGGCCGCTGGTCATGGACGGTTACCGGTTCTATACCACGTTCAACAAGGGGTTTACCTCGGTGCTTACATGGCTGCCGGCCGGCGGGGCGCCGGTAACGGGCAGCGTCAATATGCCTTCGTATCCGTTGTTTGAATACAAGCAGGACAACCGTTGGACTCCGCACGGCAGTAACACGGAAATCAAATTTTGGCTGCAACTGAAAACCGCGATGAATGCAGAGGCGCACTGGGTATTGGATGCCGCAAGCTCCAGCGGGGTATTGATTGTTACCTCCGGTGATAAGCGCTACGAGGTCCGGCTGGGTGAGTTCGTGGATTTGCCGCAGGGCCGGTTACGTTTTGAGGCGTTAACCATGTGGATGGGTTACCGCCTGTTTTACGACCCGACCATTCAATGGCTGTTTTTTGTGGCCATTATGGGTATCCTGGGATTGACACACTATTTTTGGAAGAAAATAAATTTGCAGCCCTGGATGGATGAAAAACCGGATACAATCGCCGAACAAGCGGGGAAACCATTGGACGGCATTGGCAGTCCAAGCAGCGGTAAACCGTCCGGGAACAATGCTCCGGTAACCACCGCCTATCTAACAGGGGAGAAACATTGAACATGGTTGCGGAAGTGCCCTGGTTATGGTCCGGCTTAGGCGCGTATTTCGCGGCGACGCTGATTGCCATCTGGGGGGTGGCGCCGCGTTTCGCCGGCATGCCCGTTATTCAAAACCGCCGCCATGAGTATGCGGTACTCGCGTTTTTAATGCTTGGCGTGACCTTACTGGCCGTCGCCATCGCCGAACGCTGGCTGCGTATCGGTCACGGACCGTGGATCAGCCTCTTCGAATTATTAATGAGCCAGTTATGGAGCCTGGGGCTGATTTTTGTATTATTGTATTGGCGATTGCCAGGCCTCAGGCCCAGCGCCGTTATTGTGCTGCCGGTGATGTGGATCCTGGGCAGTTGGGTGTTGACACTCGAGCCGGCAGCCAGTCACTTTCCGCCCACGTATTACAATGCCTGGAAATGGGTGCACGTAGGCCTCGGTAAAATATTTTTGGCCTTGTTGTTGGCCGGCGTGGGGCTGGCGGGCGTATTGATCTTGCGTCACACCCGGCGGGGTCAAGCCTGGTTCCGCAACATGCCGTCGAATGTGATTGTCGACCGGCTCGCGTGGCGTTTCATGATGCTGGCCTTGGTGTTTGACAGCCTGATGCTGATTGCCGGCGCGGTGTGGGCGCAGGATGCCTGGGGCCGTTATTGGGCGTGGGATCCGCTGGAGACCTCCGCGTTTCTCACCTGGCTGTTGCTGGCGATTGGCTTGCATCTCAGGCTGAGTTACCGGGTACCGCCTGTTGTCAGTGGCCTGATGATTATCGGGGTTTTTATGCTGGCATTCGCAACCTATTTTGGCGCCCCTTATATCAGTCCTGCCGCTCATAAAGGCGTGGTATAGCAATGCCGTGGCGGATAAACACTGGGGTATTAACAGTGGGTGAGGTTGCATGGCTGATATAAGTCACAATCAAGCGGCTAAGCAAAATATCAGTTATGAGAATCTGATCTCTCTTTTCGCGGTGCTGTTTGTTTTTATGATCAGCAGCGGTTTTTTTACGCTCGCCAAACACTATCCGCCAAAACCGGCCGATTACCAGCCGCAAAACGCCGCGCAGCGGTTGCAGGGTTATACCCGCCCGAAGTCAACCCAGGCGCGGGCGCCGGTTCCCGGGCAGCCGGCCACCCGGCAAATCAATTTACTGGAAGGCCTGTCACCACAGGACGTGGAACTGTTGCAACAACGTTTTGATCAAGCGGCGGCGCTCATCCACGCCGGACAATTTGAGTACGCGATCATGGCGCTGGATCAAGTCATTAAAATTCAGCCCCGGTTGCCCGAAGCCTATGTGAACCTGGGTTACGCGTATTTAGGGATTAATGAGCATCAGACCGCGGCCAATGCGTTTTCCAAAGCCATCGATTTGCGGCCGGAGCAGGTAAACGCCTACTATGGTTTGGCGGCGGCGCTGGAGGGCGTACAAGATTATGAAGGGGCGTTGGGCGCCATGCGCAGTTATATTCATTTATCACCCCCCGACGATCCGTTTATTACCAAGGCCCAGTCCGCGATCTGGGAATGGGAAGCCAAGTTAGGCCGTAATAGCCAGCCGGGGCAACAGGAAAAAGCCATGGACTTTGATAACAAGCGCTTTGTTTCGCCGCATAACTGATGCAAGATTAAAACTAACGGTTATGCTGCGTATTGAAAATTAATGTACCGAAAAATTAATGTCCCGAATCCAAAAACCAACGATCGTAACGTTTCTAGTAGCTTTCGGCGTGCTGATGCTGGTGTCGGGCTGTCAGCAGCCGTTGCCGCCTCTCAAGATTCAACCGGGGCAAACCGTCACCCAGGCCTTGGATGTGCAGGATGTGACGGGCAAGGGCGCCAAGCTGTCCCTGGCAACCGGCAAGCTCCTGATCCTGAATGTGTGGGCGACCTGGTGTGGTCCGTGCCGTCATGAAATGCCCAGCCTGGACCGCCTGGCGCAAAAACTGGATACCAATCACTACGTGGTGGTGGGCTTGTCCGTGGATAGTGATGATCACCTGGTCCGGGAATTTCTGATTGAGCGCAAGGTCGGTTTTTCCAATTATCTGGATCCCACGATGGCGATTGCGACCCAGGTGTTCGGGATTCGCGCTTTTCCCTCGACCCTGGTGTTCGCGCCCGATGGACGGCTGTTGGAAGTGATCGAAGGCTGGCGGGAGTGGGATAACCTGCAGATGATTAACCGGCTTACCAACTTAAATCCCCAAGCCACTCAAAGTCTGTCAGCAGGCTAAGTAATAATCGATGTAAACGATTTTAATGACTACTTGCAAATCCTACGTACGAGAACCCCCTAAGGCGTAGAGAAATCTAAAAAAATCATGCTACACTGGTCGCTCAATGACACTTGGGCAGCCGGTGGACAAATAGCAGGCAAAGACGAAAAAATGCTGGAAGTACGCGAACTTGAATGCGTGCGTGGTGATCACCGCTTGTTCAAAGACCTGAATTTTACGCTGCGGCCGGGAGAGCTGTTGTATCTGCGTGGCAAGAACGGTTCGGGAAAAACCAGCCTGTTGCGTACCATCTGTGGGTTGACAACACCCGCCGGTGGAGAAGTACTTTGGAAAGGCGAGAATATTCGCTCCCTTCGTGATGAATTCAATCGTGGATTGACTTTCCTGGGACACTTAAACGGCATCAAGGGCGAACTCAACGCGCTTGAAAATTTGCAAGTGGCGAGCGCGCTTTCTGGGGAAAAAGTACCAGAAAACCAAATACATGATGCCTTGCAGCAAATCGGTTTGAAGGGGCGGGAAGATCTACCCACCAAGGTGCTATCGCAGGGTCAGAAACGCCGCGTGGCCCTGGCGCGCTTGCTGATCAGCAAAACCACGTTGTGGGTGCTGGACGAGCCTTTTACCGCGCTGGATGTGCATGCGGTGGAGCTGCTAAAAGGCTTGATTACCCGGCATCTCACCTCAGGGGGAATGGTGATTCTTACCACGCATCAACACGTTGCAATCGATACTGGTGTGTTAAAAGAGATTGATTTGAGCGCGGCATGAGTGATTCCAGTCTTCTGTTGGCCAGCCGAACCATGCTGGCGCGGGATTTCACCCTGGCCATGCGGCGCAAAGCCGATGTGCTGACGACCTTGTTCTTTTTTCTGATCGTTGTCAGTCTGTTTCCCCTGGGTGTGGGGCCGGAGATGGAGACTTTGCGGCAGATCGCGCCGGGTGTGATCTGGGTGGCCGCCTTGCTGGCTTCCATGTTATCCCTCGGGCGTTTGTTTTCCGATGATTACCAGGATGGCACCCTGGAGCAGATTATGCTGGAGCCGCAGCCTTTGTCGCTGTTAGTGCTCAGCAAGGTATTGGCCCACTGGCTATTGTCAGGCTTGCCGCTGGTTGTATTTTCGCCCCTGTTGGGAATGCAGCTAGGCCTGGATGGTGAAGCCATAGTATTATTGCTGATTACCCTGCTGCTGGGTACGCCCGCATTAAGTCTGATAGGCGCTGTGGGTGCGGCATTGACCCTGGGGTTGCGCGGTGGAGGAGTGTTGATTTCATTGCTCGTACTGCCGCTTTATATCCCCATTTTGATTTTTGGCGCCGGCGCCGTGGAATCGCAAAACGCCGGTCTGGGTGCGCAAGCCCATTTATCCATCCTGGGCGCGTTCCTGATGTTGACCCTGGTATTCGCGCCAGTCAGCGCGGCGGTAGCGCTGCGCATTAGTATGGATTAACAATTGAATTCAAGGAGTCTGTCGGACTTAGGCGATCGTAGCGAGCAAGGTGGGAGAACGAGGACCGTTTTTCGATCGTTTGAGGAGAATAGCCGTAGCTATTTGACGAAAAGGATCGGAAAAATGGACCGCTCTCCCGCCGGCGCAGTACGACTGCAGGGATGCAGGAGGTAGGGCAACGCATGGAGCAGTTGTCGAGATCAGTCCTAAGTTCGACAGACTCCTAAGTAGCAGTTATCTAACTCAATCGGTTATTTATTGCAAGAAACGCAAGAAACATTTATGGGCTTCAAAGACTCCATCATCTGGTTGTATTTCTCCTCACCCAGAAATTTCTATCCCTTCGCGGGCCAATTGATTCCGTGGTTCGGCTGGTTGGCGGCGGCGTTAACGGTGGTTGGTCTCTACATTGGGTTTTTTGTCGCGCCGCCGGTATTAAGCGACCAGAAAGAATATTACGTCATCATTTTTATCCATGTGCCGGCCGCCTGGATGTCGATGTTTATCTATATCATCATGTCCCTGTATGCGTTTATCGCGCTGGTATGGAATATCAAGATGTCCGAAATGATGGCGACCGCGCTGGCGCCAACCGGTGCGATGTTCACCTTTCTGGCGTTATGGACCGGCGCCTTGTGGGGCCGGCCCAGTTGGGGCGCTTATTGGGTGTGGGATGCGCGTCTTACGTCGGAATTGATTTTACTTTTTCTTTATATTGGATTCATGTCATTACAGTCGGCCATCGATGATCCCCGCCGCGCGGCGCGCGCCAGCGGCTTGCTGGCGGTGGTGGGCGCGATCAATGTGCCGATTATTTATTTTTCCGTGCGCTGGTGGAATACCCTGCATCAGGGATTTTCAGTACAGCCCGCGCAGGCCCAGCAATTGATGGACCCGTCGATAAAGTGGGGCATGCTCATTCTGGCGCTGGCGTTCTGGATGTATACCATCGCGGTGGTGCTGTACCGGGTGCGCACCATTATTCTGGAACGGGAGCGTCAAACCACCTGGGTGCAGGAGCTGGTAAGCGGTAAATGATGAGCGCGATAGCGGAATTTTTTTATTTCAGTGGCTATGCCTGGTATGTATGGGGCTCTTATGGTGTCACGGCGGCGTTCATGATTGCGGAAGTCATACTGGTCATCCGCGGCAAACGCAGCACGATGAACCGCCTGGCCCGTATGGTGCGGCTGAATAATTCAAGTAGCGAATAAAGGGTTATCAAATGCGGTTGAACAAATCGTTCCTCTGCGGGATCAGATACCCAGTAGCGAAAACCTAAGGTGACATATTATGAAAGCACGGCATAAACGATTTGCATTTATCGTCGCGGGAGTGACAGGTTTGGCGGTTGCCATCGGTTTGATCGCCAATGCGTTTAATCAAAACCTGGTGTTTTTCTTCAGTCCCAGCGATGTCCAGGCCAGTCAAGCGCCCGTTAACCGGGATTTCCGCCTGGGCGGCCTGGTGGAAGAAGGCAGCCTGAAGCGGGAAGACGATGGCTTGACGGTTCATTTTATAGTGACGGATAACGCCCATACCATACCCGTAACCTTTACCGGCATATTGCCGGATTTATTCCGTGAAGGTCAGGGTGTGGTGGCGCAGGGCAAGTTAACTGAGAACGGCGTGTTCATGGCAAAAGAAGTGCTTGCCAAACATGATGAGAGCTATATGCCGCCGGAAGTGCAAGATGCGTTAGACAAAGTGAAACAATCCGCAAGCGCCACTCTTGTCAAAGACAGCCAGTAAATGGTCAAAGACAGCCAGTAAACGGTCAAAGACAGCCAGTAAACGTCAAAGACAGCCGATAAACCGATTCAATGAGGGAGTGAGCAAGCCATGATTCCAGAACTGGGGCATTTTGCTTTAATACTGGCGCTGTGCGTCGCGACAGTGCAGGGTGTGTTCTCCATCGCCGGGGCGCAGCTGGGGGTACGTTCCTGGATGGTGCTGGCAAAACCGGCGGCGCAATGCCAGTTTGTGCTGGTCGCGGTAGCCTTCGGATTTCTTACCTATTCCTTTATCGAAAATGATTTTTCCGTGCTCTATGTCGCCTCGCATTCCAATTCCCTGCTGCCGATCGAATACCGTATTTCCGCGGTCTGGGGCGGTCACGAAGGTTCCATGTTGCTGTGGGTGTTGTTGTTATCCGGCTGGTCGATGGCGGTGAGCCTGTTCAGCAAAAACCTCCCGGATGATATGGTGGCGCGGGTCATCGGTGTCATGGGGCTGGTCTCCGTCGGCTTTTATCTGTTTATTCTGTTTACCTCCAACCCGTTTGAAAGACTATTGCCCGCGGCTGTGGACGGCCGCGATCTGAATCCGCTATTGCAGGATCCCGGTTTGATTATTCATCCGCCCATGCTGTACATGGGTTACGTGGGATTTTCGGTCGCGTTTGCGTTCGCCATAGCGGCACTACTGAGTGGCCGATTGGACGCCGCATGGGCGCGCTGGTCGCGTCCCTGGACCACCGTGGCCTGGATGTTCCTGACGATGGGCATCGCCCTTGGCAGCTGGTGGGCGTATTACGAGCTCGGCTGGGGCGGCTGGTGGTTCTGGGATCCGGTGGAAAACGCATCGTTTATGCCCTGGCTGGTGGGTACCGCCTTGATTCATTCGCTCGCGGCAACGGAAAAACGCGGCAGCTTCAAAAACTGGACGGTGCTGCTGGCGATTTTTACCTTCTCATTAAGTTTGCTGGGCACCTTCCTGGTGCGTTCCGGCGTGTTAACGTCGGTACACGCGTTTGCCACCGATCCCGAGCGCGGCGTATTTATCCTGATGTTGCTGGTACTGACCATTGGTGTTTCGCTGGCCTTGTTTGCCTGGCGCGCGCCGAAAGTCGGCGTCGGCGGACGTTTTAACCTGCTGTCCCGGGAATCCGCCCTGTTGAGCAACAACGTATTGCTGGTGGTCGCCGCCGGCGCGGTCTTGCTCGGCACCTTATATCCGTTGCTATTAGATGCGCTCGACATGGGAAAAATTTCGGTGGGGCCGCCGTATTTTGACGCGGTGTTTATGCCCTTGATGGCGCCGGCTTTGTTTTTAATGGCGATTGGCCCGATGGCCCGCTGGAAGAAAACTGAGGTGCCCGAACTGGTCACCCGCTTGCGCTGGGCGGCGGTGGTTAGCCTTGTCATGGGCCTGTTGACGCCGGTTATAATGGGTGAGTGGGGAGCGGCTCGCAGCCTGGGCTTGACGCTGGCGTTCTGGATTCTTTGCAGCGTGGTGCTTATGTTGCATGACCGCGTGCAAAAGAGTCCACGTTCTGGCAATGCAATCAGCAAAATTGCGGGTTTACCCAATTCCTTTCTGGGCATGTGTGTGGCTCATAGCGGCGTGGCGGTGTTTGTCATTGGCGTCACCATGGTGCAGAGCTATCAAATCGAAAAAGATGTGCGCATGGAGGTGGGTGATACCGTTGAATTGGGCGGCTATGAATTCCGCTTTGAGGGCGTGACACGTGTTAAAGGCCCTAACTTTAATGCCGATCGCGGGCAAGTGGTGGTAAGTAAGGGCGGTAAAGTGGAGAGCGTAATGTTCCCGGAAAAACGCATCTATACCGTGCAAACCATGCCGATGACCGAAGCGGCGATAGACACCGGGATAACGCGCGACCTTTATGTTTCACTGGGCGAGCCGGTCAGTAATGGCGCCTGGAGTGTGCGTGTGTATTATAAGCCGTTTGTTGATTGGGTTTGGAGCGGCGCCTTTATCATGGCGCTGGGTGGATTGCTGGCGATTACCGACCGCCGCTACCGCCTGGTAAGCCGAAAAGTAGCGGAGGAAGAAGACCGCGAAGCAAAGGGCGCTGCTGTTTCAGGTGCTCCTGTTTCGAGTAAAACAGTGACTGGAGAGTCGTAATGGTTCGTTATTTGGTGCCGCTGGTTATTTTTTTTGTATTAGCAGGTTTTTTGTATGTGGGTTTGGATTTGAAACCGCGCGAGGTGCCATCGCCCTTTATCAATAAGCCGGCACCCGGTTTTCAGCTGCAACAGCTGCATTCCATGAACGAATTGTTTTCCAACAAGGATATGTTGGGTAAGGTGTGGTTGTTGAATGTCTGGGCATCCTGGTGTGTCGCTTGCCGTCAGGAACATCCGGTATTGGTCGATATGGCGCGCCGGGGTGAAGTGCCCTTGTATGGCTTGAATTATAAAGATACGCCCAACAACGCCAAACGCTGGCTAAATGAACACGGTGATCCTTATACATTAAGCGCGGTTGATTACCAGGGCAAAGTGGGTATCGATTTCGGGGTGTACGGTGTGCCCGAGACATTCATTATTGATAAACAAGGCGTGATCCGGCACAAGGTTATCGGGCCGGTTTCCTATCAAGAATTAAGTGCCTGTATCATGCCGATCGTGAATGAATTGAATAAGCGCGAGCAGATAGATCCGGCGGCGTTGGCCGTGTTGACTGAGGTAAGAAAGGCATGTACTTAATGAGGCGTTATATCGCTTGTTTGTTGCTGTTGGGGCTGATGGCCGGCGGGGCGGCGGTCTCCGCCAAGGAAGCCGCCCCGCTGTCGGCCGATCCCGAAATGGAAAAAATGGTGAACGAAATAGCCGCTGAATTGCGTTGCTTGGTTTGCCAGAATCAAACCATTGCCGATTCGCACGCCGACCTGGCGGTGGATTTGAAAAACCAGGTGCGGGAAATGGTGCGCCAGGGCAAGACCCGCGACGACGTGGTTGACTATATGGTGCAGCGGTACGGTGATTTTGTGCGTTATCGTCCGCCCGTCAAGCCGACTACTTATTTACTGTGGGTGGGTCCATTCCTGTTGTTGGCGGGCGGTTTTACTATCCTGACGGTTAATTTGCGCAAACGCAGGCAAATAACCACTGACGCGCCGCTCAGCGAAGAAGAGCAGCAAAAGCTGGAATCCATTCTCCATTCCAAAAACAAGACCGCAGGAAATAAAAAAGGCGAGGATTATTAATCATGGTGGTATTTTCTACGGTGGTGTTGCTGTTAATTGTAGCGGCGTTGTTGTTTCTGCTGCCTCCCTTGATTCAGCGCCAGACATCGAAGAGTGCGATCGAACGTAAAGAACTGAACATCATGTTATACAAGGATCAGCTTGCCGAACTGGAGGCTGACCTCAAAAGTGAAACCATTACCCGGGAACAGTTTGAGCAGGCCCACGCGGATCTGGAAAGAAATTTGTTACAGGATGTTGCGGACGGCGATGGCGGCAAGCCGCGCGCGTTGACGATTTCCGGCAATCTTGCGGCGATCGTGGTGGGTGTCGCGATTCCGGCGGTTGCGATCGGTCTTTATGCGCATCTTGGCACGGGCAAGGTCGGATTTGAACCGGAAAACTTCCGCCCGGAGCAGTCCACACAAGGGCATGAGGGCACCTTGGAGCAGCAGCTCGCCAAGCTGCAGGAACATTTAAAACAAAATCCCGGTGACGCGGAAGCGTGGATGATGCTGGCGCGTTCCTACTATTTCCTTAAGCAATACCAGACTGCCAGCGACGGGTTTGCCAAAGCCGTGGCGATAACCAGCGAGCAGAACCCGGATCTGCTGGCGGATTATGCGGATGCGCTGGCGATGGCCAGCGGGCGTAACATGGCCGGCAAGCCCTACGAGCTGGTCAAGAAAGCGTTGACCATCGACCCCGGTCACCAGAAATCACTGTGGCTGGCGGCTACCGCCACATATCAGGCGCAGGATTTCAAAACCACGCTCGATTACTGGCTGACGCTGCGGAGTCAATTCCCCGAAGGATCGGAAAATTATCTGCAAATGACCCGAAATATCGCCGAAGTTAAACAATTTCTGGGCATGGCCACGGATGCAGAAATCGCGATCGTGCAACGGGCCGAGACCGGAACTGTCACTCCAGCGGCGGGCGGTGAAGCCGCGGCCACGGCCGCTACTGCTTCCCCCAATGCTTCCGCCAGTGTTTCCGGCAAAGTGTCCGGCGTAGTCTCGTTGGACCCATCCATGCAGGCTAAGATATTACCCAGTGATACCTTATTCGTGTTTGCCCGGGCCGCCAGCGGTCCGCGTATGCCCTTGGCGATCATCAGGACATCGGTGGCGGAATTGCCGTTGACTTTTGCACTGGATGATTCGCTGGCGATGAATCCGCAAATGAAGATTTCCAATTTCAAGGAAGTCATCGTTGGCGCGCGGATTTCCAAAACCGGCAATGCGATGCCGCAAAGCGGAGATCTGTCCGGTCAATCGGACGTTGTTCCGTTGGGTGCGGAGGGGTTGCAAATAACCATAAACGGTATCGTGCCGTAATCAACGGCCTGGCAAAACACGGATGCCGGTTTAGTTAAAAATAAAACATGTACGGTTCGAACAATTCGTTAAACATTCCACCAACGAGGTCGCGAGAGTGAAAGCCAAGCTGATTGCCGCGGGTATTTCTATTAGCTTTTTTACTGCCGCGGGGCTGGCGTGGGCCGGTGATCCGTACGCGGGTTCGGCGATTTATGCATCCCATTGCGTGAGTTGTCACGGTGGCGACGGTTCCGGTGAAGTGGCGGGTACACCGAGTTTTCGCGGTGGAAAACTGATGAGCAAGAGTGAGTTTGAGTTGCGCGATAAAATCAGAATGGGCAAAGCCTTGATGCCCGGTTTTGGCGGTATTTTAACGCAACAACAAATCGAAGATGTTGTGACCTATATCAGGACGTTTAACTAAATGCGTTACCGCGTCGTCAAGATTTTAGTAATCGCCGGCGTGGTTTTAGTGTTTGCCACCGCTTGTTCCAAGGACGATAAACAACAAACCGCGCCAACAACACCCGCACCTTCTACACTCGCACCTTCAACACAATCCGCATCCCCGCAGTCCCCGGATCTGTTGCCGCAAGCAGCACCGGAACCGCCGCCGGTCCCCTCCGGCTATAAAGTTATCGACACTTTCAACGTTGGGGAGAATGTTTATGTGCGCTCGATGACGGTGGATCCTGCCGCTAAAACCTTATGGATCGGCACCTCGGTGGGTGTGTTGGAAATCGATATTGAAACCCGCAATATGCTGAACAGTTATACGCGGGATCATGGCCTGGCCAATGAGTATGTGTTTGGCATGCTGGTTGACAGCAAGGGCAGAAAATGGTTTGGCACCAATGGCGGGGGTATCACCCGCTTGAAGGACGGTGAGTGGAAAACTTATTTTCCCATGCATGGTTTGGCCGATTATTGGGTGTATTCCTTCGCGGAACAGTCCGACGGAACGCTATGGGTGGGTACCTGGGCCGGCCTCAATGCCTTAAACCCGGAAACGCAGGTCTTCAAAACGTATGTGAAAGAATTGGTGAATGAATGGGTGTATGGCCTGGGTGTTGATAACAAAGACCAGGTTTGGATTGGCACCGAAGGCGGTATCAATATGTATGATGGCAACACCTGGCATGTCTGGACGCATAAGGATGGCCTGGGTGCGCCGAATACAGACAAACTGCCGCTCAGCGATAACACGGGGCTGGGAACCCGCTCGCGCCATGATTTAAGCGTCATGTCGCAAGGCATGAAAACCTATAACCCCAACTATGTATTTTCATTGATTGTCGCCCGGGATCAATCGGTGTGGGCCGGCACCTGGGGTGGAGGGGTCAGCCACTATGACGGCAAGACCTGGGTCAATTACACCAAGCAGGAAGGGCTGGCCGGCAATATTGTGTATAGCGTGGCGCAAGATAGTCAGGGTGAATTCTGGTTTGGCACCGATAACGGCTTATCGCATTACGATGGGAATAGTTGGGAAACCATTGCCCAAGTGCACGGCATTCTGGACAACAGTGTGTACGCCATTGCCAATACCGGGAACAATCAAATCTGGGTGGGCACTCGCAATGGAGTCGCTGTAATTGCCAAACCATAATTGCATCCCGCTGCGAAAACTGCTTGAGAGTCAGAGAGGTGAAGCAAGTGAATATTAATGCGAAAAGTCTGGCGATTATCCTATTGGTAATGGGCGTGGCGGTGGTTGTGGCCTATCAAATGGGCGCCCGTCAATCGGAAAAGGAAACGGCCGCTCAGGCGCCGCAAACCGCGCCGGCCCAACCCGCTGCTCAAGCCGGGTTACCCGCCAGCCATCCGCCCATGGATCCCAATGCGCCCAGCTTCACCCATTTTCGCGTGGGCAACAGCAATGTCAAAGGCATGGCTGTGCTGCAAGGCGAGGTATGGGTGGGGACTTCCAGTGGCGCCATTCGTTACGCCCTGAAAAGCGAAGACTACAAGCTCTATGATGTGAATAACGGGAGTTTACTGTCCAATGGCGTGTTTCATGTCAGTAAGGTGCGTGACAATATCGTCTTGGGCACTTACGGCGGCGGCATGTCGGTATTTGATACCAAAACCCAAACCTGGAAAAACTATAATATTCCCGACGGTCTGGCTGACCAGTTTGTTTACGATATTGATGAAGATGCGCAGGGTAATTTCTGGATTGCGACCTGGTCCGGCGCGAACTTTGTTCCGGGCGGCAACTTGAATGACAAGACCGGCTGGAAGACCTACACGGTCAAAAACACCCATGGCGGACTGCCCAATGATTGGGTCTACGGCGTGGAAGCCGGACTGAACGGCGATGTGTGGTTTGCCACGGAAGGCGGTCTGGCGCGGCTTGATAGCCAAGGCGAATGGACCAACTGGCAGCACGAACACGGCCTGGGCGCGCCGTACGAAAAAGTAAAAGAGGATATCACCTTTCAAAACGATCCCGCCGCGATGTCCAAACACCATGCGGCGCAGAAAGAAGAGCAGGGATTGGGTAAGGCTATCCAAGTGGGGTTTAATCCCAATTACATTGTGTCCATGGTGGTGGACAAGGACGGTTCGGTGTGGTGCGGCACCTGGGGTGGCGGGCTGTCGCACTTTGATGGCAAGACCTGGACGACGTATTCGAGCAAAGAAGGTTTGCCCGGCAATCACATATTCATGCTGACCCTGGGCAAGGACGGCAAACTGTGGATAGGCACCAACAAAGGCCTGGCGCGCTTTAACGAAACTGGTCAGGGATTTAAAGTCTATACCAAGGCCCAGGGATTGTACGCGGATAATGTGTTTTCCATGGCCGAAGCGGACGACGGCAGTTTGTGGGTTGGCAGTTTCGGTGGCGTGGCGCGCATCAAGAACTACAACAAAATGTAAATGTGGTTTGGTTTGAAAGTGACTAATAACCCCGTAAGGAGTATTCCACACGGGGTTTTTTATCAATGGTTCTTTGATCGTAACTACTCACCCCGTGTGCAGCCTAGGTTAAAGCGGTGCGGGTGTCTCCTGCCGGGGGCGTCTGCGGCCAGGGATGGCCGCAGTCGAGCCTACAGGGACGTACTTGCGGCGTCCCCCGGCAGGAGATACCGGCGCCGCCCACGGGTGAGTAGTTACCTTTGATCCAGTTCGACGGGTTTAATCAATGAAGATACTACGATTCTCGGTGATGAGTATACTTGCGGTGGCGGTGGTTTCATGCGGCAAGGACGATGCGGGCAAGCAGCCACCGGTGAGTGTGTCTTCCGCGGCAGTATCAACATCAAATACGCAAGGCGTATCCGGTGTGCAGTGGATTAAAGGCTGGCGTGATGCAAGCGCGTTGCAAGGACCGCGCGCGGGCGCGGCGTCGGTGGTTGTAAATGGATTTATCTATGTGATTGGCGGGGTGAATGGCATTGATTTTGTCCGTCTCACCGAATACGCGAAAATAAATGATGATGGCAGCCTGGGCCCGTGGCAAGCAACGTCGCCGCTGGTGGAAGAACGTGGTTTTATCGATGCGGTTGAGAAACAGGGTTATATCTATGTGGTTGGCGGTGGTAATGGTCCCAATGGCAAGAATTTACTGCATACCGTTGAGCGCGCTAGCATTAACGAGGACGGCAGCTTAAGCGCCTGGCAAACGCTGACCTCCGGTATGGTGATGCCGCGGCGTTGTTCCAAAACGGTGATCCAGGGAAATTTTATCTATGCCCTGGGCGGCTTTGCCGGCGCGTTATTGGATAACGTGGAACGCGCGGAGATCCTGGCAAGCGGCGATCTGGGGCCGTGGCGCCTGGAGCATGCGGTCATGACGATGCCGCGTTATGTCAACGCCGTAAAGGCGTCAAAGGGTAATACCTATGTGTTTGGCGGGCATGATCAGAGCAAGGGTATTGGTATTACCGATGTGGAATGGGCAATTCCGGACCATCAAGGCGGTGTTAAAAATTGGAAAGCGGCCAGCAGGCTGCAGGTCGGCCGTTACGGCTTGGCGAGCGCCAGCCATGGTGACGCGGTTTATGCCATTGGCGGGCTCACGGGACTGGAATATCTGGATAGCATTGAAGCCGCGACTATTCAGGAACATGGCGAGTTATCCCCCTGGCGTTTTACCACGCCATTATCCGAGCCCCGCGCGACTGCCAATGTGGTTGTCTATAAGGATTGGATCTACGTGATCGGTGGCACGAATCAAGACCGCTACCTGAATACGGTCGAGTACGCGGCGTTTAACGATTCCAACGACATTGGTTTTATGGGCACCTTGCAGGACGCCCGGGCCTACCAGGCAAAGCTAACTCAGTTGAAAGCGGCCAGGCCACAACTGCCCAATGCCGGCACCGTCAAGGCGGTTCAGCAGGCGTCTATGTATACCTACATCCAGGTTGTCAACGAGCAGGGCGTGCTGTGGCTGGCGGGGCCGAAGACCGAGTTGCAGCTCAATGACAAAATCCGGTTTAGCAAAGGCGTGTCCATGTCGAATTTTTACAGCAAAGAGTTGCAGCGCTCCTTTCCGCACGTGTTGTTCGTCAGCACTATTCAAAAACAACAATCGCGGTGATTAACCCGCGCCGGAGTTGACGCCGCATGACCATAAAGATTGCCGCCGACTTGGTATTGGTCATTCATCTGCTGTTTATCCTGTTTGCCATTTTTGGCGGGCTGCTGGCGCTGCGCCGCCGCTGGGTGATCTGGCTGCACCTGCCGGCGGTGTGCTGGGCCGCAATGATCAGTTTCGCCGGCTGGATCTGTCCATTAACACCCCTGGAAAATACCCTGCGCCGGATGGCGGGGGAGGAGGGCTATAGTGGTGGTTTCATCAACCAGTACATTGCGCCTGTTATTTATCCCGCGGGATATACCCGCGAACTGGCGGTTGCGGCGGGTGTCACCGTCCTATTAATCAATCTGGCCGTTTATGGCTATGTTATTTACCGTCAACGCAAAGCAGCCTGAGGCGTTGGCGTTATTTCGGTAACAACGGGATTAATCAGTGGCAAATTGTTCGATAACGATACGACGGCTACCATGGCCGCGAACGCGGGCATCGCAATCACCGTGAGTGCAAGGGGATTCATGGTGTTATTGTCATCAGGTGTTTTGCTTTTCATTAAGCCCATCGCTCACAGCGCGTTGCTTGTGGCGGATTAAAAATAGCATCTGGGCAATCAATGGCGTAAAAAATAAACTATAAACTATTTTTACCATTTGAATTGATCGTTGATCATGGTCAATGCGATTCTTGGATTTGTAGTGATAATGGCAGCGTTGACAACCGGGAGCACGCCATGACCATGATCTTGACGGCCAGCGATTTTCAGCATAACACCGAAATACCCAGTGATTATACTTGTGAAGGAGAGGATATCTCCCCCGCCTTGGCGTGGAAAGGCGTGCCCGCCGCCGCGAAGAGTTTGGTGCTGATCGTGGATGACCCCGATGCCCCGGATCCCGCCGCGCCCAGAATGACCTGGGTGCACTGGCTGTTATACAACATTCCTCCCGGGGTTCATGAATTGCCGCAAGGCGTCAGCCCCAGCGAACTTCCCGCCGGCGCCCTGCAGGGTATCAATGATTGGCGCCGCACGGGCTATGGCGGACCTTGCCCGCCCATTGGGCGGCACCGCTATTTCCATAAACTTTTCGCTCTGGATAAAATACTCCCGGATCTGCGCAAACCAGGCAAGGCCGAGCTTGAAAAAGCCATGCAAGGGCATATCATTGCGTATGCCGAACTCATCGGAACTTATAAAAAACATTAGCCAGTATTATTATTAGCAACAAAAAATGAAAATCGCCTATTGCGGTTACGATTTTTTTCATGCCTGTCTGAGCGATTTGCTAGTTTCCCGGCATGACGTTCACCGGGTTTTTAGCTTTCCCTGCGATAACCGCTATAATTTCAACCGGTA
Organism: Gammaproteobacteria bacterium; assembly: GCA_036507695.1. Lineage (GTDB taxonomy): Bacteria > Pseudomonadota > Gammaproteobacteria > SZUA-152 > SZUA-152 > JAKEGK01. Next base: position 30,707 of record DATCIR010000220.1, read on the forward strand.
CATCCGGGAGCTTTGCAGGCAACACAGTATTCCATTCAGCGAGCAACGCATGGATGAAAACGCCGTGACAGAACTCGCCGCCGAGGGATGCGAGTTAATCATAACCGCGGGTTATCGGTACAAAATTCCGGATTTGACGGCGTATTCCATCAGAGGCATTAATATTCATCCCACGCTGTTGCCTGCCGGCAGAGGCGTCTGGCCATTGCCATGGACGATATTAACGGCTCAGAAGTACAGTGGCGTCACCATTCATCAACTATCCGGCGACTATGACGCCGGGCATATATTGGCGCAGCGGGATTTTTTAGTGGACGTGAACGAGCGGCTGGAGTCACTTTCGGCCAAGGCCCAACTGCTGGCGACTGATTTATTGCGCAGTGTGATGCTGGACTTTGGCCATTACTGGCACAGCGCTTTGCCGCAGCGCGGCGAGGTTATCGAATGGGGAATGCCTTCCAAAGAACAACGCACACTGGATTGGCATAGTGGCGTGGCGGACCTGGACCGCCTGTGCCGCGCGTTCGGCAAGTTCGGCTGTTTTGCTTTCTTTGAGCAACGAAATTGGGTAGTGTATGGGCTAACCGCCTGGCACTATCAGCACGCGTATGACATTGGCGCGGTGGTCCATAAAACCAATACTGAAATGATTGTTGCCGCCAGTGACGGTTTGGTGTCGTTATTGTATTTTGATCCAATGCCGGCATGAAGTGCCGGGGCTCCTGAGGTACGCAACAATGGGTGAATTGATGAGTTATTCCTTTCGGGCGAAAGCGCTATGCTTGATCTAATAGGGTTGGTGGTTGCCGTCAGCGTTGCGATTTTCGGCTATCGTTATGCGGTAAAAAAACAGCAAGCCCGTTCGCTGGATGGCCACACCCTCAAACAACTGGAAACAGCCGGTGTCGATTTACAACAAACGCATAAACTTGAGTTCTGGTTTTTTGGCGACAAAAAAGCGGCCATCGACACTGTCGCCGCGGAGTTGCAAACGCGCCAATTTGAAGTGTATGTCACCGAGACTGACGATGCCCCCCGGTATATCATTCGGGCCATCAAGGTGATGTCGCCTGAGCTTGCGGTGCTGCAAGGATTGCGAATGGAATTTTTACAATTGGGGAAAGCCTATGGCGTGGAATATGACGGATGGGACAGAATATATAACCAGTAACTAAACGACAAGAATGAAATGGAGCAGACCGGCCTGACCGCCGTCAGGCCGGTTGTTTCAAACCAAGATCGATCAAGCCGCCTTGGGGGCACATAAATTTTCTTTGGCCACCTTACCCAGAATGCGTTCATCAAGTATTTTTAATACCACCTCAAAATCAACGCGCATAAATGCCGCAATGATGCGAATGGCGTTTGCATGATTCGCCGCCCACGGGTAGTGATCCAATAATGCGGTGTTTTCCATGATCTATCCCTCCGCTATGAAGGTTATTAACGCGCAGCGAGCCGGTATTGGCCGTGTACTACACTCCCTTGGCCGGCATTTAAACCTAGCGCATCACGATTACCGATGAACTACCTTTCTGCAGGCGGGTTAATTTTCACGGCGGCAGGCAGTGCATGACGGGGATTCACTTAAGTTTGTTCCAGTGTCCGGACAGAAACCTATTGCCGGTGGCCGGGAGAGGTAGCCTGCGTTCCTGCCAGTTTTGCCGGGGTGTTTTGTTGCAGAGCGCATTTACCGGATTTTGTCCGATGGTGAAAATCCTGAAGTCACGCGGCCGCACATCCGGGGCGGCATTTTTTAATACCGGCGCAAGCGGTTTTTATTACCCAAAAAGGCGTTGTTCGCAGCGGCTTTTTTGCAGGGCGTTTGCCCGCGACAGGCGGCGCGCAACTGCGTTCAAACCCGCCACCAGCGGCAGGATATCCGTTCGACACTGTGATAATATAGCCACCTTGCAAATATCCTGATCTTATCGTCTCGAATTCAATTCTATGTCCGGCAGCGTGAATTAAATGCAAAATCGCACCATCGTTTGTCCTCTCTGGCTGGTCCGGCTGTTTCCCTTTATTCGCTGGTGGCACCGGGTCGATCGCCAAACCCTGCAAAGTGACTTGACATCGGGTGCGGTTGGGGCGCTCGTGGTTTTACCGCAAGGCGTTGCATTCGCGACTATCGCGGGTCTGCCGCCGGAGTATGGCTTATATGCCGGCATGGTGCCGGCAATCGTGGCGGCGTTATGGGGCTCATCCTGGCATTTGGTTTCAGGCCCCACCACGGCGGCGTCGATTGTGCTGTTTTCCACGCTGAGCAATCTGGCGGAACCGGGTTCCGTGGAATACGTGCGCTTGGCGCTAACCTTGACTTTCATGGTGGGTATCATTCAGCTCGTGATGGGCATGGTGAGACTGGGCACCCTGGTTAACTTTATTTCTCATTCAGTGGTTATTGGATTTACCGCCGGTGCGGCGATTTTAATTGCGGTCAATCAACTAAAACATTTTTTTGGTATCGCCATCTCCGGAAACTCCCATTTTCATGAAATTATCTTTGAACTGATTAACCAAATTGACCAGGCCAATGCTTATATTGTCACGATTGGTATCGTGACGCTGGCGGCGGGATTGTTAACCAAACGTTACTTGCGCAAGATCCCGTATATGATCGTGGCCATGCTGGCAGGCAGCGTGGCGGCAATCATCCTGGATGCAATCTATGGCCATGCTACGACTGGCATCGTTACCGTGGGCGCGTTACCCGCGTCATTGCCGCCGTTATCGGCTCCGGATTTTACGTTGAAAACAATCCGGGAACTGGCGCCCGCGGCCTTGGCCGCGACCCTGTTCGCACTGGTGGAGGCGGTATCCATCGCGCGATCGATTGCGATCAAATCCGGCCAGCATATTGATGGCAACCAGGAGTTTGTAGGGCAGGGCTTGTCAAACATCGCGGGGAGTTTTTTCTCCGGTTACGTGGCGACCGGGTCGTTTAACCGCAGCGGCTTGAATTACGAAGCAGGCGCAAAAACGCCGTTAGCCGCCGTGTTCGCGGGAATCTTGTTGGTGGTTGTGGTGTTATTTGTGGCGCCTTATGCCTCCTATTTACCGAACGCCACCATGGCGGCGATCCTGTTCCTGGTGGCCTGGGGCTTAATCGATTTTCATCATATCAAACGGGTTCTGCAACACAGCCGCACGGAATCCAGTATTTTGCTCACCACATTTTTTTCGACACTGCTGCTCGATCTGGAATTTGCGATCCTGTTGGGGGTCATGTTGTCGCTGGTGCTGTATTTGCACCGCACTTCGCGTCCGAAAATTTATGCGCGTGTGCCCGATCCGCGCCTGCCCCGCCGAAAATTCAATACCGATGCAACGCTGCCGGAATGCCCGCAATTGAAAATGGTGCGCATCGACGGTTCCTTGTTTTTTGGGGCCGTCAGCCATGTGCGGGAAACGCTAATGGCGTTTGAACAACAAAATCCTGGGCAAAAACACCTGCTGCTACTGGCTCAGGGAGTAAATTTCGTGGATTTAGCGGGCGCGGAATTCCTGGAAGACGAAGCCGAGCGGCGCCGCCAGGCCGGTGGCAGGCTGTTCCTGTATCGTGTTAAGGAAGGTGTCTGCGAGGAGTTTCGTAAAGCCGGGACACTTGACAGTATAGGCCGGGAAAATATTTTTAACGCCAAGGAAGAGGCGCTCAAAGTCATTATTGAGCAGCATCTTGATAAAAATGTTTGCGCCCGGTGCGAGAAAAGGATTTTTCTGGAATGCGAGCATTTGCCCAAGCCGCAAAGTAAAGCCAGCTAAATCCGGTACATCGTTTCGCCGCCGTTTTCAATCCAGCCATGAATCATTTTTCGGGTCGTATGTCCGCTGGCGCAGCGTCCTTGATGGTCAATCAGAATCACGCCGCCGCGTCCGTTGACCCTGGATTGCAGGTAGCCGATGCCTTGCTTGACCGCGAGTTGGGCGTCAAGATTCTTGAGCTCGATTAAATCCGATAGCCGTTTGGCAAGCACGGTGCGCATGAAATCCTCGCCATAACCGGTCGCGGAAACCGCGCAGGTGGTGTTGTCGGCATAGACGCCCGCGCCGATGATCGGTGAATCCCCGATCCGTCCCCATTTTTTGTTCGTGATGCCCCCCGTGGAGGTCGCCGCGGCCAGGTTGCCCAGTTTGTCACGCGCTATCGCACCGATCGTGCCAAATTTTGGTTCCTGATCCGGGTCATCGTGCTCGAGCAATTGTTGATTTTTACTGCTGGCCGCTTCAAATTGCGCAATCCGTTGTTGGGTTAAAAAATAGCTGTCCGGCGTGCGTTCCATGCCGCAATGTTCCGCAAAGCGCATGGCGCCTTCACCGGCTAACATCACATGTTCTGATTTGGCCAACACCAGCCGGGCCAGCATGATTGGATTGGCGATATTGGAGATTCCCGCGACGGCCCCCGCGGACAAGTCCTTACCGTCCATAATGGCCGCGTCCATTTCCACTTTGCCGTTTTCGTTAAGCACAGAACCACAACCCGCATTAAACAACGGATCATCTTCCAGCATCACCGCGCAAACTTCAACGGCCTCCATGGCCGAGCCACCCACGCTGAGCACGTAGCGGCCATGCTCCAGCACAACGCGTAGACGATCGGCGTAACGCATGGCGTCCTTATCGGTTTTAATGTGACTCAGCGTGCCTGCGCCGCCATGAATCATTAAAGAAAAGTTATGGCTCATAATGAAAATAAACCCGAACGCTGTTTGCCTTGTTAAACCCCGTTAGCATATATGGCTCCATTATTTACTTCAAATCACAGGCTTACTTCAAATCACAGGCTGGCTCCAGAGCGATTAATTTATTAATGCCTGGAGATAAGTATCGGCTAAAAGTGACCTAGCCCGCATTTCTCACCAGGCGGCCGCTAACGATCAAGAAAAGACGGAAAAACAAATGGCTATGCATCATAAATCGAAGACACACTGTTCAGCTCCCTAGCCTATCGCGGTTCAGACTGGTCTTCGCGTCTGCTCCCGCGATCCTGGTGAGAAATGCGGGCTAGTGCAACTCATCATGCCAGGATTGAAAATTACCGGCCTGACTATTGTAACAGCTTGGCGATCGAAAACGGTGCTCATGGATTTCCCGCCAACATAAAATTGTTTTCTTAGCTTCTGAACAGCAACTGTTGTGCCAGCGCCTAACCCGCTGTTTTTGCGAGCCGTTAAAAGTGAATGCCGCACTGTAATGGTTCATTGACCAATTTAGTAGTGCACGGTTTATGAGCGCAGCGCGCGCACGGAGAAATTTTACGGCTTTGGCATTATGTGACCCACTCCTTATAACCCTTGGCATTGCGCACCAAAATATGATTGTAGGAAAAATCAATATCGAATATCCGCAAGCGGGCGCATTCAAGCAGCCGTAAACCACAGCCATATAAAAGATTCGCCATTAAACGATGCGTATGATTATTTATACCGGAAAACAACCGGGTTATCTCCGCGCGGGATAGCACCACGGGTAACCGCCGGGGTTTTTTGGAGTGTGTAAAGTGCCCAATATCGCCTAACTCTTTTTCCAAAACGTATTTATAAAAAAATACCAGCGCACACAATGCCTGCCCCTGTGTGCTGCTCGATACCTGCCGCTTAATCACACGATATTCAAGAAACGCGGCTACGGCACTGCCATCCAACGCCGCCGGGTCGTTCATGGCATGGAACGCCACGTATCTAGCCACCCCGTTTTCGTAAGACTGCTCGGTTCGGATCGCATAATTTTTAACACGTATTTCGGTAATCAATTTATTGAAGTGCTGCGGATACGCAATGCGCACTTTATTGATCAAGCGATTATCGGACGTGGATAAGACAACGGTGTCGCCGCCGTTACTTTGCGGTGCGCTGTAATTAGAACTTACTGGCCTGTGGTTGTCCCTGGCCACGGTAGCGTGCGACGGCTCCAACCCGGCCGCGGATTCAATCCAGTCATGCCACGGAAATTGGCTAGCCCAATCCGTCCGTACCCTGGCAACAAACAATATCTTTAACGCATCAACCGCTTGTTTAAACTGCCAATCCTCCAGCCTGGGATTTCGGCCCAATTTCTCCCGGTAACTTTGAACCGTTTGCACAGTATGTTGCGCCATTTGAATGGTGGGGTGCGCCTTAATGAATTCCTCGACTCGCTTTACATACCAGCGAATGGAAGGCGTGGGAACATTATCAGTTTTTGTTTTGTTGATATAGTTCTCCCAAAACCGGTCGATAGCCTCCGTTTTCATGGAATCTCCCTCGCGATTGTTTTGCGCGCAATTTAACCGTGGTGTAAGGGGTACTGCTTATAAAAGCAGTAGTCTATCAAAATCAAACAATATGTCCACCATCTATCTTTTACAGACTTAGTGACAATGTCGATAAGTCAGTAAATTTGACACAGGCAATAAATACAGCCGGGTAAACACCTTTTGATGGGTAAAAAATCCGGCAACCGGTGGCGAGTGCTATTGAGCGAGCACTCAAATAATCGTCCCGCTGGCTCGAATTGTTGGCATATATAAGCTATAACAATATGAAAAATAGAATAAATCAGAACAGCAAAAGAGCAGTACCTTACCCATTAAAACCGGGTATAGCAGATCCGGTCAGCTAAAGTTGATTGACAACGTGAATCGCAATTGGCAATGTTCGGAAAAAGATTTATAAACTGTGTCGATAAGTCTGGAAAATGACAATCTGTATAAACAACTATTATGTTTCAAGGAGAGATCAGTGTCACGTGCCGTAACGGCTGATCATGTGTTGTTCGACGAGTGCATCAGCGCTTTCCGGCCTAATGGTGAACAACGTTTTCGTTTGCGTGATGGACCAAGCTACTCATATCTTCTGACTAACTTTGAGCTTTCTAAGGACTGGCAGTTGCCCAATTGCACAGTTCACCGATCAGTGCGTGTCCACCTACCTGGTGCGTATTCCGCATTCATTTGTAGAGTTGATAATCCTGAATCGTGTGATTCTCATAACTCACATCTCTACGGCATAGCACTGTCTTCGATTGTTACTTTCTCATCGGGCCGACTCTGCAAGTCGACACGAGATGATTATCTATGCAGGAGAGAGAGTCTTACAGAACACGATGCCGTAGAACTTTCACTCTTTTATCCTGTTCTTACTGCTGGCCCAGGTTGCGTACATACGTCGCTCACGGCTATTACTCTACAAAAGTACGAAGACGAATTGAGACATCTAATTTCGCAATTGCATGTAGTGCCTTACTCCACATACGTCGTTCTTATGCAGGCGATCCGCCTTGTCCATCTCTAGCTGTTAGCGAAGAGAGATGACTTTGGCATGGCGTATTTATTAATCGTATCGGCGATAGAGTCAGTTGCGCAACACGCGATAAAACGGGATAAGGTGAGGAAAGTGCACCCCAATGAAGATGCATGGTCCAGCCGAGCACAGCATGATCAAGAGTTTTCGCAGCTACTAAAAGCCTATCGAGAAGCGCGAGGTCAGAATCAATACCTTAAAGAGCGATACGTTGAGTTCATCAACACGTTTGCCCCTGCCTCTGACTGGGAGAAAGTAGTTTCCCATCCTCTTCAGGACTTGGCTGACTACGTTCGAGATATATCCCCGACACACGGCATGGATCACGTTGTTGAGAAACATTGGTTCGAAAAGTACCCCGCGGACCTCTCGAATAAAGAGATTGGAACCATTCTCTCTGACTCTTATACCCACCGATCGTGCTTCATCCATAGAGGCGAACAGCCCCCTCATCGGGAGCCCACATCATTCAACCGTTTCTTTCAAGAATTTCTGGATTACGATGGCACCGCGATAATTAAGCAACTTCTGCCGAATTACGATCTGCTTTTCGGGATTGCGCAATGTTCGATACGCAACTGGATGGACAGCATATGAAACATAACAAATAAGGATAGGTCGCGTGAGCGCAGCGAACCGCGACCTTATCCATTGGTTGAACAAGCCCGGCGGTGACTCAGAAATTACTTATTTATAGCAAATATCTCAATAGGGAAAGAGGGCTTGCATGGCGCAAGCATAAATTGCGGGCGAGTCAGGACCTCGCCCGGCACAGGCGATAAAAAGCAAGGGGTTATCTCATAGCGTTAAAGCCTCCTCTGTGAGTGTATTTTGGGTGAGGCGTGTCGCATGACACAACGCTGTTAATTATCCGGCACGCCAACTGGGCGGAACGAAGGCGATGATGCGCATGGGACATCGGCACCGCCGGCAGATAAACGCCGGGCGGATGCCAGGCTCCGGCACAGGCAGTGTTACGTTTAGAACCATCTGGATCAGCTGCCGGATCTTGGCCGCATTGCCGTGCAAGAAACCATAATCCCGAGTCCGGCGAAACCCTTTGGGCAAGGCATGCTGAAACACGCGCCACAGGAAGTCCTCGCCGTTGCAGCGCTGGATTTTAAACGCGTTGGTTTCGCTATCACGGTAACGGAACGTCACCTGGGCGCCATCATCGGACAAGATGTTGTTCTCATCGATGACACCGCGATACAAATAACGCGACAGGTATTTCAACGCGGGCAATCCACTGCCCACATGATCACAATGCACCACCCAGTGCGCGGGTAGATTGGCCGGCAGCGTAAATCCGGCCTTGGCGATGGCCGCCAGCATCCGCGCGCGAAACACCGTGGCCAGGTTGATCTCGTTAAACAGATACTGGCCGCGGCGCTTTTTCCACTGGCGCCGGGCGCGCAGGTAGCACCCGCCGGGGATGATCATGTGCACGTGGGGATGAAAGGCCAATCGCCGCGAATGCGTATGCAGCACGGCGGTTAAACCCAGCTCACCCCCGAGGGCCTTGTCATTCAGACCAAAGGTTTTGAGGGTGCTGACCGCGCACTCGAACAGCAGGGCGTACAGCGTGCGTTGATGATGCCACGCTAGGTTTCGCAGCTGTCGTGGCACGGTAAAGGTTGCCATATAGTACTCGACAGGCAACAGCTTCTGCGCCTGACGTTGCAACCACTGCCCCGTGTCATAGTGCTGGCAAGCCGCAACTGCGATGCCCGCAGCTGTGATAGCGCTCGGCTTGGGTTTGACACTTTGGACAAGACAGCGTCATGTGCCCATAGCGTTCAGTACGACAGGCCAGCACCGCATTGATAGCCTTTTGCATGGCCGGTGTCATGGTGTCGGCATATTTGGCGTCAAAGCCACTGCGGTAGGTGTGCACAACGGAGGCGAGATTCATGCTTTAACCTCCGCAAAGCGCAGATCCAGGCCGTTGACCAGGTCATTGATCATGCGGTTGGCGTTTTGCGCCGCCGGCTCGGTGAGCTGAGTGTAGACGGCGGTGGTCTTGGGACTGTCGTGGCCCATCGCCTGCTGAATGGCGCGCAAGTGCACGCCGGCGGCCATTAAATGCGCCCCGTAACAATGGCGTAAACTGCGAATCGAAATACGTTTGTGGATCCCGCATGCGGTGACGATCTTCTTAAACGACACCTGCGTGCCGCCCCGGCTCATGGGTTTTTTTGCCGCAAACTGCTGCTCACTGGTGCGGCCCTCGTGGAACAACCAGACGGGATTTCGATGGGTAGACCAGTATTGGCGTAAGGCATACAATGTGAGTTCGGGCAAAATGACATAGCGATCTTTCCGGCCTTTGCCGTTGCGAATGTGCGCACGGTTTAACTGGGAATCGATGTCACCGACCTTCAGATTCAGGGCTTCGCCCAGGCGCAGGCCCATGCTGTAAGTGGTGAGGATAAACACCTGGTAGCGCAACTCGCGGGTGGAGTTGATCAGCCTTGCCACCTCCTCAGGGGTGAGAATGTCGGGCAACGAACGCACCTGGGGCGGTTTGGCCGCTATTTGCTCCATGCAATAGCGGCATTTCCGCCATCCCTGGCGGTCACGATATCCACCCACTGCCAGTGTTTATCGAGCACATGTTTATAGAAAAACTGCAAGCCGTTGCGATCAAGTTTGACGGTACTCCAGGAATGGGACTGTACCAGCGAGGAAAAGTAGTCTTTTAAATCCGCCACGCTGAGACGGTCAGGGCAGCAATCGAAGTACTCGGCAATGCGCCGCACGGCGCGGGCATAGGCATCAATCGTGGCCCTGGCCTTGCCCTGACGCTTGAGGGCTTTAACGTGGGCTTGATACAGATTATTGAAACGGCTTTGTTGTGATCGGTTCATGTGGAAAATCCTCCGTAGTTAACGTACTCGGGATTGGGTACGGGAGGATTATCCCTTTACTTACATTGATAACTAACGATGAATTGGGTTTTCTGCCGCGTAGCGGCTTTGTTCAACAACCGGTTCGAGCCGACCTTCGGGTCGCTGCGCTCCCCTTCGGCGGCTCAAACGGAACGTTAGGCTATTTAGTTCGAAAAAGGAGATGCCTGTGAGTAATCGAAAGAATCTTAAATCAGCACGAGCTTATCGCTCTCCGACGGGCGGGTGGAAGTTAGATGTAACTTTTCAAGATGGCGTTGTCGGAAACTTAAAAAGCAACGTAGACGCAACCTACCAAACACTTGAAGATGTTGCGATAGAAATTGGTAACACAAATCTGAAGGAATTCGCAGTAGAAGTATAAATGATATCTAGATAGTGATTCGAGGAATAAATGGAAATAGAAAAACTAAAACTTCTTCATGACCACACCAAGCACGTGACCACATTATCAACTGGCGCAATACTTATTTTGGTCGCGTTTTACGAAAAATTACCGAAAATACCAGTGGCTCATAAACTCATTCCTGTTTCTCTCCTGTTTTTTGTAATTTGCATCTTATCTGCAACACTGGCTCAAATAGTTGTAGTGGTATCGCATTCTAATGAAGATAAAGAATATGAGAAAAATACTTTAGAGTTTACGGACAAAGTATTTTTGGCGTCATGGGTTACGTTTGCGGCAGGTATGGTAACTTTGTGCATTACGGGAATGTTTGATTTATTTATTGCCGCCTAACTAGCGCGTAAACATGGACGCATTTTTCGGTCGCTGCGCTCCCTACAAATACGCCAGTTACGCTTTACGTTAGCCATAAATAATAAGAGAGGAACCGATGTTTACAATCCAAGATATCCCAAATGTAGTGGGTTGGCTGTTTGGTATTCTCCCTGCACTAGGAGTGATGTATTGGGCGTGGTTAAGCCGGGGCGAAAGCTGGAGATTGTCGGTTTTATGTTGCGGGTTCCTGCTTGTAGCACTCGGTGTGTGGATGGCAGGTCTTTTTATAGAAATAATTGATTATATTGAAACTCTTCCAGCAGAAAAAACGGGGCGCGATTCTGTTTGGGCGGTACTGAAAAATAGTAGCGCTATATGGCTTTTATTTTTTCCGGCCGCTGCAGGGGGAGTTGGAGTCAATCTGATTTCTGCATGGCTTACTACGAAGAAACCAAGCAATGGCTAACAAGGCAAATTCACACGGACGGCAAAAAGCGCCGCTCGTTCCTCGCTCTGCTTTTTGCCGCCGGTGATTTGCGGCGTTAGTGCGCCAAGCGAAGCTTGGTGCATCTTGCAGGGTGAAAGTCCCTGTCGGGTAAGGGCTAACCACCCACCCGTATCGAGTGTTGCGCCCATGGCGGAACCGAAGTTTGTTTTGTAAGAAACGAATTTCCAAAGGTGAACAAAGTGGGTGAAGCGTAGAGCCGGCCCCGCGAAGCGTTTTGGGTCCACAGAGAATTGTGCAGGCCGTAGGGCGTTCGCAGCGCCTGAAAGTTGGAACAGCTTCGAAAAGCCAATTGAGATCGACGAGGGTTTTAACGCACACCGAAGTCAACACAGAAGCATCCGCTAGGGTAAGGATGTGAAGGATCTCCGGAGTCCTCAGACTGTGGCATGTACAAACAGATGCATTCAAGAACTTGGGAGCCCCATCGAGGCCCTGATAGGAAGACATGGAAGGAGATTGAATTGCTAGAGACACGAAGCACTGCGGAGACGGGACTATGCTGGTTTCCGGAAATGGATTCATACTATCAGGAAAGCTCCGAAGCCGGTAAAGCGGATAAGGGCCGATGGCTCGGTGGGAGTCGGATCAAGCGTAGTACTCGGAGCGTGGGAGAGCCACGTACAAGGGGAAGGACTTGACGGAAGTACGCAGCCTGCAAAGCCCCCTCATACCCGACGCGGAAGATTGGGAATACTATGAGCTCAGCTTTTTGCGGGGAATAGCCTACAAAGCAAAGACGCAACCGGCTTACCGGTTTCGAGACTTATCGCGCTGCCTCGATGAAACGCTGCTGAGGTATTGCTTTCGTAAGTTAAACAAGAAAGCGGCCTCAGGGGTGGATCGAGTCACGTATCTTGGCTATCGGGAACATCTCACG